>JAJYPU010000226.1 GCA_021795095.1 Actinomycetes bacterium | reverse complement strand
ATGGTCGTCGTCGCGAGCAGATCGGTGTACCCCTTGATGACCGTGAGGGGGGTTCGCAGCTCGTGGGAGGCGTCCCCGATGAAGCGCTGCATCGCCTCGCTGGTGCGCTTCTCGGTCTCGATGGTGGACTGCAGGGCCGCGACCATCGAGGCGAGGGCGCGTTGGAGTTCGCGCACGTCGGTGCTGCCCGAGGCCTCGGGCGGCGTCAGGTCGATCGACCCGTTCGCGACGCGGGTCGCGAACGAGGTCAGCGCCGCGAAGGTGCGCAGGTCGCGGCGCATGAATAGACGCGCCACAATGCCCATGACCAGGGCAGCGAAGATCCCGACCAGGATGGTGCGTTCGACCACGCGGTGCGACGAGGCCGAGATGGCACTGGTCGACCCGGCGATGAGCAGGTAGTCCCCGCCGCCGATGGCGATCGAACGGTAGACGAAGCCGGGTAGGTCGCTCGAGGTGCGAAGGGTGTTGAGCGAGGCGAGCACGTCGGCGCGCGTGGGCCGCGCCGTGAGCGGCACGGTTCCGTTGGCGACGACGGTGACGTGGCCCGAGGCGTCGATCATCTCGAGGGTGAGGTTCAGGTTGTCCTGTTGGACCATGTTGATGGCGTCGCTGAGCGCGGTCAGCGGATGGCCGGCGCCGCTCGTGGCCACGGTGTCGATCGCGTTGTTGAGTGTCGCGTACTGGGCGTGGGTGGCCGTCGTCACCGAGTAGCCACCGACCAGCAGCGCCACGAGCGCCGTGATCGTGATCAGCAGGAACGTCAGTCGAGTGGAGAGCGTCACGCCGACGGGCGCGGATCGACCAGTTTGAAGCCGACGCCGCGGACGGTGGTGATGGGTGCGAAGTCGTCGCGGTGGATCTTCTTGCGCAGATAGGAGATGTACGTGTCGAGCACCGAGGTCTCCGAGTCAAAGGTGATGTCCCAGACGTCGCGCAGCAGTTGCTCGCGCGTCAAGAGGTGGTTCTTCTTGCTGAGCAGCACCTCGAGGAGGCGGAACTCGGTCGCGGACATGTCGACCAACTCCTCGCCGATAGTGACCTCGTGACGGTCCACGTTCATGGTGAGCGGCCCGCAGCGAAGCACGCGGTCGTCCTCGGTTGCGCCCGAGGTGCGCCGTAGGATCGCCGCCACCCGTAAGAGCAGCTCTTCGAGGCTGAAGGGCTTGCGCACGTAGTCGTCGGCCCCGATTCGTAGACCGTGGGCGACGTCGGCGGCGGCGTCGCGCGCCGAGAGCAACAGGATCGGGAGGGCGGCGTCCTCGCGGCGCACGGTCTCGACGAACTCGAAGCCGTTCATGGTGGGCATGTTGACGTCGACGATGCAGAGCTCGACCGTGTTCGTGCGCCAGAGCGTGAGTGCCTCGTCACCGTCACCGGCCGCCAAGGTCTCGTAGCCGGCGATGCGCAGGGCGTCGCCGAGCAGGTCTCGCACGCCCGCCTCGTCGTCGACGATCAGGATGGTCGCGGTCGTCTCGCCCATGGTTCGAAGCGTACCGGTTCGCCGGACGTCTCACGAAAGACCGACGCGAATCACAACGTCCTCACAAGAATGCTGGGTACGCTAACTGTCGTTGGAGGTGAACGTGAACGTGGTACGCAGGTCGGTCGGGGTGGCGGTGGTGACCGCCTCACTCGCGTTGTCCACGCCGGCCCTCGCCGGTGGACTGCCCGCCACCCACCGACCCGCGACGCTCCCCGTCACCCGATCCGCCCACCACGCGCAGACCTATCGCGGCGCGATGGCGGCCATCGACGCCACGTTCGCGCGGACCGTCGCCGACGCCACGAGGATGCTTCGCGTGCGGATGGCCCACGCCAAGACCTCGGCCGACCAGATCAATGCCCGCGATCAGTACCGGTTGGCGATCGTGAAGGCCACCCGACTGCGTGAGGTGGAGGTCGAGTTACTCGACCAGTCACCACTCGGCAAGAACAACCCTGACCGGCCGGTGACGACCACCGCGCCCGGCGGTTCCGACGCGCCGACGTCGGGCGACAACTGACGTCGGTCAGTGGTGTTCCGAGCGCTGCGCCCGCCAAGGTAAGAGCGGCAGCAGCGAGATAGCCAGAACCAGGGCGAGTTGTAGGGCGATCCACCACGGCTCGCCCCACACGTTGGTGAGTAGTGAGCCGAGTTGGTGGTCGACGGCGACCGCGGTGGCCACGTAGAGCGAATACGTGACGAGCCGACCCACGAAGAAGGACGCGCCGAGCACCACTAGGCGCAGCTCGAGCAGGCCCGCCGCAACGAAGAGCTGGGCCGAGGGGAGTGGCGAGACCACGAAGAGGATGGCGAGCGACCACAGACTGGCGCTGCGTCCGCGAAACCGGTCGGCGAGGTTAGCGAGGTTGGTCCGGTAGCGCGCGGAGAAGCGGCCGCGCACGGCCCGCGCCCCCGAGGCCAACAGGTACCGACCCACCGTGGCCGCGGCTGCACCGACCAGCACGAGGGCGACCGGTTCGAGGTGCCAGCGCAGTCGCGCGTAGACGAGCACCGACCAGGTGGGCGGCCCGAAGGCGGGCAAGAGGTTGATCACGAACACCAGGGCCGCGACCACGAGGAGCTGCACGACCTGATTTGACCACAGTCCGAGCCCCTCGAGCGCCGCCGACTCGCCACCGTTGCGGAGGCGGTACGCCCGTGGCGTTGTGGTTAGGGTGATCGAGTGAGTGCGAAACCCATCGAGTTGGACGCCTGGACGCGCGGGTGGCTGGTGGCCGCCGTGGTGCTCGGCGCGGCGCTGCTGGTAGCGGCCTTCACGGTCTCGGCCTACAACGGCACCGTCTCACAGACCCTGGTCCAGGCCAACGGTGACAAGGTCATCGCCATCATCGCGATCCCGCTCGTCGGCGCCCTGGTCGCGATCGGGACCATCGTGATTCGCCGTCGCCACGCGCGACGCGGCGTCGGGGTGGTCACGTGGCTGGTCATTGGCGTGCTCGGGGTGTTCGCACTGCTCGGGATCCTCACGATCGGCCCGTTCGTCGCCCCGGTGCCGGTCTGTCTGCTGGTGGCAGCACTGCGAATCCAGGAGACGGGACGGTCGAGGTCCTAGGAGCCGTCGGCATCGGCGGTCGTCCCGTCAGCGCCACGCCGCCGTGAACGAGCCCGGGCAGGGGGACCGGTCCGTTTCAGTCGAGCGGCTTTTCGGCGAGTGCCACCGTGAAGTAGCTCCAGGGTTTGGGCCCAGACTCGTAGCGCTGGGCGATGGTCGTGACCGTGAAGCCGGCGCCCTCGAGCACGGTCACGGGGTCGCGCGAAAGGTGACAGCCGTCGGCGACGAGTCGCTCGAGCGGGTCGAGGCGCCGTTGCCAGGTCGCCACGCGCTCGTCGGGGGCCAGTCCGTGCTCGAGGACGTGCAGGGTGGCACCGGGCTTCAAGACACGCCAGAGCTCGCGCGCGACGAGCGCGTCGTCGGGCACGGTGCACAGCGTGAACGTGCTGAGTGCCGCGTCACACGACGCGTCC
>JAJYPU010000225.1 GCA_021795095.1 Actinomycetes bacterium | reverse complement strand
CCCGTTGTGAGGGGAGCAACACATAGATCGCATTGGCGACTCGCGCGCACGACGCGTCGTGACACAGCGACTCGGCGCTCGCCGCGACGACGTCAGTGAGGCGCAGGTCATCGACCACGCCATCGGCGCGATCGAGGGGGCCGAAACCGAGCAGCGTCGCCGGGAGAAGACGACGCAGATCGTGACTCAGGTCGACCCCGTGGGGCGCCCGCACGCCGAGTTGGACGCTCAACAGCTCGGCGCGACGATAGCGTGCGAGGTCGCCGCGGTGGGCCGCACTCAACAAGTGCAACGCCACGCTCGGCATGGCCCGTTCGAGGGCCGCGCCGATCTGCTCACTGCGCGTGTTGTCTACGTCGATTGCCCAAATCGATCCGAGCAGGCGACCGCTCGCGCGCACCGGCATCGCCACGCGCGCCAGCACGTCGTCGTAGGGCGCAAAGTAGACGGGTTCTTGGGACCGCGCGATTGCCCGGTATTCGGACTCATAGGGGTCGAGTCGTCGCACGCGTCGCCCGAGGATTGAGTCTTGGCGCACAGCGTCGATGGGGTGACCTTCGATGCTCGAGTACGCGAGCACGTGCCAACCGGGGTCCTCGATGGTGACCGCTGCGTCAACGTTGGTCGCGATTGCGTTGGCGATCGCAAAGAGGTCACCGTAGTCGGCGGCGCCGAGCGCACCTTGAGCCTCGGGTTGATGACTCGCGATCGCGCTGGCGAGCAGCGAGTCGAGAGTGCCCCAGGCCACATCATCGGCAACGACGAGCAGCGCGATTGACGACCGCGTGGCGACCGCTACGATGTCCGCCACATCCCCGCCACGCCGTTTGAGGGCAATCGCCACGTAACCCGCGCGCGAGGCGGATTCGATTACGGCGCCGACATCGGGGCTCGACGGCTCGGCACCCACGAGCAGCAGCACGCCGCCCGCGCTTTGTGCGAGCGAGTCGACTGGGTCCCAGAGCACTGTCTCGCGAACGAGCGCCCCGTCGTTGCCGGTCCCGACGACGAGTTCGAGCATCGCTGGGCCGACGGCCTCAGCCAATGCCGCGAGGGTCATCGCCTCGTGCCCGGCCCCGCCCATCATCCCCACGGGCGAATGCTACGGCCGTGCGACGTCTCGTCGAAGCAAGTCGTCGTAGGTCTCGCGGCGCAGCGCGAGGCGCGCCTCACTGGCGTTGACGAGCACTATTGGCGGACGCAGCGCGCCGTTGTAGTTGTTCGCCATGGTCAGGCAGTAGGCGCCGGTCACCGCGACAGCGAGCACGTCACCAACGGCGGGCTCGACGAGCGGGACCGAGTCAATCAACTGGTCGCCCGACTCACAGTGCCGTCCGACCACCGTGTAGTCGTCGCCGCCACCTACCCGATCGGCCATCGTCGCCTCGAAGCGCTGCCCGTAGAGCGAGACCTCGAGGTTGTCGCCCATGCCACCGTCGACCGCGACGAAGGTGCGCGTCGCGCCCCGTTTGACCGACACGACCCGATAGAGCGTGACCCCGGTCTCGGCGATCATCGAGCGGCCGGGTTCGATGAGCAGGCGCGCGCTCGCGGGCAGGAACGCGCGAGCCGCGTCGGTGAGCGTATCGAGATACGCCTCGATCGACGGTGGGTGGTCGTCGTAGGTGTAGCGAGCGCCGAGCCCACCCCCGAGGTCGTAGACGTCGAACGATCCGAGCGTGGCGACGGCTTCGACGGCCCGCGCGAATGGCGCCACGTCGAGGATCTGTGAACCGATGTGCACGTGGAGCCCATCGAGTCGCAGGCGAGCGCTCCCGCGAAGCCGGTCGATCAGCGTGCGGGCTTCGGGGACCGAGAGACCGAACTTCGAGTTCTGGTGCCCGGTCGCGATCGCGTCGTGCGTCGCCGTCGCGACGTCGGGGATCACCCGGATCAGCACGCCCTGCTCGCGTGTCGCCAAGCGCTCCAGACGTGCGACGTCGTCGAGATTGTCGATCACGACGGTCCCAACCCCTGCTTCAAGGGCCATCGCGAGCTCGGTGTCGGTCTTCGCGTTGCCGTGCAAGACGAGGCGTACCGGATCGACGCCGCCGGAAAGGGCCATCACGAGCTCGCCACCGCCGGCGACGTCGACGCCCAGACCCTCCTCGCCCATGATCCGGTAGATCGCGGTGCAGGGCAGCGACTTGGACGCCCACACGACCTGGGAATTGGGCCAACGCGACCGCAGGCCGTCGACGTAGCGACGCGCGCGGGCGCGCAACGCCGACTCGTCGATGATCAGGGCCGGGGTACCGAAGGTGTCAGCGAGCTCACTAGCGCGGCGGTCACCGATGACGAGACGCCCGTCATCGAGGCGCGATCCCGGCGGCATCAGGTCGAGGATCGCGGGTCGAGTCGAGCCAGCACCTTCGTCGATCGTCATGGTTCCCCTCTGTGTCCGCTGACTCACTCGGGCCGACGTTACCCCGCTGCTCGAGCCACGGCGCTATCGATTCGCACGAGTCAAGCCCCGCAGATTTGTCGGATCCAACAACGTTACGGTGTCCTTAACTGGCCAGACTGGCGACCGTGCGCCGAAAAGGTGCGAGACAGGGGGAACCAAATGGCAGGCAATCCACGGGTACGTCGGTTGATCAGCGCGATCGGTATCACCGCGATACTTGCGGTCCTGAGCATGGTCGCAACAAGCGGCGCGGGAGCCGCTCCCACCAAGGGCGTCTACAACGCACGCGCCGCCCGGTTAGTGCCAGCGGCACTTCGTCACGAGACCATCCAAGTCGCCACCGACGCGACGTACGCGCCCGACGAGTTCATGCGCGGCACCACCATGGTGGGCTTTGACATCGACCTGATGAACGCGATCGCGAAGACCCTCGGGATCACCGTCCACGCCAACAACGTGACCTTTGACAACATCATCGCCGGCATCGCCTCGAACCACTACCAGATCGGCAACTCGTCCTTCACCGACAACAAGGCCCGCGAGAAGCAGGTCAACTTCGTTGATTACTTCCAAGAGGGCGAGGGCGTCTACGCCAAGGCGAGCTCGACCGTGACCTTCCACGGCATGAAGAGCTTTTGTGGCCTAAAAGTCGCCGTGGAGACCGGAACGGTCGAGCAGTCCAACGTGGAGGCACTCGCTAAGTCCTGCCCGGGTTCCAAGCCCGTGACGGTCATGGCCTTCCCAACCCAGACCGAGGCCAACATCGCGATCTCCTCGGGCCAAGCCACCGTCGGCTTCGTCGACGCCCAGGTCGGCGCCTACATCGTCGCGACCTCCAAGGGCGCCTTCAAGTCGGTCGGCAGCGCCGTCAACGTGACCCCGACGGGCATCGCCACCGCCAAGACCGCCACGGGACACGCGCTCGCCACGGCAATTCAAGCCGCGATCCGCGTGCTCATCGCCAACGGCACCTACCACGCGATCCTCGCCCGCTGGGGCGTCACCGCATTCGCGGTTCCTGCGAGCAAGGTCGTTCTCAACGGGGCGGGCGCCTAATCTCACCCA
>JAJYPU010000224.1 GCA_021795095.1 Actinomycetes bacterium | reverse complement strand
TCCGGTTCTCCCCGTCGCGCCACGTGAGCATCGCGACGGGGCCGTCGAAGTCGAGGGACAGTTCCATTCGCACGACACTACGACGTCGGCCACGACCCCGAACGGTAGATTGAGCCCATGACCGATAACCCCGTCACCGAACCCGACGTCTCCGCCGAGCATCCGATCAGCGAGCACTGGGTCTGGGCGGGGGGGCACCGCCCCGCGGTGCCACGTGCGCTCGTCGAGGTCATGACGAGCGGCTGGGCGCCATCGGCGCCGAGTGGCGACGTGCACCCCGGCGCCACCTACGCGGCGACGCGCCGCGCCGCGCTCGCCGCGGCGATGCCCGGACTCACGCTGGTGGTCCCCACCGGCTCGGCCAAGGTGCGCGCGAACGACACCGACTACCGCTTCAGGCCCGGCACGGACTTCTTCTACCTCACCGGTTGCGTCGAGCCCGACTGCGTGCTCGTGATCACCCCGGGGGCGGGGGCCGGCCACGCCACGCTCTACGTGCCCGAACGGCGCGACGCCCGCACCCACGCCTTCTTCACCGACTCGCGCTACGGCGAGCTGTGGGTCGGCGCGCGCCGGGGCGTGAGCGAGGCGGCCCAGTACTACCAGGTCGACACGGCCCCGCTCGAGGACCTGGCCAAGCACCTGGGCGAGCTGGGTGACACGACGATCGCCGTCGTGCGAGGCGTTGACGCGACCCTCGACGCCGCAATCGAGCCGAGTGAGCACGACGACCGGCTCGCCACCACCCTCGGTGAACTACGCCTCGTGAAGGACGAGTTCGAGCAACGCCAGCTCGAGGTCGCAATCGCCCACACGGTCGAGGGCTTCGCCGACGTCGTACGCGCGCTGCCCCAGGCGAAGGGTCGCGGCGAGCGCGTGATCGAGGGGGTCTTCAACCTGCGCGCACGTGTCGAGGGCAACGATGTCGGCTACGACACGATCGCCGCGAGCGGGGCCAACGCGACGGTGCTGCACTGGACCCGCAACGACGGCGACGTGCGCGATGGCGAGCTGCTGCTGCTCGACGCGGGGGTCGAATGTGACCAGCTCTACACCGCCGACGTGACGCGCACGTTGCCGATCAACGGGGTCTTCTCCCCCGCCCAACGACGCGTCTATGAGCTCGTGCTCGCCGCCCAGGAGGCCGGCATCGCCGCGGTCGCCCCGGGCGTGCCCTTCAGCGCCGCCCACGACGCTGCCGTGCGCGTGCTCGCCTACGGCCTCGCGGAGCTCGGGATCATCGACGACCCCGAAGCGTCACTGCGCCCCGACCGTCAGACCCATCGCCGCTACACGCTGCACGGTGTATCCCACATGCTGGGCCTTGACGTGCACGACTGCGCCAACGCGCGTAACGACGTCTACCGCGGCGAGTTGCACGCGGGCTACGTGCTCACCGTCGAGCCCGGCCTGTATTTCCAGAAGAACGACCTCACCGTGCCCGAGGAGTACCGCGGCATCGGGGTGCGCATCGAGGACGACATCTTGGTCACCGAGACCGGATCGCGCAACCTCTCGGCGGCGCTGCCGCGCGAACCCGACGCCATCGAGTCGTGGATGGCCGAGCAGTGGCGTCGCGCCACGCCCGACCTCGGCCTGCACTAATCGTTCACGACGCGGATCGGCACGCGGCGCGGTCCGCGCACCTGACCCTGGGCCCACGTCACGTCCTCGGGGTCGAGCAGCTCGAAACGCGGGTAGCGCGCGATGAACGACTCGAGCGCCACACGCAGTTCCATTCGCGCGAGGTTCGACCCGGCGCAGCGGTGAATCCCGAGGCCGAACGCGATGTGGCGGTTCTCGAGGCGGTCGATGATGAACCGGTCGGCGTCGGGAAAAACCGCAGGGTCCCGGTTGGCCGCCGGGAAGCCCAGCAGGATCCAGTCGTCGCGCTTCATGGGACAGCCGAGGAAGTCCACGTCCTCCTTCACGAGCCGGGCCATCGTGACCGGCGCGTAGAAACGCAGGAACTCCTCGACGGCGACCCCCATCAGCTCGGGCTCGGCGACCAGGCGCGCCAGGTCATCGGGGTGGCTCGCGAGGTGCCAGAGCGACGCGCCGATCGCCGACCACGTGGTGTCGATCCCGGCGATCAGCACGAGGATCATGGTGCCGCGGATGTGCTCGACCGCGAGACGCTGGCCGGCCACCTCGACGCCGAGCAGGTAGCTCGTGAGGTCGTCACGCGGGTGGGCGCGGTGGTCCTCGATCTGGGTGTTGAGGTAGGCCTCGATCGGGGCGAACTCCTCGAGGCGCTGCTCGGCCGGGAGGTTCACGCCCTCGAGCACCACGTGGACGAACTCACGGAACAACTCCTCGTCGGCTTCGGGAAATCCCAGCATCCGGATGATCACCGCCGGGGGGATGAACTGCGCGTACTGGGTCGCCGCGTCGAGCACACGCGCACCGGCGATCTCGTCGAGCAACCGCTCGCACAGCGCACGCACCATCGGCTCGAGCTCGCGCACCGGTCCGGGCGCGAAGGCCGGCAAGATGAGCCGCCGCGCGATCTGGTGGAACGGCGGGTCCGAGGTGATGGGTGGCGCGACGCCAATCGGCGCGGGCGGGGCTTCCTCCATCGGTCGTCCGTTGCCGATCACCACCGTGCGGCTGGTGAAGTGCTCGGTGTCTGTCGCGACCGCGGAGACCCCCGCGTGGGTCGACGGGAACCAGGCGCCGCCGTAGCGATCGGTGTGGGCAACGGGACAGCGCTCGCGTAGCTCGTCCCAGATCGGGTACGGGTCGTGCACCCAGCGTGGGTCGGTGTGGTCCCAGTCGGTGGCGAAGTCAGTCACGGGCTCATCCATCTCACTCGACCACCGTGATCGCGCGCTCCGGGCAGTTCGCCTCGGCGAGGCGCGCGAGTGGCACGTCCTCGCCGCTCGGCTCGGCCACCAGGACGACCCCGCTACCGAGGTCGTCGAAGCCGAAGACCGTCGGCGCGACGTTGAAGCACCGCCCGTGACCCTGACATCGGTCTGCGTCAATCGAAACCCGCACGTCCCCTCCTACGCTCAGGTGACGCCGAACCTACCAGCCGGTAGCCTCCACGCGACGCCACCCCATCGCCCCCGCGAGGTGGTGCGCGATCACCTCGGCGGCCTCGGTCGCCTCGGGCAGCTCGCCGAGGGCGAGCGCGAAGTCGTGCCAGAGTCCCGGCCAGGTCCGCACCGCCACGCCCAGGTGGTCGCGCGCGGCGAGAGTGGCCGCGTCGGGGGCGAGCAGGTCGTCACTCGTTCCCACCACAATCGTTGGGGCGAGGCCCGCCCAGTTCGCGCGAAGTGGCGACACGAGTTCGTCGTCACGGTCGCCGCGCGTGTAAGCCCGTGCGCAGGCCTCGAGCCAGCCGATCGAGAGCAGGGGGTCGCGCGCGGCGAGGTCGTCGTCGTAAGGGCGCAACGGGTCGAGCCACGGCGACACCAGGGCGAGCGCGCCGACCGGGGCTTCACCAGCTACCAGCGCAGCGACGAGTGCACCCGCG
>JAJYPU010000223.1 GCA_021795095.1 Actinomycetes bacterium | reverse complement strand
CAGCCGGGGAGCCGGTGGAACTACTCGGTCGCTACCGACGTGCTCGGCCGACTCATTGAGATCTGGAGCGGTCAGACCCTCGACGCCTTCTTTCGCGAACGCATCATCGAGCCCCTCGGGCTGGTGGACACGGACTGGTACTGCCCCGAGGAGAAGCGTGACCGACTGGCGATGCTCTACGTGCCCGCCGGGGGGAGCTTCGCACCCGTCGCGGACCTCGCACGCGCGGCGACGCACCCACCACAGCTCTATAGCGGTGGCGGTGGGCTGGTGTCGAGTGCGGCGGACTACCAGCGCTTCATGACCATGATCCTGCGCGGCGGCGAGCTCGACGGTGTGCGACTCCTCTCGAACCGCACGGTGTCGCTCATGACCGAGAATCACCTGCCCGACGACGTCGACCTTGCGACCTTCGCCACGGACTCGTTCTCCGAGACGGACTACGCGGGGGTCGGCTTCGGCCTCGGCTACTCGGTGATGCTCGATCGGCGGGCGAACAAGAGCCTGGTCTCAGAGGGCACCGTCGCCTGGGGCGGCGCGGCGTCGACCGCCTTCTGGATCGATCCGCTCGAGGAGTTGACCGTCGGGTTCTACACCCAGTTGCTGCCGAGTGGGACCTACCCGATCCGTCGCGAGCTCCAGCGGTTGGTGTACCAATCATTGGTCGACTGACCAACTGGGCAGAAGTTGCGACTCGAGTAAGTCGCCCTCGGTGCTAACGCCAACGGAAGCCAACATGGAGTCAATCGCCTTGACGGCCGGTGTCGTTATGGGCCCGCGAGGGTGCGATGGGGGGAGAGCAGGTCGTAACCCTGCGCCGCGATCTACGCCTCGGTCTCGGATTCCTCGGGCTCCTCATTGACGACGTCCACGCCGCCCTCGACCCCCGGGTCGCTGATGACGTCCGGCAGTTCCTCGCCGACGCCATCCCCGACCGGGAGTGCCGCTTCGGGCTCGTCTTGGCGGCGGGACTTCGCAGCCTTGTCTTCGCTGGCCATAATTCGCACTTTAAAGGGATTAGGGTCGGACTGGCCGACTGATCGATATACCTGGGAATTAGGGCGCCGAATCCTTGAAGCGAACACTTGTTCGTAGTACGGTGTCGGCGTAGCCCGACCGATGTCAGAGGGGCACTCTACAGTGCCTCCACGACGTAGACGAAGGAGAACCATGGCCACCGACGACCGAAGCAAGGCACTCGACGCAGCCCTCGGCCAGATTGAGAAGCAGTTCGGCAAGGGATCGATCATGCGCATGGGCGAGAACCTGCACATGAACATCGAGACGATCCCGACCGGCGCACTCGCACTCGACATGGCCCTCGGCGTCGGCGGTCTGCCGCGTGGACGAATCGTCGAGCTGTACGGTCCCGAGTCGTCGGGTAAGTCGACCCTCGCGATGCACGTGGTCGCCGAGGCCCAGCGCAACGGTGGCGTGTGCGCCTACATCGACGCCGAGCACGCGATGGACCCCGTGTACGCGCGCGCCATCGGGGTGAACGTTGACGACCTCTTGATCAGCCAACCCGACACCGGCGAGCAGGCCCTCGAGATCACCGACATGCTGATCCGCTCCGGGGCGCTCGACGTCATCGTGATCGACTCGGTGGCGGCACTGACCCCGCGCGCCGAGATCGAGGGCGACATGGGCGACTCCCACGTCGGACTCCAGGCGCGACTCATGAGCCAGGCGCTTCGCAAGTTGACCGGTGGACTGTCCAAGTCGAACACGATCGCTATCTTCATCAACCAGTTGCGCGAAAAAATCGGTATTGTCTACGGTTCACCTGAGGTAACCCCTGGTGGGAGGGCACTAAAGTTCTACTCATCGATCCGGCTCGACATCCGTCGGATCGAATCGATCAAGGACGGCACCGAGATCGTGGGCAACCGAACGCGCGTGAAGGTCGTGAAGAATAAGTGCGCGGCGCCGTTCAAGCAGGCGGAGTTCGACATCATGTACGGCCAGGGCATTAGCCGCGAGGGGTCCGTGCTCGACGTCGCGGTCGAGCTCGGCTTCGTGAAGAAGGCCGGCGCGTGGTTCACCTACGAGGGCGAGCAACTCGGCCAGGGCCGCGAGAACGTGAAGAACTTCCTGCGTGAGAACCCCCAGCTCATGGCCGAGATCGACGAGCGGGTCCGAGCGCACCTCGCCGAGGCACTCGCGCCCGACGTGATTGGTGAGGCGATCGACGTCGACGCGCCGATCACCCTCGACTGACGTCGAGTGACCGGCCCCCGCAGCGCTCGTCGAATGACGGGACCTGTGGGTAGCGGTCACCGCTGAGCGCAGCGATAGCGTGACCCCCATGCAACTGCGCCGACACACGCGACGACTCCTCGGTGAAGCGGTGCGCGCGCTGCGGACCTACGTCAACGACGTCGCGATCGTCGGGACCCACGACCGCTACGCCAAGGCCTTCCACTACTTCGGCGCTGGTGCGGCGTTGATGGCCCCTCAGGGTGTCATCTACAACGAACGATACCTGTCGATCGGCGACGGCACGCTCGTCGGTCCGAACGTCTGTCTGACCGCGGGGATCAACGGCGACCAGACGATGCTCACCACGCCCGTTGTGTCGATCGGTCAGCGCTGCGTGATCGGTCGAGGCTCGCACATCATCGGCCACTGGCGCATTGAGTTGGGCGACGAGATCCAGACCGGCCCTTACGTCTACATCACCGACCAAAACCACGCCTACGACGACCCGGACGCGGCGATCGGCTGGCAGCGCCCGACCGAGGCCGCCGTTCGGATCGGGTCGGGGAGCTGGCTTGGCGCGAACGTCGTGATCCTGCCGGGCACCGACCTCGGGGAGCACACGACCGTCGCCGCGGGCGCGGTGGTGCGCGGCACGTTCCCGAGCCACGTCGTGCTCGGCGGCGTGCCGGCCAGGGTGCTTCGCCACTTCGACCGTGAACGCGGGTGGCTGGCGGGACCGCCGGCGTGAACCTGGGTCTCAATCTCGCACCGCTGCGAGCGTCACGCCAGTACCGCCGGCTCTACGTCGCGGGCTTCATCTCGGCGCTCGGTAGTCAGGCGACCTACGTGACGACCGCGTACCAGCTCAAGCAGCTCACCCACTCGCCGATCGCGGTGGGTGCGCTCGGCCTCGTCGAGGTCGTGCCGCTGCTCGTCTTCGGCCTCTACGGCGGCGTGCTCGCCGACCACTTTGACCGGCGCCGACTCGTGCTGGTCACCGAGTTCGTGCTCTTGCTCACCGCCGTCGCGCTCGTCGTGAACGCGGCGCGTCCCTCGCCCGCGGCGTGGGTGCTCTACGTGGTCGACGCCGTCATCATCATCGCGGGCAGCGTCCAGGGACCGAGCCTCGCCGCGCTCAATCAACGGTTGGTCGCCCACGACCTCCAGCGCGACGCGGCGACGCTCAACATGGTGCGTGGCACTTTCGCCTCGATCGTCGGTCCGGCCCTCGGGGGCTTCATCGCGGTGGCCGCCGGACCCCCGTGGGTTTACGCCATCAA
>JAJYPU010000222.1 GCA_021795095.1 Actinomycetes bacterium | reverse complement strand
GCAGCCGTTGGGCGTCGGCCTCGGGCACGATGCCACCGACGACCACTGGCACACTCACGCCCGCGGCGGCCAGACCGTCAAGGATCCGCGGCACGAGTGCGAGGTGAGATCCCGAGAGCAGTGAGACCCCGACGATGTCAACGTCCTCGTCGCGGGCGACGGCCACGATCTCCTCGGGGCTGAGCCGAATGCCTTGGTAGACGACCTCGAAGCCGGCGTCGCGGGCCGCGACCGCGATCTGTTCGGCGCCGTTGGAGTGTCCGTCGAGACCCGGCTTGGCCACCAGCAGCTTGGGCGGCGAGCCGCGCCGCTCGGCCAGGGCACGCGAACGCGACACCAACGCCGCGAAGCCGACGGCGCGGTGACCGACGCCGGCGCGCACCCCCGTGGGGGCGCGGTACTCGCCAAAGACGCCCCGAAGACAGTTGGCCCACTCGCCCGTCGTGCCGCCGGCGCGCGCGAGGGCCATCGAGGGCGCCATCACGTTGTCCGCGGGGTCGTCGCTCGTGACCACGCGCGCGAGCTCGGCGAGGGCCGCTTGGACCGCGGCCTCGTCGCGCTGGGCGCGCCAGGCGACGACGTCCTCGACCAACTGACGTTCGACGTCGGGGTCCACGGTCAAGATGGCCGCGTCGAGGTCGACGGTCAGGGGTGACGGGGCGGTCTCGGTGAACCGGTTGACGCCGACGACAACCTGCTCACCGGACTCGATGCGAGCGACCCGCTCGGCCTGGCTGGCGACGAGCCGCGCCTTCAGTTCCTCGACGGCCGCGAAGGCACCGCCGAGCTCGAGCACGTCGTCGAGCTCGGCGCGCGCCGCGGCGGTGAGCTCGCGGACCTTGGCGTCCATGACGATGGAACCCGCGAAGAGGTCGGGATACTCGAGCAGGTCACTCTCGAACGCGAGGACCTGCTGGAGCCGAAGGCTCCACTGCTGATCCCACGGGCGCGGCAGCCCGAGGGCTTCGTTCCAGGCCGGCAGCTGCACGGCCCGCGCGCGGGCGTCGCCCGAGAGGGTGACGCCGAGCATCTCGAGCACGATGCGCGCGACGTTGTTCTCGGGCTGCTGCTCGGTCAGCCCGAGTGAGTTCACCTGGACTCCGTAGCGGAAGCGACGCTTGGCGGGGTCCTCAACCCCGTAGCGGGTACGACAGATCTCGTCCCACATCGCGGTGAAGGTGCGCATCTTGGCGATCTCCTCGACGAAGCGCACGCCGGCGTTGACGAAGAACGAGATACGACCGACGACGCTCGCCATCGCCTCGGGCGCGACCTTGCCGGAGGCGGCGACCGCGTCGAGGACGTCGATTGCCGTCGCGAGGGCGTAGGCGATCTCCTGGACGGGCGTCGCCCCGGCCTCTTGGAGGTGGTAGCTGCAGACGTTGATCGGGTTCCACTTGGGTACGTGGGACTCGGCGAAGGCGATCATGTCGACGATCAACCGCTTGGACGGTTCGGGGGCGAAGATGTAGGTCCCGCGGCTCAGGTACTCCTTGACGATGTCGTTCTGGGTCGTACCGGCAAGCTTGGCGAGGTCGGCGCCCTGCTCCTCGGCGAGCACGAGGTAGAGCGACCACAGCCACGCGGCCGTCGCGTTGATCGTCATGGAGGTGTTCATCTCGTCGAGGGGTAGACCCTCGAAGAGCTGGCGGACGTGACCGAGGTGCGCCACGGGCACGCCTACTTTGCCGACCTCGCCCGCGGCGTTCTTGTCGTCGGGGTCGTAGCCGGTCTGGGTCGGCAGGTCGAAGGCGATCGAGAGCCCGGTCTGGCCCTTGGCGAGGTTGGCGCGGAACAGCTCGTTCGAGGCCCGGGCCGTCGAGTGGCCCGAGTACGTGCGCATCACCCAGGGCTTGGAGCGCTCACTCATCGGCGGGGGTAGTCGTAGAAGCCGCGTCCGGACTTGCGACCGAGTCGGCCGGCGGTCACCATCCGGCGCAGGGTGGGCACGGGAGCGAAATTGGGATCGGCGAACTCGGTGTAGAGCGCCTCGAGGATGGCGAGGGAGGTGTCGAGCCCGACCAGGTCGAGCAGGGCGAAGGGACCCATTGGGAAGCCGCAGCCGCCCTTCATGGCCACGTCGATCCCCTCCATCGTGGCCACGCCCTGTTCGAGGAGTCGCACGGCGTTGTTGAGGTAGGGGAAGAGCAGCGCGTTCACCACGAACCCGGCCTGGTCCTTCACGACGACGGCGTCCTTGCCGCACCGGGTCACGAAGTCGACCACGTAGTCGATCGTCTCGTCGCTCGCCGACAACGGACGCACGATCTCCACCAGTGACATCACCGGGGCCGGGTTGAAGAAGTGCACGCCGCAGACGCGCTCGGGTCGCGAGGTCTCCACGGCGAGGTCGATCACCGACAGGGTCGAGGTGTTGGTGGCGAGGATCGCGTCGGGTCGCACGACGTGGTCGAGTTCGTTGAAGAGCACGCGTTTGACGTCCATGTCCTCGACAACCGATTCAATCACCAGTTCGCAGTTCGCGAGGTCGGCGAGTTCGGTCGTGACCGTGACGCGCGCGTGCAGCGCGGCGGCGTCGGCGGCGTCGCGTGTGCCGCGCTCCACCTGGCGAGCGAGCGAGCGGTCCAGTCCCACGAGCAGCGCGTCGGCGCTCGCCTGATTACGGCTGCGTACGATGACGCTCGCCCCCGTGGCGGCAACCACCTCGGCGATGCCGCTACCCATGATGCCTGACCCCAAGACGCCGATGGTTCGCAAGTTCATTGCTGGATAGTAGTTCTCGCTCGTCTCGGTGGGATACTCGACGCGTGACCACACTCGTCGCCGGCTCGCTGCGCGCCTTCATCGACGCCACGGTCGGGGAGCTCAAGGGCGCGTCGGTGGTGGTCGTGCCGACTGCCGCCGCCTTCGTCGGCGCCGCGCGGGCCGCGCTCGAGATCGCCACCGCACTCGAGCCGACCGGGGCCGACGTGGAGGCGCTGATGGTGATCGACCGCGCCGGTGCCCACGAGGCCGCACTCGTCGACCGCGTCGCGCGGGCCGACTACGTGGTGTTGAGCGACGGGGCAGCGCTGCACGCGAGAGCGGTCTGGCGCGACAGCGTCTTCGGCGACGCACTGGCCGCGGCGCGACTCGTCGCGATCGGGTCGGTGGCAACTGTGCTCGGGTCAGTGATGATCGATCCACGTGGTGGCGCACCGACCATCGGTCTCGGCTACCGGCACGGGGTGGTGCTCACGGTTCCCGCGACGTCAGAGCAGCTCGAGCGGACCCGCCGGCTGCACACGGGTGACGAGCCGCTGGTGGTCGTGGGTGCGCGAGGCGTCCTGGCCGAAGCAGACGGGCGATGGCGCGTCGTGGTCGCCGACGATGTCGAGGTGACCCGCGGTGTGAATGCCGCGAGCCTGGATTAGGACTCGCTGATGGTCACCGACTCGATGACGACCCGCTCGCGGGGCTTGCCCGACGGCGTGCCGACGTCGTTGATGGCGGCGACCACGTCGAGGCCCTTGACGACCTTGCCGAAGAGC
>JAJYPU010000221.1 GCA_021795095.1 Actinomycetes bacterium | reverse complement strand
CCGCACCTACGGCGACGTCGCGCGCGCGATCGGCCGACCTCGCGCCGTGCGGGCCGTCGGCCAGGCCAACCACGTGAACCCCTGGCCGATCATCGTGCCCTGTCACCGGGTGGTCGCGGCCAAGGGCCTCGGTGGCTACGGCGGCGGCCTCGCAGTGAAGGAGTTCCTCCTAGCCCTCGAGCAGGCCCCGGCCCGTCACCGCTGAGGTCGCTCGCGTCGCGGGTCGATTGGGTCGAGCGGCAGGTGGCGCACCGAGTGCACCCCGGCTTCGTCCATGCGCGACCGGTTGAGCTGGCGGATGGTGCGCTGGGTGACCCAGTAGAGCGCGATCGCCGATGGAACCTCGATGAGCAGCGCGGTGAGTGAGCTCTGGAACTGGTCGCCACGGCGCGCGGTCGTGATGTCGAACCAGGCGTCCACCAGCAGCATGGTGCCCGCCGAGCTCGTGAAGAGCGCGAGGATGGCCCGGCGCTTCCACGAGGCCCAGGCCGCGGCCAGCAGCGTCGCCACTTCGCCGATGTCTAGACCAACCCAGGCGATCTTCCAGTGGATCGCGACGTAGTGGCGCGGCAGGCTGAAGGCGATGTAGACGGTCCAGACCGTCTCAAGGATCGCCGCCACGGTGAGCGTCGTCAGCAGCGGGTCGCGCGAGACCCGAACGCGCCGCGCCATGGCTAGCGCGACACCGGACTCGCCGTCGCGGTCGCCATCGCCTCCACGCCACGCGCGAGCTCGTCGCGCTCGGGGGCCTCAAGCGCGGCGAAGCGCTCAGCCATGGCCGCGTCGGTCGCCACCTCAGCGCTCGCCTTACTCGCCTCGAGCGCGGGTGAGATCGCTGGGACGTCTTCGTCGCGGTAGCCGTGCAGTTTGAAGATTGCGGCGTCCTCGAGGTAGCAGGCCTGCGCGGGCGAGAGCCCGGCGTCTACCACCGCCTCGATGTGCAGCGCGCCGCGCAGCTCGCGCAGCGCGATCACCCCGAGGTAGGCGTCGTGCACGGGGTCCGCGGGCACCTTCACGCGCCGGTAGCCGTCAGCGAGCGGGTGTACCCCGAGCGGGTCGGCCGCAAGGACCGTCCGTGCGCCCCGAGCAGTGGACTCGAGCAGGTCGAGGGGCACGGCGCCGAAGGTGCGATCGGCGTAGGCGTAGGCGGAGGCCACGTGGGCGCGGGCGACCTCGACGGGGTCGGCCTTCTCCCTCGCCGCGCGCCAGAGCAGGTCGATCGTGCGCGGGTGGAAGAAGTGGAAGGCGTCTTGCACCATCGCCACGTCGACGTCGCCGAGCACGCCCCCGCGACCGAGGCCGTAGAACTCATAGACGTTGATCCCGAGCGCGGCGGCGGCCTCGACCGTCCCGGGGTCGAAGTAGAAAGCGGCGCCGAGGGCGCCGATCGGACGGGCGAGGCGTTGGGCGAGCTCAAGCGGGGTCACAGTGCGACTTTAAGGCGCGATCTCACCACGCGCCACGCGCAACTCGAGGCAGCTCCCGCGTTCGACCGATACGAAGCGCGCGCTGCCTCCGTGGCGCGCGGTGATATCCGCGACGATCGCGAGTCCGAGACCGGTTCCCCCCGACGCACGCGCACGCGCCGGGTCCGAGCGCACAAAGCGCTGAAAGAAGCGCGCGCTCGTGGCGACGTCGATACCCTCGCCGTCGTCGGCGATACGCACGACCGCCTCGTCGAGGTCGTAACCGGCACTGAAGCTCAACTGGGTGCGCGCGTAGCGCACCGCGTTGTCAACGACGTTTCGCACCATGCGCTTCAGGGTCGCGGGGTCGCCAACCACGCGCGTCGGGGTCACCGCCGAGGTGTCCACGGCGAGCCCGGACATCGAGCGCACCCGCTGGGCCTCTTCGTAGAGCAGGTCGTCGAGATCGACGTCCATGTGCTGCAGCTCGATCTGGCCCTCGTCGTTGCGCGCGAGCCAGAAGAGGTCGTCGATCAGCGCGTCGAGGCGGCGGCCCTCGCGGGTGATCGTGTCCGCGACGCTTCCCCAGTCGGCGCGCTCGGCGAGGTTGGTCGCCCGCTCGACGGTCGCGAGCAGGGTCGTGAGGGGGCTACGCAACTCGTGGCTGACGTTGGAGACGAACTCCTGCTGGAAGCGGTTCGCCGACTCGAGGCGGTCGAGCATCTCGTTCACGGTGCGCGCGAGACGCGCGATCTCGTCGTCCCCGCCGGTCACCGGCACCCGCTCGGACAGGTCGCGCGCGGCGATGCGCTCGACGCGGCGACGGATCGACTCGACGGGCGCGAGCGCGAGACCGAGCCCGAGCCAGATGAGCCCACCGGCGAGCACGAGCAGTAGTGGGAACGAGATCGCGACGCTCGCGAGCAGCACCCCGACGCTGTGGGTGATCGAGGCGCCGTCGACGAAGCCGAAGATGAGCGCCGGCCCGCGCGAGGTCGTGATCGACTGCACCGTCGACTGGCTGAGCGCCGCGAGGACCGTGGCGTCGGCCTGGTTGTGAATGGGCAGCGCCACCAGTCCGGTGGTCGCGGCGTTGTCTGGTCTCGCACGCGCGAGCACCGGCTCGTTCGCGATCGCCGAGCTCGCGGCCCAGACCGCGTGGCCGCCCGGATCGGTCACCTGGACGACGACGTCGCCGACCATCGGCAGCACGAGCAGCTTCGCCGGCAAGGGCGACGTCGCGAGGCGCGTCTGCACCTGGGACATGACGTCGGTCACTTGGTTGGTGGCGCTGTTGACCAGTGAGCGGTGCACGAGGTTCACGAGCGCCACGCCCGTGAAGCCGAGCACGACCGCGATCGAGATGACGAAGTACAGCGTCAGACGGGCGCGGATCGAGAGCGCGCGCCGGCGCATCAGTCCTCGCGAACGCGGTACCCCACGCCACGGACCGTGCGGATGATCGAGGGGCGGTCGGGCAGGTCGATCTTGCGTCGCAGGTAACCGATGTAGACCTCGACGATGTTCGGGTCACCGTCGAAGTCCCCGCCCCACACGGCGGTGAGGATGTCGCCCTTGTTGATCGCTTCGCTGCCGTGGCTGAGCAGGTACTCGAGCAGGGCGAACTCGCGCGGGGTGAGCGACACCGGCCGGTCGTGCGCGATGACCCGGCGGCTCACCGGGTCCAGTGAGACCGGTCCGACCACGAGCGGCTGAGGCCGCTCACGTTCGTGGCGGCGTAGCAGCGCGTTCACGCGCGCGAGCAGGATCGACCACTCGAAGGGCTTGCGCAAGAAGTCGTCGGCGCCCACCTCGAGCCCCTCGACCTCGTCGAGCTCGCCGTCCTTGGCCGTGAGCATCAGCAGCGGCGTGTGTACCCCGGCGCTTCGCAGGTCCAGGCAGACCGAGAACCCGTTTCGCTTGGGCAGCATGATGTCGAGCACGATGACGTCGTAGGCGCCGTCTCGTCCCTCGGCGAAGCCCGACTCCCCGTCGTGGCGTTGGGTGACCGAGAAGCCCTCGTCGGTGAGTAGGTCCGCCAGTGCTTGGGCGAGATTGTGATCGTCCTCGACGACGAGTACCCGGCGGCGT
>JAJYPU010000220.1 GCA_021795095.1 Actinomycetes bacterium | reverse complement strand
GCGTCGTGCGTGCCGATCAGCGCCACACCCGCGGGGTCGTTCACCCCCTCGCGCTCGAGCATCGCCCGGTAGCTCGGCAGCGTCGCGTAGACCGCGAAGGTCTCGTTGATCATGTCGCGCGCACCCTTTGGGTCATCGCTCACCACGACCGGCAACGAGCAGATCACGCTCGGCGACGGCCGACTCGCCGCGGACGCGGCGGCATCGATCGAGGGCCGGATGTGCTCGGCGATGGTGCGCCGTCCGGTCATCCACAGGACGGTGCCATCGGCGACCGTTCCGGCGAGGGCGAGCATCCTGGGGCCCAACGCCGCCACGACGAGTCGGGGCGCGACGACGTCCTTGGGCCCTACGGCACCGGTCGCGGTCGCACTGACCATGTCGCCGTGGACGTCAACTGGTTCACCGCGCAGCATCGGGGCGAGGGCGGCCAGGTACTCGCGCAAGTACGACGCCGGCCGATCGAAGGCGATCCCCCAGAGTCCCTCCACGATGACCTGGTGCGAGAGCCCAACGCCCAGGGTCAGTCGACCGCCGATGGCGTCTTGGACCGTTCGCGCCTGGGCCGCCAGCATCGAGGGGTGGCGGGGCTGGACCGGGACGACGGCCGTGCCAAAGTCGACGTCGGGCAGCTCACGGCCGACCACCGCGAGCACCGTCAGGGTATCGGGTCCAAATATCTGTGAGGACCACATCGAACGGAACCCCCGGCCACGCAACCGGCGCGCCCGTTCGACCGATTCATCGATCGTCCCGTCCAGGTCAAGGCCAACCCCGATACGCATGACCGCCCCCGTTCGCCCACTATCGTCGTGCCCGTGCCGGGCGACCCTCAACTTATCTCGTCGCGCGTCGGCGTGGTCGGGGCCGGCCAACTCGCGAGGATGATGGGCGAGGTCGCCCACGACGCGGGCGTCACCGTTAGTGTCCTCGCACTGAACGAGGACGACTCGGCCGTCGCCACGGCCGACCACGTGGTCATCGGCGATCCGAGTGATCGAGCGGCGTTCGTTGAACTCGCGCGCGACGTCGACGTGGTCACCTTTGACCACGAGCTCGTGGACCTCGAGCTCCTCGACGTCCTCGCCCGCGAGGGGGTCATACTGCGACCCGGTCCCGCGTCACTACGCTACGCCGTCGACAAGGCCTACCAGCGCGTCCAGTTCGCCGAACACGGCCTGCCCGTGCCTCGATTCATCGTCGTGGACTCTCGCAACGACCCCGCGCTGCACGCATTCTTGGACTCCGTGGCGGTCCCACCCGTCGTCAAGGTGGCCCGCGGTGGCTACGACGGGCGCGGCGTCTTTTTCCCCGACCAGGTCGGTGATGTCGCCGCGCTCGTCGAATCCCTCGACACCGTCGTCGTGGTCGAGGAACGGCTCGAGTTGATCGGCGAGGTCGCCCAACTGCTCGCGCGCGCTTGTGACGGCGAGGTCGCCCACTACCCCCTCGTCACGACCGTTCAGTCCGACGGGATGTGCGTCGAGGTCCGATTCCCGAGTCAGTTTCCCGAACTCGCGGCCGAGGCCGCCGCGCTCGGCCACGCGGTAGCCGACCTCGTGGGCGCGATTGGGATCATCGCGATCGAGCTCTTCGTGACCGAGTCGGGTCTCGTGATCAACGAGGTCGCCCTTCGACCGCACAACACCGGCCACTGGACCATCGAGGGGGCCGCGACCGACCAGTTCGCCAACCACCTGCGCGCGGTCAGCGGTCAGCGGCTGGGCTCGACCGAGCCCATCGTCGCCCACGCCGTCATGGTCAACGTCGTCGGCGCTGATGAGCCGGCGATGCCGGCCGCCGGTCGGGCGGTCAGCGGCGCGTTCGTCCACGACTATGGCAAGGCGTGGCGGCCGGGACGCAAGCTCGGCCACGTGACGGCCGTCGATGACGACGCCGAACGTGCGCGCGTGACAGCATGGGCGGGGGCCCTGGCCTACGGGACCCGGACGAGGGAGGCGACGTGAGCGCGATCGTGGGAGTGGTGATGGGCAGCTCCTCAGACCTCGACGTCATGGCCGGGGCCGCGGCTGTGCTGGAGGACTTCGGGATCGAGCACGAGGTTCGAGTCGTCTCGGCGCACCGCACACCCGACGACATGCTCGCCTACGGTCGAGACGCCCGGGACCGGGGACTACGCGTCATCATCGCCGGCGCGGGCGGTGCGGCGCACCTGCCCGGGATGCTCGCCGCGACCACGTCGCTGCCCGTGATCGGTGTACCGGTCGCCCTCGCACGCCTCGACGGACTCGACTCGCTGCTCAGTATCGTCCAGATGCCCCGTGGCGTGCCCGTAGCGACCGTCGCGGTCAATGGGGCGGCCAACGCCGCCCTACTCGCCCTACGAATCCTCGCGGTGGGCGACGAGGTGCTGAGCGCCCGACTCGACGAGCACCGCCGCGCACTCGCCGACGAGGCCCGAGCTCAAGACCTCGGACTCGGACGCCAACGGGATTCTTAGTCCGACTGGAGCCTCTCGGTGCCGCGGGGCCCCTATTCTGGGCAAGTGACCAAGGAGGTCCCATGGGTGTAGGGAAGCGTCTCGCGACCATCTTCAAGGCCAAGTCGAACGCCGCGTTGAACAAGATGGAGGATCCGCGCCAGACGTTGGACCTCTCCTACGAGGAGCAGCTCGAGAACCTGACCAAGGTCCGTCGGGCTGTCGCGGACGTGGCGACGGCACGCAAGCGCGTTGAGATCCAGGCCGAACAACTGAAGAGCCAGGGCGACAAGCTCGCCGAACAGGCCAAAGCCGCGCTCGGACAGAACAACGAGGCCCTGGCCCGCGAGGCGCTCTCGCGGCGCGAAGCCATCGCCGCGCAGTTAAAGGACCTCGACACCCAGCACGCGACCATCGTCGAGCAAGAGGAGAAGCTGACCGAGACGGCCCAGAAGCTCCAGACCGAGGTCGAGGCCTTCCGCACCAAGAAGGAGACAATCAAGGCCACCTACACCGCCGCCGAAGCGTCGGCGCACGTCTCAGAGGCCGTGAGTGGGATCTCAGCCTCGATGGGCGATGCCGGTGCGGCTCTCCAGCGGGCCCAGGACAAGGTCGCTGAGATGCAGGCTCGAAGCGGCGCGCTGGACGAGTTGCTGGCCTCGGGGGCGCTCACCGACCTCACGAGTTCGCGCGACGACATCCAGGCCCAGCTCGATCAGGCCAGTGCGACGTCCAACGTCGACGCTCAGCTCGCCGCCCTCAAGGCTCAACTGGGCTCGAGTGACGCTGCGAGCCTGCCCCCCGGAGGCGACCAGTGAGCTCCAAGATTGAATCGGATCGCGGGCTGAACTGGCGCATGTTCATCACCGGGTTCGCCCTGGTGCTGCTGTACGGGATCATCGTGACGGTGCTGTTGCGCCTCGGCGTCTCAACCCTGCTCGTCGTCGTCATCGCCGGCGTCGCACTCGTGTCCCAGTACTACTTCTCGGACAAGATCGCGATGTTCTCGATGCACGCCCACGAGGTCACCCCCGCCCAAGAGCCGCACCTGCACGAGATCGTCGAT
>JAJYPU010000219.1 GCA_021795095.1 Actinomycetes bacterium | reverse complement strand
TGTTCCAGATCGTCTTTCACGCCGAACTCGGCGACGAGCTCGACCGCTTCAATCTGGCCACGATCGCCGACGCGGTGCGCAGCAAACTCATCGGGCGTCACCCGCACGTCTTTGCGGACGTCGAGGTGCGCGACGCGGATGACGTGGCGGCGCGCTGGGAGGTCATCAAGCAGGCCGAGAAGGGTCGCACCTCGGTGCTCGACGGGATCGCGTGGCAACTGCCCGCGCTCACCCTGTACACCAAATTGCTGCGCAAGGCGACCTCGGTGGGCGTGGTGCGCGAGGAGCTCGCCGTCGAGGTCGCCGAGGCCGCACGGGCCCTCGCGGCCCTCGACGCCACGCCCGCGTCCTCTGACGCGAGCTCGACCTCGGACGTCGATCCCGCCTGGGGCGACGCGATCGAGGCACTCGCGCGGGCCGCGTACGGCGCCGGTGTCGACCTTGAGGGTGTGCTGCGCGACCGGGTCCACCGCGTCGCCGATCGCGTACGGGCGACCGAGTCGTCACCCGAGGGTCACGAGGACACCAACTAGCGTTGAGCCGAGTGGGAAGGAGTCGCCATGAGCGCGATCGAATTGGTACGAGGTAGGCAGATCCTGGATTCGCGCGGCAATCCGACCGTGGAGGCCGAAGTGCTCCTCGAGTCCGGCGCCGTCGGTCGGGCCGCGTCGCCCTCGGGTGCCTCGACGGGCATCCACGAGGCCGTGGAACTGCGCGACGGTGGTGACGCCTGGGGCGGCAAGGGTGTCGAGACTGCCGTGGGCCACGTGAACGGGGAGATCTACGACGCCCTCGAGGGCTTCGACGCCCTCGAACAGCGCCGGATCGACTTCGCGCTGATTGACCTCGACGGCACCGATAACAAGTCGCGCCTGGGCGCCAACGCGATGCTCGCGGTCTCACTGGCCGTGGCCAAGGCGGCCGCCATGGAGTCCAACGTGCCGCTCTATCAGTACCTGGGCGGGGTCAACGCCCACGTCCTGCCGGTACCCATGATGAACGTCCTCAACGGCGGCGTGCACGCCGCGAACTCGGTGGACTTCCAGGAGTTCATGGTGATGCCGGTGGGCGCGTCGTCCTTCGCCGAGGCCCTGCGCTGGGGCACCGAGACCTACCACGCCTTGAAGGGGGTGCTCGCCAAGCGGGGCCTCGCCACCGCGGTCGGTGACGAGGGCGGGTTCGCGCCGGACCTCGCGGACAATGAGAGCGCCGTCAAGATTCTCGTCGAGGCGATTGAGTCCACCGGACGGACCCCGGGACTCGACGTCGCGATCGCGCTCGACCCGGCGACCTCGGAGCTCTGGCGCGATGGCGCCTACCACCTGGACGGCGAGGGTCGTGTCCTGTCGAGCCTCGAGTTCGTGGACTACTGGGCCGACCTGTGTGACCGGTACCCGATCGTGTCCCTCGAAGACGGCATGGCCGAGGAGGACTGGGACGGTTGGGCGGCGCTGACCACGAAGCTCGGGGGTCGCATCCAACTCGTCGGCGACGACATCTTCGTGACCAATTCGACGTTGCTCCAGCGCGGTATCGAGCGCGGGGTCGCGAACTCGATCCTGATCAAGTTGAACCAGATCGGCACATTGACCGAGACCCTGGACACCGTGGCCCTGGCGAACCGTGCCCGGTATACGACAGTCATATCGCACCGATCGGGCGAGACCGAGGACGTGACGATCGCCGACGTGGCGGTGGCGACGAACGCCGGCCAGATCAAAACGGGGGCACCGGCACGTTCTGACCGGGTGGCGAAGTACAATCAACTCCTGAGGCTCGAGGAGCAGTTGGGTGATCAGGCCCGGTTCCTCGGCGCGTCGTCTTTGTCGGGGGCGGTCGGTGGCAATAACCCATAACATCACGACGAAGCAGAAGGGCCGGATCCAGTGGCTCTATCCGCTCTCGATCGTGACGGCCATCGCCATGGTGGTCGCGTGGTTCCCCCTCGGCACGCTGCTGCATCAGCAGGGCCAGTTGTCAGCCACCGCCCAGCAGATCGCGGTGATCAAGCGTGAGCAGCAGGCCCTGTCGGCCCAGCAGCGCACGATCGCGACCAAGGCCGAGGCCGCGATGCTCGCGCGTCAGCTCTACCAGCTCGTCAACCCCGGTCAGAGCCTGATCCAAGTGCTCCCGGGCACGTCGGCGGCCGAGGGCGCGGGCAGCGGAGACCCGGGTTATCAGCCACTCGTCGCCCCGTCGTCGGTGTCGGGGGCACCAGCCACCACGACGCACAGCCAGTCGACCGGTTCGAGCGGGTTCTTCTCGCGACTCGTTCGCACGCTCGAGTTCTGGCGTTGAGCACGTTTCGCGACGCGTCGCGGGACGATCTGATCGCCGTCGAGGCGTTGATCGGGCGCCCACTCGCGGGTCGCTGCGCGGTCGTGGTGCGCCGACTCGACGGACGACCCGTCGTGATTGAGAACGAGCCTCACCTGCGCGACGGGACACCGATGCCGACCCTGTACTGGCTGGTCGACCGGGAACTACACGCGTCGGTGAGCCGTCTCGAGGGCGAGGGTGGGGTCCACCGCTTCGAAGCGCTCGTCGACCCCGTCGAGTTGGCCGCGGCCCACGACGACTACGCCCGACGTCGAGACGGGGCGATCATCCAACGCGACGCGGTGGCACCGGTGGGGGGCGTCGGTGGCACGCGCCTCGGGGTCAAGTGCCTCCACGCGCACCTCGCGAACTTTCTCGTCGGGGCGAACGACCCCGTCGGCGCACTGGTTGCCGCGGCCGTCGAGCTACCCGAGATGCGTGTTGAGGACGTCCGTGCCTGAGCCGGTGGCGGTCATTGACTGCGGGTCGAACTCGACGCGCCTGCTGATCGTCGATGGCTCAGGGAGGACCCTCGAACGGGCGATGCGGATCACTCGGCTGAGTGCGGGTGTCGACGCGACGGGACACTTGGCACCCGACGCCATGGCGCGGACCTTCGCAGTGCTCGAAGCGTACCGGGCGCTCATGGACCGTCACCACGTGGGCGCGGGGATGGTTGTGGGCACCTCGGCCATCCGCGACGCGACCAACCGCGACGAGTTCGTCGACGGTGCGCGCCGGCTCACGGGGATCGAAGTCCGGGTGCTCGACGGACAGGCCGAAGCCGAGTTCTCCTACGACGGCGCGACGGCCGGACTGGCCGCGGACGACCGTGCGACGATGATCGTCGACGTCGGTGGGGGCAGCACCGAGCTCGCGATGCGCCACGAGGGCGTGCTGCACGCGGTGTCGATGCAGTTGGGTTGCGTGCGCGTCACCGAGCGGGCACTCGGGCGTGAGCCAGTGACCGACGAGAGACGCCGGGCGGCCCAGGCCATGATTGACGATGCGCTCGACGCCGCGATGGCGACCGATCCGACCTTCGCATCCATGGCGGGCGGAGTGCGTCTCATCGGACTGGCCGGAACCGTCGCCACGCTGGTCCAACTGGACCGGGGTCTGGAGACCTACCGACGCGAGGCCGTCCACCACCAGGTGCTCACCCGCGGTACCGTCCAGTACTGGCGCGACCGACTGGCCGTCGAGACTCC
>JAJYPU010000218.1 GCA_021795095.1 Actinomycetes bacterium | reverse complement strand
TCGAACGGCCGGTCGCACGGAGCACCGAACGGATGACCAGTGGCGGTGCGTGGTTGATCCCCCACCTCGACGCCGCGCGCGACGACGCCGAAGCGATCCTCGTACGCGTTGGTCCCGGCGCGGCGGGCTGGCTCGCCAAGACCGTCGCCGTGCGCCTCGGCGAGCCCGTGGAGACCAGCGAGGGCGTGGCGATCGCCATCCGATGGGAGGCGACGGGGCCTTCGGGGCTCTTCCCACGCCTAGTCGGCACGCTCCAGGTCGCCGAACTCGACCCCGAACGCAGTGAACTGACCATCGTCGGGCGCTACCGACCGCCGCTCGGGCGCGCCGGCCACGCCCTCGACGACGCCGTCATGGTGCGCCTGGCGCGTTCCACCGTGCGATCATTCCTGCGCCGGCTCGCGCGCGCACTCGAAAGCGAGTGAGGGTCTAACCGACCTGACGGTGGGGGCCCGTGCGCAACGGGCCCCCGACCATCAGGCGACGACTGCCGCCACCCTCGTGATGACCCGCGCCGCGATGCGGTTCGCGAAGGCCTCGGGCTTGGTTGGGTGTAGCCGGGCGCCGTCGCCGCGATCGTGGGGTCCGAAAACCTCAGAGGTCACGACCGTGCCACCCGCACGGGCCACGAGCTTGCCCAACTCGTCACTCGCACCACGCGGGTTGACCGCGAAGGTGCAGAACGTCGCCACGGGCTTGGCCCCGAGGTTCGGGGTTGCCGCCAGCCAGTCGCGCATGGCCTTGGCCGGGCGGACCTTGGCGACGACCAGCCCCTCGACCCACGTACCGAGCACGATCGCGTCGGCCGCGGCGAGGTCCTTCGCCCCCACCTGACCCACGGGCTTCACGCTGACGCGCGCCCCCGCGAGTCCGAGACCATCGGCGATCGCTTGGCTGAGCGCGGCGGTCGTACCACCCGCGGACGCGTAGGCGATGAGGATGCGGGGCTGGTGGTCGGCGCGGAAGTCCTCCGAGCGGTCCGGCCGCGCCGGGTGCGCGTCGAGGATCGAGCGCGCCGCGCGCCGACCCTGGGCCATCGCCTCGACCACCGTCGCCGGTCCCGTGAGCGCGTCCCCGGCGACCCAGACCCGATCACGCTGGGGCAGCGTCGCCGCCCAGAGGCCGACCTCGCGGTCCAAGGCCAGTGAACCGACCGGACTGTGGTGGTTGTAGGCCGAGGCGGGGTTCTTCAAGATCCCCGACGCCGTCCAGCGACCGTGTGCGAGTCCGACGTGGCGCTTGGTGACCGGCAGTGAGGGCAGGACCTCGCGGAAGCTGGCGTCGAGCCGGTAGCCCATGGCCATCACCACGAGGTCCACGTCCAGGACGTCGGGGACGGACTTCAGCACCGTCGGCTGCTTCGTGCGCTCGGGCTGGACCGTGTGGGCGAGCTGGGCCCGCTGCACGCGACCGTCGCCCTCGAGCGCGGTGAGCGTGCGCAGGAAGCGCACCTCGACGCCCTCGTGACGCGCCTCGGACAGCTCGTCGGGCCGCGCCAACGCGAAGCGCTCGTCGAGCCAGTCCACGCAGGTCGCCTCGAGACCGAGGCGACGCGCCATGCGCGCCACGTCCATCGCGGTGTTGCCCGCGCCGAGCACGAGGACGCGAGCCCCGCGCCCCTCGCTGACGCCGAGTTCGGCGCGCAGTGCCGCAGCGTCACCGCCGGGCATCATCGCGGCCTTGGCGGCCTTCAAGAACATCGTGGCGTCCACGACCCCCTCGAGGTCCGCACCGGGCACCGGCAAACGGATCGGTATGCCCGCCCCGTGGGCGACCACGACCGCGTCGTGCACCGTCAGCAGCTGATCGATCGAGTCGGCCGGAATGGGCGTGTTGAGCCGCAGGTCGACGCCCGCCTCGACCAACTGGTGCCACGGACGGGCCGCCACCTCGTCGGGCAGGGTGAAGTCGGGCATGCCCCAGACGGGCAGCCCGCCAGCGGTGTCGTCCTTCTCGTAGACGGTGACCGACGCGCCGGCCTCGATGAGGTCCCAGGCGGCGCCGATGCCCGCCGGCCCCGAACCGATGATGCCCACCGAGATCGGGTCGTCGGACTTCGTGAGCGTGGGTGCGGGGACCGGGGCGTGATCGGCGATGAACCGCTCGAGCCGGCCGATTGCGACGGGAACCCCGCCGGCGAGGGACCACGTGCACGCGCCCTCGCACTGGGCCGCCTGGTTGCACACGCGGCTGCAGATGTCGGGGATCACAGTCGTGCGGCGCAGGATCGCGTGGGCCTTCTCAAGGTCGTGCTCGCGTATAGCGGCGACGAACTGGGGGATGTCGTTGTGTGCGGGGCAGCCGCGCATACAGGTGGGGTCGGGGCAGGCGAGGCAGCGGTTCGCCTCGGCAATCGCTTCCTCCCAGGTGTCATAACCCCGACGGGTCTCCTCGACGTTGCCGCGTAGCTCGACGGGCTGGTGGATCGGCGGGTCGTAGCGTTCCGACACGGCGAGCGGCCCTTCGACCGTGATCGCCGCGAAGGGGCACGTGCGCTCGCACTGGCGACAGCCCACGCACGCGGCGTCATTTGCGATTGCGGTCCAAGTGACTGGCTCCATCGAGAGTGCCCCGGCCGGACAGCGGATGACGCACTCCTGACAACCGGCGCAGCGGTCGACGAAGACGGTGACGTGGCGCTCGGCGCGCGTCTCGGTGGTGGAAATGGTGGCGGTCATCGTGTCTCCCTAGTCCGCGGCGTTCATGAGGATGTACAGCACGGCAGTCACGACGCCCAGGGCCAGTGCGAAGCTGGCCGCACTGATCTGGACGGCGCGCTTGTTGCCCCCGACGGGTGCGAGGTCGCGTCCGGCGATTCGCCAGCTCGTCCACATCGCGGCGAGCGTGCCGGCCGCCATCACGCCCACCTGCACGGCGATGATGCCGGCGTTGGACGAGATGAGCGAGGCGTTGTAGAGCGAGGACTGCGTCGAGCCGAAGCCGAACAGGTGCCCGATCGCGACCGGGACGCGCGGCACGTGCTGGAAGAACTTCGGCAGCTGGCGGGCGAAGTAGTCGGCGCCGACGACCGGGATGATGCCGTACATCAGCGGCAAGAAGTACGCCCGGAAGGTGCTGGTGCGATCGACGAAGGAGCGTCCACTTATCGCGGGCGTGTAGTCGGTGCGCGCGAAGCTCTGCTTGAACACCCACGCGAAGCCCGCCATCACAGCTGCGACCGCGACGATGATGCCGAGGTAGCTGATCGGGTCGGGGTAGTGCGGGAAGAAGGTGTGGTTGTTCAGCCAGGTGTCGAAGTTGGCGAAGACCGTCAGCGCGTTCAGCTGCTGGTAGACGACAAGACCGAAGAGCAGGGCGATCGACCAGGCGACGTCGGCGCGACGACGCGACGGCGCGACCACGGACGTGAGCGGCTTTTGGACGAAGAGCCCGATGTTGTCGCTCGGGCAGGCCTTGTAGCACTCGGTGCACAGCCCGCAGGCCGAGTTCGAGTCCGAGCTGCCCGGCCACGTGTACCACGGGCAGCCGTAGCCGTCGGCGTCGCCGCGCATGCAGTCCTTGGTCTCACAGGACTGGCAGACC
>JAJYPU010000217.1 GCA_021795095.1 Actinomycetes bacterium | reverse complement strand
GACTCGGGTTGATCGAGGAAGATCGTCGCGTCCACCGTAATGAAGAGCGCCTCGGCGTCAGCGACGCGGACGTCGCCCGCGGAGACCGTGGCGCCGATGGTGAGTTTTCGACCGTCACGGCGCTCGAGCCACGCGCGCGCTTCGACGGTCTCGCCGATGGGCGCGGCCGCGCGGTAGGTGACGACGAGTCGGGCCGTCAACGCGAACAGGCCATGCAAGCCGAGCACGAAGCCCATCGTCTCGTCGATCAGGGTGGCGATGATGCCGCCGTGACTCCGCCCCGGGGCGCCCTCGAAGGCCTTGCCGATGACGGCCTCCATCACGGCGACGTCACCATCACGCCAGTGTCGTGCGCCCAGGCCCATCGGGTTCGCACCACCGGCGACGACCGAGTCGCTCACGAGGTATTCGTGCAGGTAGCTCACGGTGTCGAGGCGCTGGGCCGTGAAGGCCTCGACGAGGTCGGGGTCGATCGAGACGGTGCGCGGTCCGCCCGACTCGACCCGGGCGAGTAATGCATCGACGTCAACGACCAGATGGTCCAACTCGTCGTCGCTCAATTCACGGTCGACGAAGGTGTGGCCGAGGGCGCGCAATCGCGTCGCGACCGCAATACGGCGCTCGTCGTTGGTCACGACCCGGTGTAGTAGCGGTCCGCCGTCGCGAGTGCTCGGTCGAGGCGGGCGAGGCCGTCGCGCAGATCCGCCTCGTCGATGATGCACGGCGGCACGACGTGGAGCCGATTGAAGTTCGCGAAGATCAGCAGCCCTTCGTTGCGACAGGCCGCGATGACCTCGTTCATCGCGGGCGAACTCGATCCGTAGGGCGCCAGCGGCTCGCGCGTCGCGCGGTCGCTCACCAGCTCGACTGCGTGCATGACGCCGATGCCGCGCACCTCGCCGACGCTCGGGTGACGCTGGGCAATGGCGGCCAGCTCGGGAGCGATGATCTCGCTTCCAACGCGCGCCGCGTGCTCGATGACGCCGTCGCGCTCCATCAGCTCCATGGTCGCCACGGCCGCAGCGCAGGCGAGCGGATGGCCCGAGTACGTGAGCCCACCCGGGTAGACGCGGTCGTCGAAGGAGTGACTGATGGCCTCATTGATGACGACACCGCCGAGGGGGACGTACCCCGAGTTCACGCCCTTGGCGAAGGTGACCAGGTCCGGTCGCACGTCGTAGTTCTGGTAGGCGAACCAGGCGCCGGTTCGGCCGAATCCGGCCATGACCTCGTCGGCGATGAACACGATGCCGTAGCGGTCACAGATCTCGCGCACGCCGGCGAGGTAACCGGGCGGTGGCAACAGGACACCGGCCGTGCCGGGGACCGTCTCGAGGATCACCGCCGCGATGGTGGACGGGCCCTCGAAGCGGATCGTCTCGTCGAGGCTCGCGAGCGCGCGCTCAGCCTCTTGCTCAGGGGTCGTCGAGTGGTACGACGACCGGTAGAGGTACGGACCGAAGAAGTGCACGACGCCCGACGACCCCTGCTCGTTCGGCCAGCGGCGTGGATCGCCGGTCAGCGTGATCGACGTCGAGGTCGCACCGTGGTAACTGCGATACGCCGCGACGACCTTGTAGCGTCCCGTGTGCAGGCGCGCCATTCGAACGGCGTGTTCGACCGACTCGGTACCGCCGTTGGTGAAGAAGACCTTGGCCGCGCCGTCAAAGGAGTGGTCGAGGATCATCTCGGCGGCTCGGTACCGAGACTCGTACCCGTGCTGGGGGGCGATCGTGCACAGCGTCGCGGCCTGGGCCTGGATGGCGGCGACCACGTCGGGGTGCTGGTGACCCAGGTTGGTGTTGACGAGTTGGGATGAGAAGTCGAGGTACGTGGTGCCGTCCTCGAGGGTCACGGTGACCCCCGACGCGCTGCGAACCATCAGCGGATTGATGGAGGCTTGCGCCGACCACGAATGGAAGACTGACGCTCGTTCGCGCTCGACGCTGCTCAGTGTGGATCGGTCCTCGGCCATGATTATCGTCCTCGTCGCTCTTGTTACGACGCTAACGCACAGACCGCTCGTCGCGCGAGGTGACGCCCGTCTTCGGGCGTGTCACGATGCCGTGGCGTGGGCAAAGGTGACAACATGCACGGTGGCTCGGGCGCGAACTCTTATCGATGATTTAGCGCTCGTTGTGTGCGCACTCACCTGGGTCCGGCACGCTGGGTGTGATCGAGTCTGCCGACGTAGAGGAGCCCCGTGTACCGTTCGACTGCCAAACGACTAAAGCGAGTGAGCCTCTGGACGCTGACCGCGCTCGCGGCGCTCGGCGGTGGTGTCGCCACGGCCACCCTGCCGTCGCCGTCGCCGTCGCCGTCGCCGTCGCCGTCGTCGGCGAAGGTCGCGTCGGTGGCTGGCGCGCAGTCGACGGCCCCCCTCTCGACGTTGGGCAGCGGCACGACGAACGCGACTGGATTCGCCAGTGCCACCGAGGCGTCGGTGGCGACCACGACGTCGGTCACGCAGGGCTCGGTGGTGGGGCTCTCCTCGACGACGCTCACCGTTCGCCTCCGATCCGGCGCCGTTGCGACCTACGTGTTGACCCCGACGACGGTCGTGCTGAGTGGGCACAGTCGCGTCGGTGTGTCGAGCCTCAAGGTCGGCGACACGGTCTTCGTCGTGCCCCTCGCGTCACGACCGACGACGGCCGCGACGATCGGCGTGCTGCCCGCCTCACGAGGGGGCGAACACGACGCGACAACCGAAGACTGAAAAGGGGCGGTACCGTGACGTTCACGGACAGTGCCCAATCCACGGCGCCCGTGCCCGTGCGACCGTTCAGACGATGAGCTGAAGGACAGCGCAGGTGACGATGGCGACGATGAAGACGGTGACGAGCGAGGCCTTGAACCGCATGGCGATAGCCCCGGCGCCGACGCCAGCGAGCACCGGCCAGTCCACGCCGTAATGACCGTTGGCATCAAAGAGGCCCGTCACGATGAGGGCGGTGAGCATCGCCGGTGGGAGTAGGTACGCCGTTCGTTGGACCCGCGGATGATTGAGGACGGATTGGGGCAGAGAGACCCCGGCGAGCTTGAGACCGTAACTCCCAAGTGAGGTCAGCACCACCATGATCCAGAGTGACATCACGATTCCTTTCGAGTTGCGTGCGACTTGGCCGGCGTCGCACCGACGACCACCGCCACGACTGCCGCGGCGAGGATCGGCACCCCCGGAGGGGTGAGTGGAATGAGCACGAGGGTCACCAGCGCCGCCACGATAGCCACGGTGGCGGCCCCGTCACGCGAGAGCTGGGGCCAGAGGAGGGCGAGGAAGATCGCCGGAGCGGCGGCGGACAGACCGAAGGCGGCGGTGTTGATGCCACTGCCGATGAGCGCTCCGGCCAACGTCCCTATGGTCCAGAGCGAGTACAGGCTTACGCCCGTCGCCCAAAAGGCGTAGCGACCGGCCCGCGAGTCGCGTTGGGCGACGGCCATCGCGGTCGTCTCGTCGATGACGAAGTGGGCGGTCCAGAGTCGCTGCAACCCCCGAGGTTGCACGACCTGGGTCACGGGTACGCCGTAGAACATGTTTCGCGTACCCAGTAAGAGGGCCGCGGACAACCCCGCGAGGGGTGATCCACCGGCGGCGA
>JAJYPU010000216.1 GCA_021795095.1 Actinomycetes bacterium | reverse complement strand
CGATGGGCGAGGTGGCGCTGAAGCACCTGCTTGGAGCGTCCTCGGACCTCGCCGAACGGATCAGCGTCACGAGCGCGGGGACGGCTCGGTGGCACGAAGGTTCGAAAATGGATCCGCGGGCGCGGCAGGCTCTCGACCGAGCCGGATTCGTTGAGCGCGGTTCCAGGGCCGCGTACGCCGACTCGGCGTACCTAGATCGCCAGGACCTCGTACTCGTGATGACCCGCGAGCATCGCGCTGACGTGCTCGCACGGCTCACCAACCCGCGGACCGAGGTCGTCATGCTCCGCAACCTGCTCCAACCGGGTCTCGACCTCGAGGTCGCCGACCCCTATTACGGAACCGACGACGATTTCGATGAGTGTCTCGCAGTACTCGTCGAGGCGAGTCGACGGTTACTCGACCGCTGGAACGTTGACGAGACCCCCATAGGCGCTCCCGACGGCCATTTCCATGGCTGAGCGACCAACGCTCACTGGACTGCTCGACGCCGACGTCGCACCGGCCTTCACGATGCTCGCCGGTGTACTCGCCGCCCTCGTCTGGTCGCTCGCGAACCCACCGAACTACGAGCGGCTCGTGAACGTCGGCTGGTCGAGTCAACTCATGCGAGACGTCGGACTCTCGTCACCACACGAAGTCGCTTCCTCGGCGCTGATGACAATCTTCTTCTTCGGCGTGGGACTCGAACTCGCCCGCGAACGTCGCCGCGGTGCCCTCGCGCACCTGCGCCACGCCGCGGCGCCCGTCCTCGCCGCGATCGGCGGGATGGCCATGACCGCGTTGCTGACGGTTGCGGCCGGCACTCTCACTCACGAACCGGCGTTACGTCACGGTTGGGGAATCCCGATGGCGACGGACATCGCCTTCACCCTCGGGATACTCGCACTCGTTGGTCGCCGCGTTCCCACCACCCTTCGACTATTCCTGCTTGCGCTCGCCGTGGCTGACGACGTTCTTAGCGTCCTCGTGCTTTCCGTCGACGGAGCGACGAATGTCCACGTCATCGGTGTGTTCGCGGCCCTCGGCGTCGCCGCCACCGCGTGGCTACTATCGCGTCACCACGTGACCCGTACGTCACGAGTAATCATTCTCGTCGCACTCTGGGCCGCGTTGACCTGGGCGAACGTCGAACCTGCCTTGGCCGGTGTCGTCGCCGGATTGCTCGCCCCCTATGACGACGACGTCGCGCCTCGACTCGAGCACGCGGCAAACCGATGGTCGGTCGTCGTGGTCTTGCCCGTCTACGCGTTGGTCTCTTGCGGCGTGCCGTGGAACCACCTGCGCTGGGGCGGGACCACGACCACCATCGTGGTGGCCGTCATTGTCGTACGCATTATCGGCAAAGTGCTGGGTATCACCGCGGGTGTCACCATCGCCCGTCGCCTCGGACTTCCTCCACCGACTTCGATCAGTGGTCCGGTGCTTCGAGCCGGAGCCGTCCTCTGCGCCATCGGCTTCACCGTGCCGCTGCTCTTTGCCCAGGCACTCTTTCCGACATCAGGCGCGACGTATGGCGCCTTCACGGTCGGCCTCCTCGGTGCATCGGTTATCGCGGCCGTCGTGGGTGCAATCCTGCTGCACCACCACCTCCCGTCGTTGTACGGTCGTATCAGCGAAGGGGACGCGTGAGAACACGATTGACCGACCTCTTGGGGATCGAGGTTCCCATCATGCTTGCCGGGATGGGCGGCGTTTCCTACAGCGCCCTCGTCGGCGCGGTCTCCAACGCCGGGGGTTTCGGGTGCCTCGGCGCATCGACCATGTCGAGCGACGAACTGGTAACCCAATTGACCGAGGTCCGTACCATCACCGACCGTCCCTTCGGCGTTGACCTGCTTACTGCCTTCCCCGAGTCGCTCGAACGCAACGTCGAGCTGTCAATCGAAGGTGGGGCGTCGGTCTTCGTCGCTGGCCTCGGCGTACCGCGGCACGTCATCGACACCTGCCATCGCAACGAGGTGCTCGTGATGTCGCTGTGCGGCAAAGTCGACCACGCTCGCCGTGCCCTCGACAGTGGCTGCGACGGCGTCATCGCCCAAGGGACCGAAGCCGGCGGCCACACCGGGACGGTCGCCACCATGCCACTGGTGCCACTGATCGTCGACGCTGTCGGCGACGCCATCCCCGTCGTCGCAGCCGGTGGGATCTTCGACGGGCGCGGCCTGGCGGCTGCACTAGCCCTCGGTGCCGACGGCGTCTGGATTGGCACGCGCTTCATCGCCACGCCCGAAGCACGCGCGGTTCGCGGTTTCAAGGAACACATCCTGGTCGGGGCCGAGGACACAACCACCATCACGCGGGCGTACACGGGAAAGACGATGCGCGTGTTGCGCAACGATCGAACCGACCGGTACGAAGCCGACCCCTCGATGCTTCGACCATTTCCCGAGCAACTCGCGATTTCCCTGGCGGACGGCTCGTTTCACCTCGGGGGCGACGACACGACCTCGGGCGTCGACGAGACCGTCGAGGCTTACCCGGCCGGGCAATCAGTTGGCGGCATCGCCGAACTCATGAGCGCGAGTGAACTGGTCGCGCGAATCAATACCGAGGCCGAGGCCGTCCTATCGCGGCTTGGCCGCTAACGGCCGAGCAGACCGACGGGACACGAAACCCCCGTGCCGCCGATACCGCAGTACCCGTTGGGATTGGCTTCCAGGTACTGCTGGTGGTACTCCTCAGCCAGATAGAACGGTCCAGCCGGAGTGATTTCCGTCGTTATCGGCCCGAACCCCGCGGCGCGCAGTTCGTCGCCGTAGCGTGCCGCCACGGTGGCGGCCGACGTGGCCTGAGCGTCCGTGGTCGTAAAGATCGCGCTTCGATACTGCGTGCCCACGTCGTTGCCCTGTCGGTACCCCTGGGTGGGATCGTGCCCTTCGAAGAAATGACCGATGATCCCCTCGTAGGTGATCACCGACGGGTCAAAGATGACCCGAACCGTCTCAGCGTGCCCGGTCATCCCGGTGCAGACTTCGCGATAGGTCGGATTCGGCGTGAAGCCACCTTGATAGCCGACTGACGTCGAAACGACCCCCGCCAATCGGTAGAAGGATCGCTCAGCGCCCCAAAAGCAGCCCATCGCGACGTAGGCGACCTCGTGGGCGGGATCGACTGGTGCGTCGAGTCTCGTGCCCAGGACCAAGTGGGCACGATCGACGACGATGGGCTCAGCGCGACCCGGTAGCGCCTGCGCCGCGGAAACCATGGAAGTGGACGAGTGCATAGTGGCAGATTAGGGGTCTCTCGTCGACGTTGCGTCGGCCTAGTCTCGGTCCGTGGACCACGATCGACTCGAGGACATCATTTCGGCGATTCGCGCTGACGGCAGGCGGGTGACCGTAGCTAAGCGAGCAGTTGCTCGTGTACTCGTCGAGCTGCCCGACCACCTCAGCGCCGAGGAGATCACTCGGGCCGCCCAACGCTATGCGTCCGACGTCAGCCCGTCGACGGTCTATCGGATCTTGGAGGAGTTCGAACGGCTCGACCTGGTCGTCCACGCCCACGTCGGACACGGCGCCACGGTGTATCACCTGGCTGGGGCGCTCCACGGGCATCTCGTGTGCACGAACTGCGGGGTCACGATCGAGATCCCGTCACGCCACTTCGACGCGC
>JAJYPU010000215.1 GCA_021795095.1 Actinomycetes bacterium | reverse complement strand
CCACGTCGCGACCCGAGAGTTCTTCACGACGGGCTTAGCGGTAACGACGGAGCAGTACCTCGCGGCGCGCCGGCGGCGCTTCAGTTACGTCCGGGTGCTCGACCAACTGCTCGGATCCAACGGGCTGCTCCTCACCCCGGTCGTCACAAGCAACGGCTGGCCCGCCGACGGGATGACCGACGATGGCACGGTGCACGGGCTCGCACCGGAGAACCTGGCGACGGTGATCCAGAACATCACGGGGCTACCGGCCCTCTCGGTACCGATGGGCTACCTCGACACGGGTCTCCCTTTCGGGCTTCAGGTGACCGCCCCCCGCTACCACGACCGGCGCCTGATCGACCTCGCCGGACTCATCGAGTCGGCCCACCCCTGGGCGCGCAGCGCCCCGGGCTACCCCACCCTCACTGAGACCCTTGGACTCGACTGACCACCGGAGAGTAGGGATCAAGTCCGTCGCAGTTGATTCACGGTAGGAAGTTGCCATCCACCTCGCCGACGTCATCGCCAATTCGTCGTGGCGACGTCAGACGCCGGTCAGCCAGGGCAGCACGGCAGCACCATCGGCGAACCCAGCGACCAGAGTCAGTCGAGGAAGCCGCCGTCCAAGAGACGGTCGCGAAGGTCGATGATCTGGCGGCGTCGCGTCGAAACGAGGAGATCGAGGTCCGCGAGGTTGATCACCCCGGGCGCGTCGTAGCGCTCGTACCCTGCGGCGCGAATCAGGGTATCCGCGCGCTGGGAGACGCCGCCCTGGGCAATGCCGAAGTACGCGGTGAGGTCCATCACGCGCATGCCTCGGCCGCTGAAGAGCTCATTCACCTTGCCGATGGTCCAGCAGATGGCCGCCGCTGCGGTGTTCGCCCGCCCGTTGCGGCGAAAGACCGACGTGTCGTGGCGCGCCACGCGCCCTAAGAAGGTCCGACAGGCGCTCCGGTATTCGGCGTCGAGCCGGTCGTCACAGAATCGGTCGCAGAGCTCGAGCACCTCATGAACCCGGTCACGAACGTCAGTCGCGATCCCCGACCACGAGAACGCCCGGTCAGGCAATGGCTCGTCGTCGAGCTCGGTAAGCGCCGTCGGACCCCCGACCGCGTCACAGAGCCACCCGAGCACGACGGCGACGTAAGAGCCGTAGTCGAGCACGTCCTCGAGGTCCTCCTCGTCGAGGTCGTCGAACGCGACACTCTCGAGGATCCGCGCGGCCAAAACGGCTGCCGGGCCGTTTCGGCGCGGTGATGCGACGGCGTCAAGGAATTCGGGCTCGTAACGGTCCACCGCCTCGAGGGTCTCCGCCGTCAGGGATGCAGTGATTCCCCGCTCGGCGTGACAGAACCTGATGTAGGCACGAAGCAGATCCGGGGCGAGCGCGAAGAACTCCACGTCGGCGTCGATGGCGCTCTGGAGCCAACTGAGTAGGAGAATCTCGACCGCGACCGCGCTCCAGCGCAAAGGATCGCCCGGTCCGTAGTCGGTCGCGAACTCGATGAAGGCCTCGATCAGGTCGCGGTGATCGCCGTCGTCGAGCCCCGCGCCAAAGGGACTGGCGAAGAAGCGGTCCGCGAGCGCCACGGTGGCCCGTTCGTCCCAGTCGGGGCGGATGTATCCCGTGCCACCCTCCGGCAGCAACCGGGCCACCCACTCAACGAGGGGCCGACAGGCGGGCCAGGAGTCGGTCTCGAGCGGCGGGTAGGTCATCGCGCCCGCCCCGATCGCCTCGGTGATGCGCTCGCGAGCGTCGGCCGCGCTGACCTCCTCGACCGTGAGGTCGGCGTCCTCAATCGCCGAGGTCATGAGCGAGACGAGCTCATCGACCGAGCCGGGCACGACGAAGGCGTCCTTCACGACGGTGCCGAGGTTGTGGTCGATGTAGACAACGACGCTCAGCTCGTCACCGGTGGGTAGTGAGACCCCGACCATGAGGTTGTCCCCGTCCCCGAGGACGTGACTCATTTGCACGGTCTTTTCAGCCGTGACCCCGTCGAGCTGTTCGAGCCACGTCGGCAATTCGTGGCTTCGCCGGCCGAGCTCGCGCCGGGCCCGGACCCGCACCAACTCATCGTCGACCAGCTGGGCGAACACGGCGAGCATCGCCGATGCTTCGACGCGATCGGTGTTGATGAAGGTTTCCACGAACTCAGCGACAGTGAGTCGAGACTCGCGTTGGACCGACGCCCACGCAAAGAGGTCCTCACGCCCCGGTTCTAACGCCGCAACGAGACTGCTCACGAGCGTGAGCAGGTCAAGGGGCTCGCTCGAGGCGAGCGCCCCACGGATATCGGCGAGCAACGGCGGCTCATCACGGGCGTCATGGCCCACGGCATTCTTGGTGAACGCCCCCGGCCGCGTCGCGTTGGGCGTGAACCGAGAACCGCGGTGTCTCCCCCGTCTGGTCATCGCCCAACTCTAGGACAGGTCCCATTCGTGGTGTGGCCAGTTTCGCCCGCCGAGGCGGACCCCCCACGGGGCGTCACTGGAGCACACGGCCCGGCGATACAATCACGTAACGCCGTAGAGTTAACGAGTGCAGTGGTCAACCCGAACGACGTGGGCGTCGTTCACTCACGAACGCTGCGTGTCCCGTAGTCGCACCGATCGCCTCGAGTCAGCTGACCGTGGTAGCGCTCGGGCCGTGACCGGACCGTCAACTCGTCGCCCGTGACGCCGCCCTAACGCTGAAGGCCGGTCCCGAAACCGGAACCGGCCTTCAGCGACGTGGTGTCTAGATGTACAGAACCACGGCCTTGCGGTCGAGTTGCAGGTTGGCCGACGCCCGCAAGATCCCCATGCCCAGGTTCTTGATCGGCATACGCGCCAGGCCAGAGCGCACGAGCAGGTTCTCAACGAATGCCGTCACGCTGTTGGCACGTCGCTGGCTGAGGGCCAGATTGTAAACCGGACCGTTACGGTAGTCGGCGTACGCGCGGATCGTCAGCGTCTTCACGTGCAGCTTGACAAGAGTCACCAAGTCGGCACGGAGCTGGGCTACCTGGGCGGGCGGCATCGTGATGTTGCTCATGTTGGTCCGGAAGTAGAAGATCGGTAGGGTCACCGCCGGGCGGAACGCGACACGAACGTGCCGGGCGTTGGACATTGTGACCCGACAGGTCAATCCCGTCCCGGAACAGGCGCCACTCCAGCGCTGCACGAAGCCGGGCAGGGGCTTCGCAACGAAACTAACGAGCGCGTGCGCCTTGAAACGACCCGAGACCGAACCAGCCCGGCGCAGGTTCATTGAACCCGCGCTGCTTCGCACCGCACCGGTCCCGACCACGGTCAGGAACAGGGGGTAGGTGAGCGGCTTGTTCGCCACCGCACTCGACGCCTGGGTAGTCGCCGTTCCGGTCGCCGAGGTGTAGTCCGCGGTAGCGGCCACGGTGACCGTGAGCGAGCATGTCCCAACCCCGATGAAGGTGACCACCGTCGGCTGACTCGTCGTCGAGAGCGTGCACGTACTCGGCGTCGACGTACCCCACGTGATCACGTGGCCGTCGCTGTTCGTCGCGTACTCCGGGGTGAAGTGCGTTCCCTTCTTCGGCGCACCCGGCATGTTCGTGATCGAGATGGTCGCCTGGTTCACGACGGTGCCACCACCGCCGCCACCACCGCCGCCGCCGCCACCACCACCACCACCAC
>JAJYPU010000034.1 GCA_021795095.1 Actinomycetes bacterium | reverse complement strand
GGAGGTCGTCGGCGCACCGAGGGTCACCACGACGTTGGACCCCTTGGGGAAGTCCAACTGGTTCGTCAAGAGGTGGACCACCGCCGTGATCGTGTACGAGGCGGTGCTGTGCAATGTGATCGGCAGCGCGGTCCCGGGGCCGGCGAGTGTGATGGCGCTCGGGTCGACAGTGAACTTGGCGAGCTGCGCGTTGAGACCGGCCGTGGCTGCGTTGATAATGCTCTGACGTGCCGACGCACTCCCGACGGTCTCGGCGCGTGCGGTCGCAACACGAAGGGCGAAGGCGACAGCGTGATCGGTGATGGCTTGGCTGAAGGAGTTGACCTGGGCCGCGAGTGTGGTGAGTGTGGTGACGTTGCGCGCACTCCAGTGGGAGGGCGGGCCCGCGAGCAAGGTCCGGGTTGATGGCGCACCGTCGGATCCGATCAGTGACGAGGTGAACGAGGGGACCAGACTGCTCGCCACGACGAACGGATCAGCGGTGAGGCCCGCCGCGACCTGGTTGAAGAACGGGATCGACGTCATCGTCGCCGGGACAGTGACGATGACCGATCGGCTGGCGGGCGCGTTGGGTGCCTCGAAATGCAAGAAGGCGAGCGTGGCCAGCATGATGGCAGCCCGGCGGCCGGGTTCGATGGCCCCGTCGACCGCGAGCGCTGAGAGTGGCTGGTCGTCGGTCAGCGCGACGGGCGACCCGCCCCCCGTGACGTGAAAGGGGGAGCCCCAGGTCAGGGTTGTGGAGGGCTCGATCGTGAGCCGGTTCTCGGGGACGACGACGTTGGAAACGCCGGCCGCCCCCAGGGCGGCGACCGTCGCGGCCGAGGGCTGGCCCTCAAGCAGGACGGGTCCGTCGAGGTAGTGCCCGGTGATGGCCCCGACGAGCTGACCGGCCAGGTTAAGTTGTGACTTCACCTCAGCGCCGAGTCCGTTCGCCGCGAGTCCGGCGAAGTCCACCCGCTGGGGCGGGGCGTCGACGATGCGGTGCAGCGGACTGGCGACCGCGTGATTGAGCGCGTCACGCCACGCCGCGCCGCGCGCTCCGGCCGCGTAGGCGCTCGACAGCGTCTCGTAGTTAGCGCTGACCGTGAGTGGCATCGTCGGACGTCGACTGATCGCTGTGAGCACGGCTGCGGTGCGAACGGATTTGGACCACGTCCCCGCGCCCAAGGTCGTGATCCAGGAGAACTGCAGCGGGCTCGCGACGGGTGCGGACTGGACCGCGACGAGGGACCACGACACCGACGTGGTCCCGTGGGCGCTGACGGCGTAACGCAGCGGGTACACGCCGTCGCAGGTCGCACCGCGACATGCGAGTCGTAACCGGGGTAGTGGTCCGCACCGGCCCCGACTGATGAGTGGGCGTCCCGTGAAGAACACGACCGTGATGGTGCTCGTGCGTGACGCCGTGCAGTCGGGTTCGAACGAACCGGTCGATGCGGAGGCGGGTCCGGAGATCCCGGCGCCCGAGATGATCGGCGCGATCTGTGAGCGCATGACGATTCGGGGGTAGAGCGCGAGAGACGCCTGCGTCGTGTCGCTCGGGTGGGCGAAGGCCATCGCGATGACGATTCTGGCGGTGCCCGACGATGACATCACCGCAGTGGCGTCCTGGTGCTCGACGGTGAAGGTCGGCGTAGTCGCAGCGCCCGAGGCCGACGGCCACGTGATCGTCGCGAGGCCGAGGAGTACCACGCTGAGCGCCCGCCACCAGGTGGAAAAATGGTGGAACATGCAGACCCAGGCTACCGTCGCCCGTGTCGGGCCACCGGCCCAACTACCGTTGTGGCGAGTGTTGTCCATGGAGCAAGCCCACGAACGGCTAGTCGAGCTAGCTGATTTAGCGCGACCCCTCGCGCGCGTCTTCGCCGACGAGGGGTTCTCCCTGTACGCCGTCGGTGGGTCGGTTCGCGACGCATTGCTCGGCGAGCCGCGTCGCGAGGACTTTGAGATTGACTTCACGACCAACGCCCGACCCGACGACGTGGCGCGCATCATGACGCCCGTGTGCACGACGCTCTGGGAGCAGGGGCGGGCTTTCGGGACCCTCGGGGGTGTGATACGGGCTAACGGCGTCAAAGCTGAGGTCACCACGTTCCGGTCCGAGGCCTACGTCGATCATTCGCGGAAACCATCGGTGGAGTGGGGTGATTCGCTGGAGGTCGACCTGAGTCGGCGTGACTTCACCATCAACGCCCTGGCGCTCGATGTCATCGCGTTGGCCGACGAGACCCCGGGTGTCCAGACACTCTTCGACTACCACCAGGGATTCATCGACCTCTTCGAGCGACGACTTCGTACGCCGACCGACCCCATCCGGCTCTTCCAGGACGACCCATTGCGAATGCTCCGGGCCGCCCGTTTCGCTGCCCGTTTCGACCTGTCGATCGACCCGGCCGTCGAGTCGGCCGCGACCGAGATGGCCGAGTCACTGCGCAAGGTCTCGGTAGAGCGGGTGCGTGGCGAACTCGACCTGCTGCTCATGACCGCGCGACCGTCGACGGGGCTCGACTTCATCGTGCGAACCGGGCTTTCGGACCAGTTCTTCCCCGAACTGGCGATGCTGCAACTTGAGCAAGACCCAATCCACCAACACAAGGATGTGCTCAAGCACACGTGGGCGGTGGTCGATAAGACGTCCGCGAACCTCACCCTGCGACTTGCGGCGCTGTTCCACGACATTGGCAAGCCCCGTACGCGGGCTATCTCGGACGACGGGGTCACCTTCCGATTCCACGAGATCGTGGGCGCGAAGATGACGCGTAAGCGGATGACGGCGCTCAAATACCCTCAAACGGCGATCGACGACGTGAGCATGCTCGTCGAGCTCCATCTCCGCTTTCACACCTACAAGATGGGCTGGAGCGACCGCGCGGTTCGCCGGTACGTGCGAGACGCCGGACACCTGTTAAACGAGCTCAACGAACTCACGCGCTGTGACGCGACGACGCGCAACGCGCGCAAGGCCGCGACGTTCGCGAAACGGATGGACGAGCTGGAGATCCGCATCGAAGAGGTCCGCGCCACCGAGGACCTGAGCCGACTTCGTCCCGCGCTCGACGGTGTCGCCGTCATGGAGCTGCTGCACGTCGCCCCGGGTCCGGTGGTCGGCAAGGCGCTCGACTTCTTGATGGAGATCCGCCTCGACGAGGGCGAGATCGACCCGGACGACGCAGCACGGCGACTCACCGCATGGTGGGAGCAACAGAACGCCACATGACAAAGCCCCCGTCACCGATTCGGGTGACGGGGGCTTTGCAGTGGCTTACGGCCAGACGGGGTTCTCGGCGCCGCCGTTCGCGAATGCGTCGACCATGTCGTGGGCGACGTCGTCGTGGAACTGCACCGGGGGCGACTTCATGAAGTACGCCGAAGGACCGACGACCGGTCCGCCGATGCCGCGGTCGAGGGCGATCTTGGCGCAGCGCACCGCGTCGATGATGACGCCGGCCGAGTTGGGCGAGTCCCACACCTCGAGCTTGAGCTCGAGGTTCAGTGGCACGTCGCCGAAGTTGCGACCCTCCATGCGGATGTAGGCCCACTTGCGGTCGAGCAGCCACGGTACGTGGTCGCTCGGGCCGATGTGGATGTTCTCGGGCTCGAGGTGGCTGCTCTCCAGTTGGGACGTGACGGACTGGGTCTTGGAGATCTTCTTCGACTCAAGTCGTTCGCGGTCGAGCATGTTCTTGAAGTCCATGTTGCCGCCGACGTTCAATTGGTAGGTGCGGTCCAGGGTCAGGCCACGGTCTTCGAAGAGGCGCGACAGGATGCGGTGCACGATGGTGGCTCCGACCTGGCTCTTGATGTCGTCGCCGATGATCGGGACACCCGCGTCAGCGAACTTCTTCGCCCAGACGGGGTCCGAGGCGATGAAGACGGGGATGGCGTTCACGAAGGCGACCCCGGCGTCGATGGCGGCTTGGGCGTAGAAGCGCTGGGCTTCTTCGGAGCCGACGGGGAGGTAGGAGACCAGCACCTGGGCGCCGGAGTCGCGCAGGGCCTGGACGACGTCAACGGCCTCGGCCGGTGACTCCTCGATGACCTCGCGGTAGTACTTGTTGAGGCCGTCCAAAGTCGGCCCCCGCTGCACCGTGACGCCCAGTGACGGCACAGTCGCGAACTTGATCGTGTTGTTTTGCCCGCCGTCGATCGCCTTGCCGAGGTCGTTGCCGACCTTGGATGCGTCGACGTCGAAGGCGAGGACGAACTCGAGGTCGCTCACGTGGTAGCCGCCGAGCACCACGTGCATGAGACCGGGGACGTCGTCACCCGCCTTGGCGTCCTTGTAATACGTCACGCCTTGAATGAGTGAACTAGCGCAGTTTCCGACGCCAGCGATCGCCACACGAATCTTCTCCATGGCGCTCCTTTCTGCTTCTTCTCTTACTTCGCGTCTTGCGCGAAACTGTTGTGGTTACTGCGTTCGGTGGTCAACAGGTTGTCGATCCACGCGAGGTCCAACTCGACCGCCTGCGCGGCGTGTTCCATCACGCTGCGGGCGTACGAGTCAAGTTCGGTGTTGGCCGCGCCGGCGCGGACCTCGGCCAGGCGCGAGACGAGGTCCGCGCGGCGACGTTCGAGGAGCGCGACGCGCAACGTAGGGGTGAGGTACTTCGCGAGCGCCATGCGCATCGTGAAACTCTTGCCGTCGTCCATCGTGGTGGGGTCGGCGAGTAGTTCGGCGAACTCCTGACGCCCACGGTCGGTGATCCGGTAGACCTTGCGGCCACGCCGACCAATGCCCGAGGTCGCGCGAAGTGCGCGAAGCGACGCGCGTTCACCCGAGAGCGAGCCGGTCGAGAGCGCACCGAAACGGGACTCGGTCGGCGCCACGGCTTCGACACTGCCGTGGCGCTCCAGGCGGGCGAGGGCGGGGTAGATAGACCCGAAGGACACGTTGGCCGAGACGCCGAGACGCTCGCGTAACTGCGAGCGGATCTCATAGCCGTGATGATCACGGTCCATGAGCAGTCCCAGGATGGCAATATCCAACATGCGACTCATCATATCAATTCGATATATCGAACGTGACGTTCGGTGCTGGGACACGGGTGGCGGGGCGTTGTAGTCTCGCCCAATGGATCGCACGCTGCGCACCACCTCGGCCGACGGAGCCGTCGTCGAGTTCGGCCTCGTGCGTCATGCGCTGCTCGAGAAGCTCGCCTCGGGGCTGCTGCGCGCGGAGGACGTGTGCGACGCGCACCCCGAACTGCTGCGCGCCGCACGCAACATCGGCCGCGGGAGTGGCGAGCAGTGCCCGGTCTGTCACGACGGACCGCTCGTCGAGGTGACCTACGTCTTCGGTGCCCGGCTACCCGCGGGTGGCACGTGTCCGACGTCGCGCGCCGAGCTGGCCAAGCTCGAGCGGCGCGAGGAGCCGGTCCAGTGCTACGCCGTGGAGGTCTGCGTCGCGTGCCACTTCCACCACCTGGCGAGGCGATGGGGCGCTGGTGGACGGGCTCGTCGCGCTGTTCGGGGCCGGGCGTAGAGTCGAAACGTGAGCCTGAGCGCGTTGACCCTACGGACCCGAAAGCGCCGTGACGGCGCCGAACCGATTGTCATGGTCACGGCATACGACGAACCGGGCGCTCGCTACGTTGACGCCGCCGGCGTCGACATGATCCTCGTGGGTGATTCACTCGCGAACGTGGTGCTCGGTCAGGCCGACACCTTGCATGTCACCGTCGAGGACATGGTCCACCACGTCGCGGCGGTCGCGGCGGCGCACCCCGCCGCTCACGTGGTCGCCGACATGCCCTGGCTGAGCTATCACGTCGGGGAGGCCGAGGCGGTGCGAAACGGCGCCGCACTGGTACGGGCGGGGGCCGAGAGCGTCAAGCTCGAGGGCGGACGAAATCGGGTGGGTGTGGTAAAGGCCCTCCACGACGCCGAGATCCCGGTCATGGGACACCTCGGCTTGACGCCCCAGAGCGTGCTCGCCTTCGGTGGGTTCAAGATCCAGTCCAAGACGCGCGAGGCGGCCAAGGTCCTCATCGAGGACGCACTAGCGCTCCAGGACGCGGGCGTCTACGCAGTCGTGATCGAGGGTGTTCCCGCCGTCGTCGGGACGATGGTGACCGAGGCGCTCAACGTGCCCACGATTGGCATCGGTGCTGGACCGGACACCGACGGCCAGGTGCTCGTCTTCCACGACCTGCTGGGGCTCTCCAATCGCAAACCCGCGAAGTTCGTCCGCCAGTACGCCGATCTCGGTTCGGCGATCACCGAGGCGGTCTCGCGGTACCGCGACGACGTGCGCGCCGGGTCGTTCCCGGACGAGTCCGAGGTCTACCCGACGCCCGCGGGGTGGCTCGACTAGCCAGAATCAGCCCTCTGGGCTAGACTTATCGGTCCCATCGGTGATGGGAATGAACCCTGCTGCGTTTTCCGCGCAGCCCGGCACGCCGGACCACAGGGAAAGGAAGTGGCCATGAGGCCGTATGAAACCATGATTGTGTTCGACACAACCGTCGACGCACAGTTGATTCAGGTAGCGCTCGACCGCGCACTCGAAACGATCCGTACGAATGGTGGAACCCCGGGGACCATCGACCGTTGGGGAAAGCGCCCACTGGCGTACGAGATCAAGAAGCGCAAAGAGGGGTACTACGTGCTCGTTGAGTTCGCCGGAGAATCGACGACCGTTGACGAGTTGCACCGGATTCTGACCTTGTCTGATGAAGTGCTGCGCTTCAAGATTCTTCGTCGAAACGAGCGTCCCAGCCGTCGCGTACCCGCGTCGACCCCGGCCCGCTCCGAAGAAGTGTAAGGAGAGCAGATGCCTGACAACACCATCACGATCGTGGGCAACATCACCCGCGACCCGGAGTTGAAGTTCCTCAATAGCGGCCAAGCGGCGGTTCGGCTGTCGGTGGCGGTGAACCGGCGCTGGCAGAACCGTCAGACCCAGGAGTGGGAAGAGCGCGTCTCGTACTTTGAGGTGACAGGCTACGGGCCGATGGCCGAGAACGCGGCCAACTCGCTGTCCAAGGGTACGCGCGTGGTCGTCACGGGTCGTCTGGAGCAGCGCAGCTGGGAGACCGAGAACGGCGACAAGCGTTCGATCGTCGAGATCAACGCCGACGAGATCGCCCCGTCGCTGCGCTTCGCCACCGCGGTGGTCACCAAGACCCCGCGTCCTGACGCCCCGTTCCGCGACGCCGAACGCCCAGCAACGCCCCGCACCAACGAACCCACCACGTACGCCTACGACGAGGAGCCCTTCTAATGCCACGTATCAATAACCCGAAGCCGCCGAAGCGCGCGCCGAAGATCGACACGCGCCGCGGTGTCAAGAAGAAGCCCTGCGCCTTCTGCCAGCACGGTGTCGGCACGGTCGACTACAAGGACCTGGCTCAATTGCGCAAATACATCTCGGACCGCGGCAAGATTCGCGGACGCCGGGTGTCGGGCAACTGCCAGCAGCACCAGCGTGACGTCACTGACGCGATCAAGACCGCCCGTGAACTGGCACTCCTGCCGTACACGCAACGTACCGTGACCGAGCGCCGCGGTGGCCGCGGTGGTCGTGACGATCGCGGTCCGCGTGGACCCCGCCCCGACCGTGAAGCGCCTGTGGCCGAGGCCGAGGCTGAATCGTCAGAGGTCAGTGTCGACGACGCGATGCTCGAGGACGCGAGCGAAGCGGCGGCGGTGTTCATGGCAACCGAGGAGGTCGGCGAATGAAGATCCTGTTGCGCAGTGATGTCCAGGGGCTTGGACGCCGAGGCGACATCGTGGACGTGAAGACCGGCTACGCACGGAACTACCTGCTCCCGACGGGTGCGGCACTCGCCGCCACCGACACGATGGAGCTCCAGGCCGCCTCGATGCGTAAGAAGCGTGACCTGCGCGATGCCCAAAGTCGCGAGGCGGCGATGACCCAGCGTTCCGTCATCGAGGCCGCGACTGTCACCGTGGCGGCTCGCGCGAGCACCAATGGTCGCTTGTTCGGTTCGGTGACCGAGGCTGACATCGTCAACGCCCTACGAACGGCGACGGGGATCTCCCTCGACCGCACCGCAATCCACATGGCCGAGCACCTCAAAGAGGTCGGACCGGCGACGACCAGTGCCACGCTGTTCGACGGTGTCGAGGCCACGATCACCGTCGAGGTGATCGCCAAGTAACACCGAAGATCGAGTGATGACGACGCGCCGGGCCCTGCCCGGCGCGTCGTCACGTCTCGGTCGTGTCACAGGGACGGGGCAGTGTGTTGTTGTGAGGTTAGACACAGCATTTTCCCCACGTTGTTGTTCTTGCGCTCCACAGGCGTTGTCGGCGACCGTTGATGTCTTATGACGCAACTTGAATCGGACCGTGGTCGGACGCTGCCGGGCGGCGGCCGCGTACCCCCGAGCGCCCTCGAAGCTGAGGAGTCGCTCATCGGCGCGATGCTCCTGTCACCCGAGGCCGTGAGCATCGCCTATGAGACCGTGAGCGCGGAGGACTTCTATCGTCCGCTGCACGGACAGATCTTCACTGCGATCGTCGCGCTCGTGAACGCGGCCGAGCCCGTGGACTACGTGACGGTCCAGGCGAAGCTGCAGGAGCATGGGGCCGCGGCGGTCGAGCTCGCGGTCCTGTCCTCGCTCCAGCTCAACACACCCTCGGCCGCGAATGCCCAGCACTACGCGGAGATCGTGCGCGACAAGGCCCAGCAACGACGACTGATCGCCGTGGCTGGCGAGGTGGTCGACGACGCCTACCGTCCGACTGAAGACGTGTCCGGCCTGATCGACGAGGCCGAGCGCAAGATCAACGCGATCGCCGACAATCGCCGGATCGACTCGGTCTCGTTGCTCCAAGGGCTGTTGCTCGAGGAGGCCAACATCCTCGAGACCCGTGGCGAGACCCGGGGGCAGCTGAACGGGCTTGAGACGGGGTACCGCTCACTCGACCTCGTGCTTCAGGGGCTCCAGCCCACGAGTCTCACCATCGTGGGCGCCCGGCCCGGTACAGGAAAGACGGCCTTCGCGCTGGGCATACTCGTACACGTCGGCGCCGTCGTCGGGCGACCCGCGCTCTACTTCTCGCTCGAGATGAGCCGACAAGAGCTGGCCGAGCGGATCCTCGCGTCGACCGCGCGAATCGACTCGTCCAAGTTGCGAACCGGCGACCTCAACGACAACGACTGGCGAATCGCCCACGAGGCGTTCAGCTTTCTCGCCCCGGCCAAGATTTTCATCGACGACAACCCGTCCCTGACGGTGATGGACGTGCGGGCCCGCGCGAGGCGGATCAAGCAGCAACAGGGCGACCTCGGCGTCGTGATCGTCGACTACATCCAACTCATGAGTTCGCGTTCCCGCGCCGAGAACCGTCAGGTGGAGGTGTCCGAGATGAGCCGATCCCTGAAGATCCTCGCCCGCGAGCTCCAGTGTCCGGTCATTGCCCTTTCCCAGCTGTCGCGAAAGCTCGAGGATCGTGCTGACAAGCGGCCGATCATGTCGGACCTGCGTGAGTCGGGTTCACTCGAGCAAGACGCCGACGTCGTGCTCTTCCTCTTCCGGCCTGAGCAGTACGGCGACGTGTCGAACGACAAGAAGGCCGACGCCGAGGTGATAGTGGGCAAGAACCGTAACGGTCCGACCCGCAGTGCTCACCTGACCTGGCGGGGCGAGTTCGCGCGCTTCGACAACGTCGCCGAGGCCCGCGACTTCTAGACACCCCCGTGGTCTGGCTCGGCGAGCCCCGTGGCAATACGAAGCGGGGGACCGTGGTTTCACGCTAGTGACGCGGCACGCGTCCAAACAGGATTGATACCGGCCGAATCGCGAGGAGGTGCCGGTGTCGAGTCACGTAGTCAACCCAACGGCGTCAATTCGTTGGTCGAGCCGGTCGACGACACCCGCCGCGGTGACGCCACTCGAGGTTCGTCGGCGCACGCTCCAGGTGGCCCTCGCGGTCATCTGGCTCGTTGACGCGGCGCTCCAGTTCCAGCCCTTCATGTTCACCAAGGCCTTCGTGACCGGCGCGCTCGAGCCGGCGGCGTCGGGGAGTCCGTGGCTGATCGTGCAACCCATGATCTGGGCGGACCACTTCATGGTCCACGACATCGCGTGGTGGAACGCCCTCTACGCCACGCTGCAGCTCGTGATTGCGCTCGGCCTGCTTTGGCGTCCCACTACCCGACTGGCTTTGGGGACCTCGATCGTCTGGAGCCTGGCGGTCTGGTGGTTCGCCGAGGGGTTTGGTGGAGTGTTCGCCGGCGGCTCGCCGCTCGCCGGTCAACCGGGCGCGGTCGTGCTCTACGCCGTGATCGCGGTTCTGGTCTGGCCGTCTGGTCGTGGGGACGCGCTCTCGGTCGCCGATGCCGGTGCCTGGGGGCGCCGAGGCGCGACCGCGGCCTGGGTCGTGCTCTGGGTCGACTTCGCGGTGTACTTCCTGCTCCCCGCGAATCGGGCACCCCAGGCGATGCACGACCTGGTGATGGGCGTGGCGTCCGGTGAGCCAGGTTGGGTCCAGTCAATCGACCGCGGCCTCGCCAGCGTGTTCGCCGACCGCGGCTTCGCGTTCTCGCTCGGCCTCGCGCTTCTGAGCCTCGCCGTCGCGCTCGCCATCGCCAAGCCCGCACTCGTGCGACCGGCGCTGATCGTCGCGATGACCTTCGCCGCGTTCGTGTGGCTCGTCCAGGACTTCGGTGGCGTGCTGACGGCGCAGGGCACAGACGTCAACTCTGGACCGCTGATCGCACTCCTCGCGTGGACGTTCTGGCCGTTGTCGACGTCGCGAGTCGCCGCCGCTCAGTAACCAATCGCCGACGCGTTCAGTCGCGGCGGACCATGGCCTCGACCGCTACACGGTGCAGTGGCACCGTGGCCTCGACCGTCGTTCCCTCGCCGATCGTCGAAGTGACCTCGCAGTGACCGTCGAGGAGATTCGCCCGCTCGCGCATGCTCAATATCCCGAGGTGATTGCCCGAGACGAGGCTGTCACGGCTCACGTCGAAACCGACGCCGTCGTCGACGATCGTGACGTGCGCGCAGTCCTTCGCGTAGTGGATCGACACCACGAGGTTCGCCGCCCGGGCGTGGCGGATGACGTTGCGCACCGCCTCTTGGACGATGCGAAAGAGCCCAACCTCGGCCTCGTGGGATCCGCTGATGATGTCCCCGGTGACGATGAAGTCTGTGATGAGTCCCTCGTCGACTTCGAGGTCGACGAGGAGCCCACGGACTGCAGCGACGAGTCCGTGTTGGTCGAGTCCGGCCGGGTGTAACCCGCGGGTGACCTCGCGCAGGTGCCCGACGACGTTGAGCAACTCCTCGCGTACCGTGGCGAACTGCTCGACACGCTCGTCCCCGTTGATCTGTTCGCTCGGCGACCCGAGGACCTCGAGACGTCGGGCCAGTTGGAGCAGACGCTGCAGCGGGTCGTCGTGGATCTCGCGGGCGATGCGACGTCGCTCGTCCTCTTGAGCGCGCAGGACCTCGATCGCCCAGGCTCGCGCCTCGCGCTCGGAGCGGTACTCCTCGGTGACGTCCTCGAGGACAACCTGACGGATCGACCCGACGGCGCTGGGCTCGAAATTGGAGACTGAGAAACGAAAATTGCGCTCCTCATCATCACCGGATGGACGGATGGTGAGCTGGTTCATCCGTCCTTCGACGAGGTCGTGGTTGGCGATACCGAACAGGTCGGTGATCCGCCGACCTGTCGCGCCGGCGCTGAGGTGCAGCGCGGCGGGATTGGCCTCTAACACGGTGTCCAACGGATCGATCAGGAAGATCGGCGCCGTGTTCACATCGAAGAGCCGGTGGTAGTGCTGCTCGGCGACGCGCCGTTCAGCCTCGGCGACTTCGGCGCGAGCCCGTTCGAGGTGGGCGCGTTCGATCTCGAGACCGACGAAGAGCGCGACGACGGTGACGACGAAGAGTTGGACAAGATCTTGCTGGTAGTGGCCCTTGTCGTCGGGGATCAAGAGGTCGGGCATCCACAGGAGAATCGCCCAGATGGTGGTGGCCGCCGAACCGGAGAGGCCGTAGCGTAGGGCGGCGTAGCCGACGGGGATCAACAGCAGGTCGATTGGCACGCCGTAGGGCAGGACGCTGCCGTGCAACGCGTTACTGATGTCGACCCACACGTGGATCACGGCCCAGAACACCACCATCGCCTGCACGGCCCAAAAGGCCCGTTCGCGAACGGGCGGGTGCAGTGCCCGCACGAGGATCTCACGGATCGGGATGCGGGGGTTCGGCGTTCTCACTTGCTCGGTTTTGGTGAGGCGAGGTGGTGTTCGATCGCGAAGATCGTCGCTTCAGTGCGTGAGCGCACGCCGAGCTTGTTAAGGATCGCCGAGACGTAGCTCTCGATGGTTCGCAGTCCGATGCCGAGCTCCAGGGCGATCTCCTTGTTGGAGCGGCCCCGCACGAGGGCAGCGATGACGTCGAGCTCGCGCGCCGTGAGCCGGTGAATTAGCTCTTCTTCGGGGGGTTGGCGTCGACCGGCGAGCCGGTGCGAGAGCGAGCCGTCGATGACCGTGCCGCCCACCGACACAGTCCGGGCGGCGGCCACGAACTCCGCGGCGCTAGCGGTCTTCAAGAGGTAGCCGCCCGCCCCCGCGGCGAGGGCCTCGGAGAAGTAGACGTAGTCGTCGTGGGCTGAGAGCATCAGGCAGCGGATCGGCAATTTCTCGGCTACGACCTCGCGCACAACCTCGACGCCGCTGCCGTCGGGCAACTCGACGTCTATCACCATGAGCCGAGGGCGCAACCGTCGGGCGGACACGAGGGCGTCCTGAACTGAACCCACCTCGTCGACCACCACGATATCGGGGTCTCGCTCGAGCATCTTGCGCGTTCCCTCTCGCACGACCTCGTGATCGTCAACCACGATGACGGATATCGACCTCGAATTCACCACTTCGGTGTCGGCCACGCCATCACCTTACGGCAGTGTCCTCTCGGTCTTTACCGTGAATTCACGGACGAAAGACCTGAAAAAGTACGTGTTGTGACCACGACCGGCCCCTCCGCCCGCTCGCCAGGGTGCTATCCGAATGGGGCCCGCTGACCGGTGGCTCCCGTCGGTGGCGTCGTGAGGCGTGTCGAGGCGAGGGGCGAGTCGAGTCGCTCGTCTCGCGCGACGTCATCGCGACCCAAATGTGCGACTCCCTCGACGTCGAGAAGGCCCGCGAACGTCCCGTGATTCCACGGGACGACTGACCCGAGGGATTTCTCTAGTAAGGCCTCGCTCGCGGCCCAAGGATGGTAAAGGTCCCAATCACCATCGTGATGGTGGCCGGGAGGAGCGAATGATGAGCAGCGAAACGACCGTGGTGAGCCGCGGAAACGGCGGGGCAGAGACACATCGAGTCCGCGGACTGGTGACGTTGGTCGCGGGGATCGTCATCGTCGCGGCGGTTGTCTTCGCGATCACCGCCGGCGCCGGTGCGATCTGGCACAAAGTCACGGGCACGACCCCGGCCCCGGGTGCGTCGACCAGCGCCGTCGTGCCCGCGAGTGCCTCGAACGCCGTGCAGGTGAAGCTCGAGATCAACCCGCCGCCGCTTGGTGGCGTGAAGGGTCCCGATGGGTTGGTCCATGACGCCTTCGTCCCGGGGACCTTCACCATGACCGTCGGTAAGACCTACGACGTCACGATCTACAACTACGACGTGCAGTCGCACTCGTGGATGTCACCCGACCTGAATGTGAGTGCCGTGGCCCCCGCCGGCAGTCCCTCGTCGCCGTCGGTCACCCACTTCACGATCAAGCCGACCAAACCTGGAACTATCCAGTGGTTCTGCGCTCTGCCCTGTGACAAGTGGGCGATGGCGCACAACGGCTTCATGCGCGGCTACGTCACCGTGGTTGCCTGAGTCGAACCAGTCCGAAGTTCTACCGCCCACCCCCCACCCCCCAACCAACAAGGAGCATTGAGATGAAGCGCCCGATTACCACGTTGTCTGCGTTGCTGCTGGCCGCCGCCCCACTGGCCGCGGTGTCGCTCACGGGCACGAGCGCCGCAGCAGCCGTCCCGACCCACGTGGTTGAGCACATGCGGTTGATCACCGGCAAGATGGACGGCAGGCCGGGCTGGCCGAAGATCACCAACGCCTCTTGGACCGTGCACAAGGGTCAGACCGTGACCGTCCAGATCGTCAGTTTCGATGACGGCACGGCGCCGCTCATGGGCAAGTACATGCCGTACGCGAGCGTCAAGGGCACGCTCAACGGCAAGGAGCTCGTCAACGGCAAGCCGGTTGCCAACGTGTCCGACATCAACATTGCCCACACCTTCACCGTGCCCGGACTCGGCTTCAACATGCCGATCCCCGTCGCACCGACTGGCGGCCACATCGTCGTCACGGCGAGCTTCGTCGCCAAGAAGACCGGCACGTTCGTTTGGCACTGCTACGCCCCGTGCGGCAGCGGCACCAACGGCATGGGTGGCGCGATGTCGACCATGAGCTGGATGACGGGCAAGGTCAGCGTCAAGTAGGGCCAGCTCGAACAGGGCGTTCGAGCGGGATTGCAGTACTCAACCAAGAGGAGATATGAGATGAAGCACACAATGACCAAGGCAGCGGCCCTGGCACTCGTCATCGCACCCGTGCTGGGCGCCGGCGTCGTCAGTGGCGGCACGGCGGGCGCGTCCGCACCCAGTCACGTAACCGAGGTCATGAAGATCCTGACCACGGGCAAGTTGACGGGCAGCGGCGAGCAGCCGAAGATCACCAACTCGGCCTGGACCGTGCACAAGGGTCAGACCGTGACCATCAAGATCATCAGCTACGACGACGGCGCAGCACCGCTCATGGGTAAGTACATGAAGTACACGTCGGTTAAGGGCACCAGCAACGGCAAGGAAGTCGCCGGCGGCAAGACCGTGAGCAACGTGTCAGACATCAATGTCTCGCACACTTTCACCATCGTCGGCCTGGGCTTTAACATGCCGATCCCGGTCGCACCGACGGGCAAGAGCATCGTGGTCACCGCAACGTTTAAGCCGACCAAGACCGGCACGTTCACCTGGAACTGCTTTGCTCCCTGCGGTACGGGCACCGTCGGCATGAACGGCGCCATGAAGACCGCCGGGTGGATGACAGGCAAGGTCAAGGTCGTTTCATGAGTGACCGCCACACCACTGGCGTGAGCGACCCCGGGCGCGAAAGCGCCCGGGGACCACTCGCGCGTCTTGGCGCGGTCGACCCGCTCGACCGCCTCGGCCGTCTGAGTTGGCGTCGTCCCGCAACATTCGCCCGCAATGGTGGTGTGGTCTTCGGGTCGATCGCCGGGATCCTGGTGGGACTCGCGGTTACCGTCGCGTTGGTCGGTGGCATCGCCGCCGGCGTGACGAGACTCACCCGCTCGAACCCGCCGGCACCCATCGCCCCCCACGGCCACGTGACCGAGACGATGAAGATCGTGACGGGGTCGCTAACCGGTGTTGGTGATCAGCCGCAGTACACGAACCCGAACTGGACCGTGCAGGTCGGTGAACGCGTCACCGTCAAGATTGTGAGCTTCGATGACGGCACCGCGCCGCTCATGGGGGCTCAGATGATGTTCGCGAAGGTCCAAGGATCGACCACCGGACAAGAGACGGTCGCGGGACACGCGATCTCGTCGGTGTCGGACACGGAGGTCGCCCACACCTTCACGGTGCCCGGGCTGAGCTTTAACATGCCGATCCCCGCTGCGCCAACTGGCAAGTCGGTGACGGTTGTCGCGACGTTCGTCCCCACCAAGACGGGGACCTTCACGTGGCAGTGCTACGCCCCGTGCGGCGCAGGCACGAATGG
>JAJYPU010000214.1 GCA_021795095.1 Actinomycetes bacterium | reverse complement strand
ACGGCGAGCACTTCACCCTGCTGGGGCTTCTCCTTGGCGGTGTCGGGGATGACGAGGCCGGACGCCGTGGTGGCCTCGGCGACGTTCGGCCGGACGACGATCCGGTCCTCGAGGGGGTTGAGCTTCATGGTGACTGCCTCCTGTGCGTCTAGCACTCGAATAGTGCGACTGCCAATTTAGCAGACGAAGTCACCGAGTGCCAACTTGTTCGCGGGGCCACGCCGTAGAGTCCCAAGCGGGAGGAATCGATGGCGACGGGCACCGTGGAGTCAGGCGACGGACTGACGGGCGCCCAGCGCCGCGACGTCGCGCTGCTCGCCATCTTTCGGGGCATCTCGTTCCTCGGCGACGGCCTCGCGCTGGTGGCGCTCTACCTGCGCGTCGCGCCCGAGGGCCACGCCTGGGCCGTCGCCGCCCTCGGAATCGCCGCGATGGCCCCGGTCGCACTGCTCGCCCCACTCGCCGGCCACGTCGTGGACCGCGTGCGCGCCAAACCGTTGCTGATCACCCTCGGCCTGGTCGAGGCCCTCGTGAGCGTCGGGCTTGGCTACTGGCACGCCTTGCCAACGACCATCGCGCTCGTGGTGGTGCTCAACGTCTCGATCTCCTTCTCGATGCCGGGCTACTCGGCACTGTTGCCCTCGATCGTGGGCGACGAGCACATCAACCGCGCGACTGGCACCCTGCAGGCCGCCCAGGGACTCGCCTTCGTCGCCGGGCCGATGCTCGGTGGACTGCTCGTGGGCTGGACCGGTCAGAGCGTGCCGCTCTACGTGGACGCGGTCAGCTTCGCGCTCGGCACGATCGGCACGGCCCTGCTCTCGGCCGACCGGCGCCCGACCCCCCACGCCGAGGGCGCGGACCACCGCATGACCGCCGGCTTGCGCCACGTCTTTACTGACGCCGTGTTAGCCCCGGTCGTGCTCGACTTCTTCGTCTTTCTGCTCGCGCTCGGCATGGTGAACGTCGCCGAGGTCTTCTTTGTCATCAAGACCCTGCACGGCACGCCCCTCGACTACGGCGCCCTCGGCGCGGCCTTCAGCATCGGCACCATCGCGGGCGCCCTCGTCGGACGGCGGCTGAGCCAGGACCTCTACGCCATGACCCGCTTGCTGCTCGGCAACGTCGTGGCGGCCGGGCTGAGCGTCACCGCGGTCAGTTTCGTCGCGACCGTCGCCCAGATCTACCCCCTGGTGCTCGTCGCCGGGGTGACGGTCGGGGTGATCAACGTCATCGCGATGTCGCTCATGACGCTGCGCACGGTCGACGCCCTGCGCGGACGGACCTTCGCGGCGGTGAACGCGGTCACCCAGAGCGCCCAGGTCGGCGCCTACCTGCTCGGGGGTCTCGCACTGAGCGCCTACACGCCGCGCGCCGTCTACCGCTTCGGCGGGGCCGCGGCCACGGTGGCGGCGATCATCTTCGGGCTGCTCGCGCTGCGCGGGGCGGCCAGGCTGCGCAACGCCGACGCCGCCTAGGGATAGTGGCGCTCGATCCGCCAGCCCTCGCCCGTCCTCGTGTACCACACGCGGTCGTGCAACCGGTCGGCGCGCTGCTGCCAGAACTCGACCAAGCTCGGGGTAAGCCGGTAGCCGCCCCAGTTGGCCGGGCGTGGCACGTCGCGATCCGCGTAGTGCGCCTCGAGGGACGCCACGCGCGCCTCGAGCTCGGCTCGACTCGCGAGTGGCTCGCTCTGATGGCTCGCGTGGGCGCCGATCTGGTGGCCGCGGGGGCGTTTGGCGAAGTAGTCGTCGGACTCCTCGGCGCTCATGGGCGCGACCGGGCCCTCGAAGCGGACCTGGCGCCCGAGGGGCTCGCAGTACCACAGGACCGCGGCGACGGGGTTCTTCGCGAGCTGGCGGCCCTTCACGCTCTCGTAGTTCGTGTACCAGCCGATCGAGTCCGCGTCGCGGTGGCGTAGCAGCACCATGCGCGCGCTCGGCGCGCCGTCGGGTGTCGCGGTCACGAGGGCCACGGCCTCGCGGTCCACCATCACCGCCCCCTCGTCGAACCAGCGGGCGAACTGGACCATGGGGTCCGGGTCGCAGTCCGCGACGTGCAGCGGGTCCCAGCGCGCCATCACGAGACGTCCGCGAGTGACCAGTTGGGGTCGGCCGAGGCGTCCAGGCGACCGAGCGAGCCCCGCGTGAGGTGCGACAGTCCGGCCGCCGCGATCATGGCCGCGTTGTCGGTGCACATGGCGAGACTCGGCACGTGGGCGACGACCCCAAACTCTGTGGCGAGGTCGATGACGGCCGCGCGCAGCGCCGAGTTCGCCGCCACCCCGCCGGCGATCGCGACGCCGGCCACGTCGTAGCGCTCCAGTGCGCGGCGCAGCTTGCGGGTGAGCTGTTCGACCGCGGCGCGCTGGAAGGCGGCCGCGATGTCGGCGTGGGCGAGGTCGGGTCGCTTCTCACCCGCGCGCACGACCGCCGACTTCAGCCCCGAGAAGGAGAAGTCGAGGTCCTCACCGGTCATCGAGACCGGCAGGACCAGTGAGGACGCGTCGCCCGCACCGGCCAGGCGGTCGATCGGCGGCCCGCCCGGGTAGCCGAGGCCGAGCCAGCGCGCCACCTTGTCGTAGGCCTCGCCGGCGGCGTCGTCGATCGTCTCGCCGATGACCTCGTGCACGCCGGGCCCGCGCTGGTAGACGAGCATCGTGTGCCCGCCCGAGACGAGCAGGGTCAGCACCGGCCAGGCGAGGTCGGGCGTCTCGAGCAGCGGGGCGAAGAGGTGGCCCTCGAGGTGGTTCACCGTCAGCAGTGGCACGTCCCAGCTGAGCGCGTAGGCCTTCGCGGCGGCGAGGCCCACGAGCAGCGAGCCGATAAGCCCGGGACCCGCGGTCACCGCCACGGCGTCGATGGCGGGGTGGCCGACGTCCAGCCCGGCCGACTCGAGCGCGGCGCGCACGACCGGGACGATCGTGGTCACGTGGGCCCGGCCCGCGAGCTCGGGCACGACGCCGCCGAAGTGGTGGTGCTGGTCGATGGAGGACTCCACGACCGAGCTGTGCACGCGCCACCGGTCGTCCACGACCGCGGCCGCGGTCTCGTCGCAGCTCGTCTCGATGCCCAGCACGACGCTCACGACTCCAGCGTAGGCCCGATCTATCCCCTCGCCACGAGGTCGGCCCAGAGCACGAGGGCGTCCTCGTGACTCTTCTCGTAGTAGTTCTTGCGCACGCCCACCGGCGCGAAGCCGTAGCGCGCGTAGAGGGCCTGGGCGCGGGTGTTGGAGACCGCGACCTCGAGGGTGGCGCGTTTGATGCCGCGCGCAGCCGCGTCGGCCCAGGCCTCGTCGAGCAGCGACGTTGCCACGCCGCGGCCCTCGACCCCGGGTCGCACACCGATGGTGTTCACGTGCAACTCGTCGAGCACGAACATCACGCCGAGGTAGCCGAGCACGACCCCGCCCTCGACGGCGACCGTGTAGCGGCGCGTCGCGACGTTGCCGAGCTCGTCGAGCAGCATCCCGCGCGACCACGGCTCGGGGAACTGCGCCTCCTCGATCGCGAGCAGCGCCGGCACGTCGCGGCGCTCGGCGAGGCGGATCGTCCAGGCCGCGGGCTCGCTCATCGAGCGTCGCGCGTCACGAAGTTCGCGACCGCGTCCGCCTCGCGCAGGTAGAGCGGCGCGAC
>JAJYPU010000213.1 GCA_021795095.1 Actinomycetes bacterium | reverse complement strand
TCGCACCGCCGAGTACATCCGTCGGCGCCTGCCCTCGATGTACCACCAGTTCATGGAGCTCGCCGGCGTCGACATCACCCGCGAGGCCATGGAGATCGGCCCGACCTGCCACTACATCATGGGTGGCGTCAAGGTCGACGCGGACACCGCGGCCACCAAGGTCCCCGGCCTCTACGCCGCCGGCGAGGTCGCCGGTGGCATGCACGGGGCGAACCGGCTCGGCGGCAACTCGCTGTCGGACCTCGTGGTCTTCGGTCGTCGCGCGGGTATGGCGGCCTCGGACTACGTCGAAGGCGGTTCGGGTCCGAGCGGTTTCGACTGGGGCGAGGTCGAGTCGGCCGTCGCACGCGCGCTCGCACCCTTCGAGAACGAGAACGGTGAGAACCCCTACGACATCCAGCGCGACCTCCAAGAGATGATGCAGGCCAACGTCGGCATCATCCGCACTGGTGACGAGATCGAGTTCGCCATCACCGAGCTCGAGACCTTCACCGAGCGGGTGAAGAACATCTCGGTCAAGGGCGGGCGGGCCTACAACCCCGGTTGGAACCTCGCCACCGACTTGCCGAGCATGCTCACCGTCTCCAAGTGCACGTCGCGCGGCGCGCGCGAGCGCAAGGAGTCGCGCGGTGGGCACACCCGCGAGGACTTCCCCAAGGCCAGCGCCGAATACGGCACCTTCAACCTGGCGCACACCATCGCGGGCGGCACCTGGGATGGCGAGATCACAACCGAGCGATCACCGCTCCTGACCATGCCCGATGAATTGAAAGCGCTGCTCGAGGAGGGGAAGTAATGGCTGAGGTAACGATGCGGGTCTGGCGCGGTGACGCCAGCGGTGGCGACTTCGAGAACTACACGGTCACCCAGAACGAGGGTGAAGTGGTCCTCGACGTGATCCACCGTATCCAGGCGACCGAGGCCCCCGATCTGGCGTGCCGGTGGAATTGCAAGGCCGGCAAGTGCGGCAGCTGCGCCGCCGAGATCAACGGCAAGCCCCGCCTGATGTGCATGACGCGCATGGACGACCTGCCCGAGGGGACGGTGACGGTCACGCCGATGAAGACGTTCCCGATCATCCGTGACCTGGTGACTGACGTCTCGTTCAACTTCGCGATGGCCGAGCGGGTCCCCGCGCTGCTGCCGCCCCCGATGCCCGAGGACGGCTACCGCATGTTCCAAGAGGACGTCGAGCGCGGCCAGGAGTTCCGCAAGTGCATCGAGTGCTTCATGTGCCAGGACGTCTGCCACGTGATCCGCGACCACGAGGAGAACAAGCAGTACTACGCCGGCCCGCGGTTCTTCATCCGCTACGCCGAGCTCGAGATGCACCCCCTCGACCAGAACGACCGGCGTGAGTACGTGCGCGAGGAGATGGGTCTGGGCTACTGCAACATCACCAAGTGCTGCACCGAGGTCTGCCCCGAGCACATCAAGATCACCGACAACGCGATCATCCCGCTGAAGGAGCGCGTCGTGGACGCGCACTACGACCCGGTCGCGTGGCTCGGTAGAAAGATCGGCCGGCGCACGAAGCGCACGGCAACCGAGGCGGGCGTCCAGCCCGCTCCGTAATCGTGGACGAGTTCGCCGGCGACGAGTGGTTCGCGACCCTGAACGAGTCGCTCGTCGCCGCCGGACCAGTCCCGATGTTCGAGACGCCGCGGCGAATCGTCTTTCACCTACTCGACGCACCCACAAGAGCGCCCCACGCTTTCACGTTCACGCTGGGGCCCTCGGGGGCGAGTGTGGCTGCTGGTGACCACCTGGCTGCCGACGCGGTCGTACGTATCGCCTTCGCCGACGCCGCCCGGCTCTACCGCGGTGACCTCGACAGCGCCGCGGCCTTGCGTGAGGGGCGCGTCAAGGTCCGCGGTGACGTCAGCATCGTCGTCGCCCTACTCGACTGGCTGCTCAACGCCCGGGGCTCGGCCGCGTGAGCGATCTGCCGCTGCTTGAGGACGACCTCGACGAACCGGGTGTGCTCGAGGCCGCCATGCTGCACCGGCGTCCGCGGGTCCACCCCGCCGTCGTGCTCTGCTTCTTCAACGACCTGCTCACCCGGCTCGCCGCCGAGGGCGTCCTCACCCCGCTCTACTCGCTGCGCAGTGAGATCGGCACCAACCCCGTCTATGAGTTCAATACCCCGAGCGGTCCAGTCGCGGTCGTACACCCCGGGATGGGTGGCCCCCTCGCCGCCGCCATCGTCGAGGAACTCGCAGCGCTCGGGATGACTTCAGTGGTCGCCTGCGGCGGTGCCGGCGCACTCGTCGCGGAACTCGATCGTGGCGCGATCATGGTCGTCGACTCCGCCCTGCGCGACGAGGGAACGAGTTTCCACTACGCGCCTCCGTCGCGGGTCATCGACGCCGACCCGGGCGGCGTCGCGGCGCTCGTGGGGGTGCTCAGCGCCAACGAGGTCGTCCACCGCGTGGGTCGAACCTGGACGACCGACGCGATCTTCCGCGAGGCGCGTAGCCGTGTCGATCGCCGCGTCGCCGAGGGCTGTTCGATGGTCGACATGGAGTCCGCCGCGTTCATCGCGGTTGCGCGCTACCGCCAGGTGCGGTTCGCCCAACTGCTCTACGCCGGGGACTCACTCGTGGGCGAATGGGACCATCGGTCGTGGCTGCGCGCCGGCGAGGTCCGCGAACAGCTCTTCTACCTCGCCGCCGAAGGCGCTCGCCGCCTCCTCGAGGCCTGACCCGTCACTTCAAACACGGGGCCCGTGACCGCGACACTCGCGACGCGGTCCCGCGCGATTCACGGCGACGTAGGCACCGGCTCGATACGCCGCGCAGTCGAAATTCCTGCACGAATGACCGCCGCTCGTCCGACAGTGACGTGCGATACCAGCCCACACGCAACGACCGCCCGTGACGCCTCGACGCTACGGGTGGATCACGCGCGACAGAACGAGAGTCCCGTCGCGATGATGTCGCCGACGCGGCCCTGGCGTAGCTCGGGGAGCGTCTGTAGGGACTCAAGACCAGCCACGACCGCCTCCTTGGGCACGCCACGAGCCCGGAGGAGTTCGATCAACCACGCGAGAAACTCAGTGAAGACCGCGTTGTCATTGACGTAGAGCGCCGCGGCGGCGAAGCGGACCATGTAGGCCAAGTCCTCCTCGGTCCGTTGTCGTTGGTGCGATGAGTAGCTGGCCATCGCCGGGAATCGCCTCGTCAGTTCTGATAGCGCCCGCGGGGCCAACTCGCCTGCTCGGGCGTCCAGTTCACGGGCGTTTTCGTCGGGCACGAATCGTGCACGCGGGTCCGGTGGTGCCGTCTCCCACGCTTTGAGCAGCGAGAGGGCGCTCGCCACATCGCCGGCGTAGGCGTCGGCACCGATTCGTGTGGCCCACTCGGGGTGCCCCTCGAACGCGTGACCACCCGCCATGACGGGCACACCCAATTCGTGGGCGACGTCGGCCAGTTCGGTGACGCCCGAAAAGAAGAGCGGCAGCGCACACGTGATCGCGATCGCGTTGGGCTGGTACGTAGCGAGAAATCGACCGACGTCGACCGCCGGTGTCGATGCCCCCAAGAAAGCGGTCGCGACGCCCTCAGCCTGCAGTTGCTCCGCGATCATGTGCCCGGCGATCGAGTGCCAGTTACCCGGCGCGCAGGCGACAACGACCGAGC
>JAJYPU010000212.1 GCA_021795095.1 Actinomycetes bacterium | reverse complement strand
AGATCGCACGCAAGGCGATTGCGTTGATGCCCTTCCTCGCTGAGGCGACGGTGATCCGCGCCTACGGCGGGTTTCGTCCGTTCTCGCGTGATCACCTCCCCGTGATCGGTGCCGATCCCGACCTGGACGGTCTCTGGTACGCGACGGGTCACGAGGGTGCCGGTATCGGACTCGCCCCGGGCACCGCTGAACTGTTGGCCGCGGCGATGCTCGGCGAACCGACCGCGATGTCTCTCGATCCCTTCGCCCCCGGTCGCCCGTCGCTTCGTGAGGTGGCCTAGGTGGTCGCGCGACCGGTTCCACCCGCGACCGACCCCATCGAGCCCGCGGCGTCGACCCCGATCACGATCCTCGTGAACGGTGAGCGCCGCGCCGGCGTCCTCGGCCAGACGGTGGCCGGCATCATGCTCGCCGCGGACACGCTGACCTGGCGAACGTCACCGGTGGGGGGGCGCCCTCGCGGGGCCTTCTGTGGCATCGGGGTCTGTTTCGACTGTCTCGTCGTGGTGAACGGCCAGCGCGACGTGCGCGCCTGTCAGCGTCGAGCCCGCGACGGCGACGTCGTCGAGTTCGAAGGCCCCTCGCAATCGGAGGGGGAATGAGCGAGGTCGTCATCATCGGGGCGGGTCCGGCCGGACTCGCCGCTGCGTTGTCCGCGAGCGCCTTCGGCGCGCGGGTGGTGGTGCTCGACGCCGCTGACGACGTGGGCGGTCAGTACTGGCGCCACCTGCCACCCGAGCGGCCGTCGAACCACGAGTCGCTGCTCCATCACGGCTGGGCGACGTTCCAGCGGATGCGCGAAGCGCTCGCGGCCGATCCGAACTGTACGGTCGTGAGCTCGGCCCACGTCTGGGCGATCGACCGCGGCGCGGTCCACGTGCTCGTCGGCGAGGCCGATGGCAGCGACCGGGAGTCCCGGGTCTACCGGCCCGACGCGTTGGTACTCGCGACCGGGGCCTTCGATCGCACGCTGCCGGTTCCGGGTTGGGACCTCCCCGGGGTCTTCACCGCGGGTGGCGCCCAGGCGCTCGCCAAGGGCGAGCGCGTCGCCGTGGGTGAACGGGTCGTCGTCGCCGGGGCGGGTCCGTTTCTCCTCGCGGTGGCGGCGTCGGTCGTCGCCACCGGCGCATCCGTCGTCGGGGTCTACGAGGCGAGCCGCGCCACGCGACTCGTTCGACACTGGGCCGCTCGCCCGTGGGAGCTCGCGGCGACGCCCGCCAAGGCCCGCGAGCTCGTCGGCTACGCCGCCGTCCTCGTGCGCCACCGCATCGCGTACGTGGCGGGCCACGCGGTCACCGCGATCGAGGGCCGCGACCGAGTCGAGTCAGTCACGGTCAGCGCCCTTGACGGGTCGTGGCGACCGATCAAGGGGAGCGAACGACAACTCGAGGCGGACGCGGTGTGCCTCGGACACGGGTTCACGCCGCGCCTCGAGCTCGCGATCGCCGCGGGCTGTCGGCTCAGCGACCGGCGATTCGTTGAGGTCGACGCCGAGCAGCGCACCAGTGTGGCGTCGGTGTTCGCCGCTGGTGAGATAACGGGTATCGGGGGAGTGGACCTCGCTCTCGCGGAAGGCGCCATCGCCGGGCACGTGGCGGCCGGCGGCGGAATCGTTGATCCGGCGTTGCGCGTCGAGGTGGCTCGGCGTCGAGTCCTTCGTCGTTTCGCACGGCGCCTCGCGCGCGCCCACGTCATCGGCGAGAACTGGGCGACCTGGTTGAGCGATGAGACGATCGTGTGTCGTTGCGAGGACGTATCCGTCGCCGACCTCGCCGCGGCGAGGTCGGCGACGCGCTCGTCCGGGCTGCGCTCACTCAAGCTCGTGAGCCGTGCGGGTCTTGGACCGTGTCAGGGCCGGGTCTGTGGTCGCACTGTCGAGGCCCTGCTCAGCGCGCGCGCACCCGAGGGTCGTCTCGGCGGTGCGAGCACCGATCGCCGTCCCATCGCCATGCCGATACGGCTCGGTGAGTTGGCGAGAGACCACGAAATCGAAGCAGGAATACCGGTGAAAGGCCAGGGATGATGGATGAGCACGTGAACTTTCGAGGGGTCATCGTCGCGACGGCACTCGCGTTCAAGGAGGACCCGAGTGCCCCGGCGGGGCTCGCGGTCGACTACGACCGATTCGCCGAGCACTGCGACTGGTTGATCCGCAACGGCTGTCGCGGGGTCGGGCCGAACGGATCGCTCGGTGAGTACTCGTCGCTCACCGACGAGGAGCGCCGCAAGGTGGTCCAGGTCGCGGTGGACACGGTCGGGGACCGGGGCATCGTGGTCGCGGGCGTGCACGGGGTCGGCTGGCACCAGGCCCAGCAGTGGGCACGCTACGCCCAAGAGGATGGCGCCGACGGCGTGCTGCTGCTGCCGCCCACGATCTACCGGGCCTCGGAGTCCGAGGTGATCGAACACTTCGCGCGCGTCGCCGAGGTGGGGATCCCGATCATGGCCTACAACAACCCCTTTGACACCAAGGTCGACCTCGTCCCCTCGATGGTCGCGCGGCTGGCGGAGATCCCCGAGGTCCAGGCGATCAAGGAATTCTCGGGTGACGTGCGACGGGTCATGGAGATCAAGGAGGTCTGTGCCATCGACGTGATCGCTGGGGCCGATGATCTGCTCTACGAGTCGATCGTCGCCGGCGCCGTCGGCTGGTTCGCGGGCTACCCCAACGCCTTTCCTCGAGAGGCGGTCGAGATCTACGACCTGGCGATGGCGGGGCACTTCGCCGAGGCGAAGGAGCTCTACGAGCACCTCGTGACCGTCTTTCGCTGGGACTCGCGCGTCGAGTTCGTCCAGGCCATCAAGCTGTCGATCGACATCGCCGGCCAGAGCTTCGGCGGTCCCACGCGCCCGCCGCGCGGACCGCTCAGCAAAGAGAACGAGGCCCGTGTGCGCGCCGAGACAGCCAAGGCCCTCGACTACCTGGCCACTCGGGCGAAGGGGTAGGGGCAATGCGAGCGAGCCGGGTCATCACCGCGGTCGATTCTCACACCGAGGGCATGCCCACTCGGGTCGTCACCGGGGGCGTCGGGGTGATCCCCGGGGACACCATGAACGACAAGCGACTCTATTTCATCGAGCACCTCGACGACATCCGTAAGTTTCTGATGTTCGAGCCACGCGGCCACGCCGCCATGAGCGGCGCGATCCTGCAACCCTCGACCCGACCCGACGCCGAATGGGGCGTGGTCTACATCGAGGTGTCCGGCTGTCTGCCGATGTGCGGCCACGGCACGATCGGGCTCGCCACGGTGCTCGTCGAGACCGGGATGGTCGAGGCCGTCGAGCCGGTCACGACCATCCGCCTCGACACGCCGGCTGGGCTCGTCATCGCCCGGGTGAGCGTGTCAGACGGTCACGCCGATTCGGTGACTATCGAGAACGTGCCGTCTTTCGTGGTGCGCCTCGACGCCGTCCTCGAGGTTCCCGGCGTGGGAACCGTGCCCTACAGCCTCGCCTACGGCGGCAACTTCTACGCGATCGTCAACTTGGCGGACGTGGGGCTCACCTTTGACCGTTCGCGCCAGCACGAGATCACCGCCGTCGGCCTCGCGATCATGGACGCCATCAACGAGACCGCACCGCCACACCACCCCGAGACCGCGGGCGTCGACCACTGTCACCACGTCGAGTTCCTGGCGCCGGGCTCGACGGCG
>JAJYPU010000211.1 GCA_021795095.1 Actinomycetes bacterium | reverse complement strand
CGCCAGCAGCGCTACCTGCCGCGCGGGGGCGGCGCCATCGTCTCCTTTGGCATCGAGGGAGGGGCCGACGCCGGACGGCGCTTCATCGAGGGTCTCGAGCTCTTCAGCCATTTGGCTAACGTCGGGGACGTGCGTAGCCTCGCCATCCACCCGGCCTCCACGACCCACTCGCAGTTGACCGAGTCCGAGCAGCTCACGACCGGGGTCACCCCGGACCTCGTGCGCCTATCGGTCGGCATCGAGTCGATCGAGGACATCCTGGCCGACTTGACGGTGGGGTTCGAGGCCGCTCGGCGGGCGTGAGCGACGCCCCCTACTGGCGGCCCGGGGACGACCCCGGCCGACGCCAGTTCGTCGAGGTCGACGGCGCCGGACGCGGCATCGACCTCGAGGGTGGGGGCCACCTCGCGAGCGTGACCATCGCCTACGAGACCTGGGGTGAGCGCAATGACGCGGGCACCAACGCGGTGCTCGTGCTGCACGCGCTCACCGGCGACTCCCACGTGACCGGCCCTATCGAAGCGGGTCACCCGACGCCGGGCTGGTGGGACGGGGTGGTCGGGCCGGGGCTCGCCATCGACACCGACCGGTACTTCGTGGTCTGTCCGAACGTGCTCGGGGGCTGCCAGGGGACGACGGGTCCGTCCAGCCTCGCACCCGACGGCCGCCCCTACGGCTCGCGCTTCCCAGTCGTGACGATCCGCGACATGGTGGCCGTGGAGACGATGCTCGCCGACCACCTGGGGATCGACCGCTGGGTCGCGGTCGTGGGCGGCTCGATGGGTGCCATGCGCGCCCTCGAGTGGGCCGTCGCGCACCCGAACCGGCTCGAGCGCGCAGTCGTGGTCGCCGCCGGCGCGGCCGGCACGGCCGACCAGATTGCCCTGTGCTCGCTGCAGGTGCGCGCCATCCGCGCCGACGCCGACTTCCACGACGGCGACTACTACGAGGGGCCGGGCCCGCGAACGGGCCTCGCCATCGCGAGGGGCATTGGCCAGTTCAGCTATCGCACCTGGACCGAGTTCGAGGACCGATTCGGTCGCGTCGCCCAGGACGACCGCGCCGTGCTCGACGGCGGGCGCTACGCCATCGAGTCCTACCTGCGCTACCAGGGTGAGAAGCTCGCGGCACGCTTCGACCCGAACAGCTACGTGGTCTTGAGTGAGGCCATGAACCACCACGACGTCGGCCGGGGTCGCGGCGGGGTGGTCGTCGCGTTGAAGAGCGTGCGCGTGCCGGTCACCGTGGCGGGGGTCTCCTCGGACCGTCTCTACCCGCGCGAGCTCCAAGAGGAGCTCGCGCGACTGATCCCGCGCGCCGGTCTGGTCAAGGTGATCACCTCACCGGCTGGACACGACGGCTTCCTGATCGAGACCGACCAGGTCGCGGGAATCGTCGCCGACGCACTCGCCGACCGCTAGTCGCGCGCCTCGAGTTCAGCCTCGCGCCACCGATCGGGCGTCACGATCGCCCCGGCCACACGGTTGACCAGGGCGACGAAGCGGTCCGGTTCCACCAGGTGCGGGAGGTGCCCGAGCCCGGGCCACTCGACAAGACGCGCCGCGGGGACCCGCTCGGTCAACCACGACTCGTACTGCTCGGCGAGGGGTGACCCGTGCAGTGCGAGGTAGGGCACGGTGATGGGCCGGGTGATCGAGTCGATGTAGGCGTCGAGGCCCGCCGCGTCCAGATCGAAGATTGTCGACCAGATCCCGAGCACCGCCACTTGGTTGAACCGGCGCTCGCGTGCGAGCCGGTCCCACTCATCGTCGTTGAGCGCGCCGCGCATGGTCGCAAAGACCATGAGCATGATCGCCTCGAACTGGGCGGGGTCGCGCAACTGGTCCTGGAACGGACCGACCATCGCCGCAAAGGCCGCGAGGTCGAGTGACTGATCGATGTTGACCACGCCGGAGCAATCGAATCGCGACGCGTAGGCCGTGGCGACGTAGCCGCCGAGCGAGTGGCCGACGACGAGCGGGGCATCGAGCGCGAGATTGACGACCACCTCGTGGACGTCGCCCGCCAGGGTCACGACATCGTAGGGCGTGCCGTCAAAGGACTCGCCGTGCCCACGCAGGTCGACACTGACGACGTCGAAGGTGGTCGCGAGTGGTGCGAGCACGGGGTCCCACACCCGTCGGGTGTCGGTGAGGCCGTGGATGAGCACGAGCGAAGGTCCCGAACCGAGTCGTTCATAGGCGAGCACTGTTCGGTTCTAGCAGAGCTTCAGGCGCGCACTCGATCGAGGTGGTAGCGCAGCGCGATCGCGGCGGCCGCGCCCTCGCCGACCGCTGACGCCAGCTGCTTGGTCGAACCTTCGCGGACGTCGCCGGCGACGTAGACCCCCGGCATCGACGTGCGGAACTGCTCGTCGCTGATGACAAAACCCTGGTCGTTGCGTTCGATCACCCCCGCGAGGAACCCGGTGTTGGGCTCAAGACCGATGAAGACGAAGGCCCCCGCGGCGGCGTGGGTCCGTTGCTCGCCCGTGGCCCGGTCGCGCAGCACGACCGCCGCGAGTTTGCCACCGGCGCCCGCTTCGAAGGCGACCACCTCGGTGCCGACCAGTACAGACATCGCCCGATGGGCGGCCACCTTGTCCTGGAGCAGTCGGCTCGCGCGCACCTCGTTCGCGTATTCAACGATGGTCACGTGCGCGGCGAACTGGGTGAGGAAGAGCCCTTCTTCGAAGCCACTGTTGCCCCCACCGATGACGACGACCTCGTCGGCACCCTTATAGAACGGTCCGTCACAGGTGGCACAGAAGTGGATCCCCGCGCCGATGAGGTCGGCCTCGCCCGTCGCCCCGGTGCGCCGATAGAGCGATCCCGTGGCGAGCAGCACGCCGTGGGCGCGGTACTCGTGCCCGGTCGACGTTGACACCGTGATCCAGGACTCATCGACCGGCTCGATGGCACTCACCGCGACGGCCTGGAGTATCTCGACGCCGTAACGCTCGGCCTGGCGCCGCATCCGATCGGCGAGCTCGTGACCGGCAACCCCGTCGGGGAAACCGGGGTAGTTGTCGAGGCGTTCGGTGACCCCGGCCTGTCCACCGACGGCCGACTTCTCGACGATGAGCACCGAGAAGTTCTCGCGCGCGGCGTAGATCGCGGCGGTCAGCCCGGTCGGACCGCCACCGACGATGACGAGGTCGTAGGCCTTCTCGGCGGCCACGCGTGAGAGTCCGAGCTTGTCGGCGAGTTCGTCGTTACCGGGTTCGGCGAGGTGTGAGCCGTCGGGGAAGATAATCGTGGGGATGATGCGGCTCCCGCCGTTCAGGGCCTCGACACGCTCGGTGTACTCGGGGTGCTGCTCGAGGTCGATCCACTCGTAGGGCACGCGCTGCTCGCCGAGGAAGGTCTTGGCCCGTCGGCAGTCCGGGCACCAGCTGGCGCCGATGACGGTGATCGGTGTCGCGGTCGTGCTCGACATAGTTCCTCGTTCCCTCGCGCTGCTGTTCTTACTATACAGGTCTGTCTAGTATGATGTGACCGTGACACGGACATCGGCTCGGGCGCGCCTCCTCGATACCGCAACAACGCTGTTCTACCGCGACGGTATCAACGTGACCGGCATCGACCGGGTGATCGCCGGTGCCGGGGTGGCCAAGGCGAGCCTCTACAACAACTTCTCGAGCAAGGACGAACTGATTGCGGCCTACCTCGAAGCGAGC
>JAJYPU010000210.1 GCA_021795095.1 Actinomycetes bacterium | reverse complement strand
TGGCGAACGCGTTGACGTTCTGGGGTTTCTTCCGACACCACCCGCCCGAGGAGGAATCAGCGTCGCGCGTCGCTGCGCCGATCGAACCCGAGCCAACCGACTGACGAGTTCGACGAACGCGCCTTCCATGCGCCGAGCGAGCGCCGTCGACCTCGTAGCGTCCGCACGACGCCACCAGTCCCGCGACGTACCCGTCGCTTCACGGCACTACCGGAGGCTTCGTCCACCAGGTGGTCACCTCGAACTCGACCGTCGTCGCGGTACGGTACATAGGAGACCGGTCGGGGCGTTGGTGCGATGAGTCGTCAGGACCTCGGGGTCTGTCCGACATGCACCACGACGAGGGACGGGAGGTCAATGCAGTTTCGCCGGCGAGCGGACCCCGATCCCTCGGTCACCTGGGCCGCGCTGGTCGGCGACGAGTTGACCCACGTGCTCTGCCGCCACGGGGCTGAGGCCGGTCACTTCGCCGTCCTCGGACCCGACCCCTGGCAGGTGATCTGGAACGACGACCGATCGGGGTTCGTCGCCTTCCTCGAAGCCCGACACTGCCTCGTTTCGTGGCGCTCGCCGGTGGCCGCACAATCGCAACAGGCCGACCTACTCGCCCGCCTGCAGCGCCACGCGCACGCATTGAACAAGCAGTTATTCGCGGTGCCGGTCAACCAGACGACGGCCGACGCGGCGGTGGCCTTAGGCATGCACGCCACCTGGATCGGCACGGAATGCCTCATCGATCTGAGCCACTGGTCGCTCCAGGGTGGCCGCCGCCAGAAGGTGCGCTGGGCTCGGAGCCACGCGATAAAGCTCGGTTACACCTGGCGTGAAGCGCACCCACTCGTCTCGCGCACGGACTTCGACGGACTGCAGCGAATCGAGGAGCGTTGGAAGCAGGAACGTCGCGAGCGTCGGACCGACTCGTTCCTTCGCAATGAGTTCACCGAACTCGCCCACCTCCGTCGCTACTTCGTCTGCGAAGGCCCAAACGGGGTCGTCGCGTCGATCACGTGCACGCCAGTCAACCGTTCGAGGTGGTATCTCCAGGACCCCGTGCGAGACCCGAACGCACCCCGGGGGGCACTCGAAGGTGCGATGGCCCTCGCCCTTGACACCTTCCGCGATGAGGGGTTCTCCTGGGCGTCGAACGGACCACTCCCGTTCTGGCGTCCCGACGGTGTCGAGGACCGGCCCCACCCCCTCGGACCGCTCGGCGACCGGGTGCTCAACTACTTCGACCGTCGCTACCGCTTCGCGCGGATCAACCAGTTCCGCTCCAAGTTCCTCCCCGACCAGACATGGCCGGTCTTCGTCGTACGGTCCCATCGATTCGTGACACCGCGTGCGATCGGATCACTGGTGCGCGTGCTGACCCGCGCCATCGACTGAGCGATGCGGCGACCCTGAAGATCGGGGTCCCGTCGGCCCCCCGACGAGAAACCGGTCACGGCCCTAGACGCTGACCATAGTGGTGCCTACGATGGGTCAACCACGGAGTGCGCAACGTCGATGACGCGGTGATCCGTCGGTACCACCACCGAGCACCCGCCAACGTCGCGGGTGCCCCGACCGATGAGGGGGAGCGACCATGGACGAGATCACAACGCTTGTCGCGCGGCCGGTGTCTACCCTCGCAGCGGTGGCAAAGTGACTGAACCGATCCTCCAGGCCCGTGACCTCGTCAAACGGTTCGGTGAGTTCAACGCCGTCGATGGCGTGAGCTTCTCGGTCGACCCGGGTGAGAGCTTCGGCTTCCTCGGTCCCAACGGTGCGGGTAAGACCAGCACCATGCGGATGATCTCGGCTGTCTCCCAACCGACCGCCGGTTCCCTCAGCGTCTTCGGGCTCGACCCGCGCACTCACGGGCCCGAGATCCGCGGACGGATCGGCGTCGTCCCCCAGGAGGACACGCTCGAGCTCGAGCTCTCAGTGCGGCTCAACCTGGAGATGTTCGGCCGCTACTTCGATATCCCCCGGGCCATCCTTCGCGAACGCGCAATCGATCTCCTCGCCTTCACCCAGTTGAGCGAGCGGGCGGACGATCGCGTGGAAGATCTCTCGGGGGGCATGAAACGGCGACTCACCATCGCGAGGGCGCTCATCAACCAGCCCGAGATCCTGATCCTCGACGAGCCGACCACCGGTCTCGACCCTCAGGCGCGTCACCTGCTCTGGGACCGGTTGTACCGATTGAAGCGCGAGGGCGTGACGTTGATCATCACGACGCACTACATGGACGAGGCCGAGCAGTTGTGCGACCGCCTTGTCGTGATGGACCACGGCACGATCGTGGCCTCGGGTACCCCCAGGGAGCTGATCACCCATCACTCCACCCGAGAGGTCGTGGAGCTGCGCTTCAACACCGACTCCCACGACGGCTACCACGACCGACTCGCACCCTTCGCCCAGCGCCTGGAGGTGCTACCCGACCGGGTCCTGCTCTACGTGGACGAGGGTGATGAGACCCTGCGACGGATCCACGAGCACCAGATCACGCCGATGAGCGCCCTCGTTCGGCGCAGCTCGCTCGAGGACGTCTTCTTACGCCTCACGGGGCGAACCCTGGTGGATTGACCGTGGCGACCCGGACCGACACCCAACTCGGCTGGTCGAGGTGGCGCCGTAGTTGGTGGTACCACGCGACGTACTACGCCCAGACCTGGCGCGGGTCCGTGGCGAGTACCGTCCTGTTCCCCATCTTCTACCTCACCGCTCTCGGCGTCGGCGTCGGGCACCTCGTGTCGGCCCACACGGGACTGGTCGACGGCCAGACCTACCTGCACTTCATCGCGCCGAGCCTGCTCGCCACCACGACCATGCAGCTCGGCGAAGGCGAGTCGCTCTGGCCAGTGCTGGCCGCCGTGAAATGGGTCCGGTCCTACCACGCCGCCGTCGCCACGCCACTCGAACCGATCGACATCCTCGTGGGCAAGCTCTCGTGGGTTGTGACGAGGGCGCTCGCGACCGGGGTCGTCTACACGATCGTGATCGGGGCCTTCGGGGCACTCCAGTCGTGGTGGAGCCTCGCGCTGCCGCTCATCGGCGGCCTCATCACCTTGGCCTTCGCCGCGCCATTCGTCGCCTACGCCGCCTCGGTCCAGTCCGACGCGTCCTTCGTCGCGATCTACCGCTTCGCGATCGTCCCGATGTTCCTGTTCTCGGCGACCTTCTACCCAGTCAGCGCCTACCCCGGTTACCTACGCCCCGTCGTGCAGTTCGTCCCGCTCTATCACGGGGTCGCCCTCGCGCGGTCGGCCGCCTTCGGCGAGTGGCCGCTGCTGCCCACCCTCGGACACCTGACGATGCTGCTCGCACTCGCGGTCGCCGGCGTTCTCTGGGGCCGACGGACGCTGCGACGCCGGTTGGTGGACTAGTGCTCACCCGAACGCTGCCCCGGTTCGGCTCTCGAAGGTCCTTGCGAGTCTTCGAACGGAACCTCACGGTCTACCGGTCGCAGTGGTTGATGTTGATCTCGGGCTTCTTTGAGCCCCTCTTCTATCTGCTCAGCATCGGCCTCGGACTCAATCACCTGGTCGGTCCCCTGCGGGTCGGTGGCCACGTCGTGAGCTACGCGACCTTCGTCGCACCCGGCATGCTCGCGACATCGGCGATGAACGGCGCGATGATCGACACGATCTTCAACACGTTCTTCCGACTGAAGATCTCCCACTCCTACGACGCGATACTCTCG
>JAJYPU010000209.1 GCA_021795095.1 Actinomycetes bacterium | reverse complement strand
GCTACCTGCACGTCTTTGTTCCCTGTCCACTCGGGTGGGGCTCGGCGTCTAACGAGACCATCCATCTCGCCCGACTCGCCAAGGAGACGGGCCTGTTCCCTGTCTTTGAGGCCGAGCACGGTATCGTCACCAACGTCTCGCGCATCCGCCGACTCGCGCCGGTCGAGGAGTACCTCAAACTCCAGCGTCGCTACGCCCACCTGTTCGGCGCCAAGGGTCGCCCCGACATCGTCGCGCGTCTCCAGGCCATCGCCGACGCCAACATCGCGCGCTACGGCTTGGCGCCCGAGCGCGACGAACTCGACAACCGAGAGGACGCCTAATGGAACGGCCCTTCGCGATCACCCTCGACGTCGGCACCAGCCGCGCGAACCACACCGGCTCCTGGCGCGTCGAACGACCCGTCTACGTCGATCGGCTCCCCCCGTGCAACGACGCCTGTCCCGCCGGTGAGAACATCCAGGGCTGGCTCTACGAGGCGGAGTCGGGCGGCTACGAGGCCGCGTGGCGAAAGCTCGTGGAGAATAACCCCCTGCCGGCCATCATGGGCCGCGTCTGCTTCCACCCCTGTGAGAGCGCGTGCAACCGGGTCCAGGTGGACGAGGCGGTCGGCATCAACGCCGTCGAGCGGTTCCTCGGCGACACGGCCATCGAGCACGGCTGGTCACTGCCCCCAGCGGGTCCTGACACCGGCAAACGCGTGCTCGTCGTCGGAGCCGGACCGGCCGGACTGAGCGCCGCCTACCACTCGCGACTGCTCGGACACCAGGTACGACTCGTCGACTCCTCGCCCAAACTCGGTGGGATGCTCCGCTACGGCATCCCCGCCTACCGGCTCCCCCGCGCGATTCTCGACGCCGAGATTGCGCGCATCACTGACATGGGCGTCGAGGTCATCGTCAATCACACGGTCCACGACATCGACGCCGAGCGCCACGAAGGTGGATTCGACGCCGTGTTCCTCGCCGTCGGTGCCCAGCTCGGCAAGCGCGTGAACATCCCGGCCGGTGACTCCTCCAAGGTGATCGACGCCGTGTCCTTCCTCCACCAGGTCGCCGACGAGGATCCGCCCATGCTCGGACGACGGGTCGTCGTCTACGGCGGTGGCGACACCGCACTCGACGCCGCGCGTACCGCTCGGCGTCTCGGCGCGACCGACGCCGTGATCGTCTACCGACGCAATCGCGACAAGATGCCCGCCCACGCCGAAGAGGTGGAGCAGGCGCTCGGCGAGGGGGTCACCGTACGCTGGCTCTCGACGGTCGAGCGCTTCGAACACGAACGGCTCGTCTTGGAGAAGATGCGCCTCAACGCCGACGGCTTCCCCGAGCCCACCGGCGAGTACGAGGAACTCGACGCGGACTCCCTGGTGCTCGCCCTCGGACAGGACACTGACCTGTCATTGCTCGAGGGCAACGACAACGTCGAGGTGCGAGACGGTGTCGTCCAAGTGGCAACCACCATGATGACCAACGAGGGTGGCGTCTTCGCCGGTGGCGACGCCGCTCCCTCGGACCGGACCGCGACGGTCGCCGTCGGACACGGTAAGCGCGCGGCGCGCGGTATCGACGCGTACCTGCGCAACGTCGACTTCGTCAGTGGCGACCGCCACGACCTCGCCACGGCCGACCACCTCAACACGTGGTACTACGCCGACGCGCCCCGAACCGAACGGCCCGAACTCGAACGCATCCGCCGCCAGACCAACTTCGAAGAGGTCATCGGTGGGCTCACCGAGGAGAACGCACTCTTCGAGGCGCGTCGCTGCCTCTCGTGCGGCAACTGCTTCGAGTGCGACAACTGCTTCGGCGTCTGTCCCGACAACGCGGTGATCAAGTTGGGCGGCGAGGTGAAATACGAGTTCAACTACGACTTCTGCAAGGGCTGTGGGATCTGTGTACGCGAGTGCCCGTGCGGGGCGATCGAGATGATCCCGGAACTGATCTAGGTGGCTCGTCGCTCTCACGGAACTCACAGACAACTCTCGCCCAACTCACCAGTTGTTGTAGTAGCCATTACTTGTGTGACTCTTCCCAACTATCGCGACATACCTGGTCGATAGTGGGACCCCCATGACGAGGGTCGTGCGAGACAAGGGCGCGGTGGCACGCGCGGCGCTCGACACGGAGTTCGACCCGCGCGTCATCGTGGCGATCGTCCACGGACGTGACGGTTCGCCCGAGGACTTCGAGTTCGCGGCGGTGAACGCTGCGGCCGCGTACGACCTGGGCTTTGACGCGGACGACCTCATTGGCCGGCGGTACCGTGACGTGGACCCCCACGCGACCGAGCACGCCCTCTGGGGTCACTTGGTCGCCGTCGCCGAGACCGGTGACGCCCTCGAACTCCGAGCCCACCCGCACTGGGACTCGCTCCGTAACGAGTCCGTGGTGCTGGATCTGCGGGTGGGGCGCGTCGGCAGTGTGCTCTCGGTCTCCTGGCGCGACGTCACCGAGCAGACCCACCTGCTGGAGCGCTACCGACTCCTGGCGGAGAACGCCTCGGAGGCCGTATTCCAGACCGACGTCGACACGAAGATCTTGTGGGCGTCACCATCGAGTCACGCGGTGCTCGGTTGGACCCCCGACGAGCTGCAGGGTGTCAGCGCGATCGACCTGCTGCACCCCGACGATGCCCGCAACATGCCCCAGTGGTTGAGTCACCTCGAGCGACTTCACGTGACAAGCTTCGAGGCCCGCCTGCGACGGCAGTCGGGAACGTACTCCTACTTCGCCATCACGGTGCGCGAGGTGACGACCGATGATGGCACGATCGAACTGATCGGCAGCATGCACAACATCGACGCCGAAGTCGCCCAGCGCCAATCCGCGCAACTACTCAGTGAGCGCTACCAGCTCATCGCCGAGAACTCACTCGACGTCGTCGTGGTGGGCGACCCCGACGGCAGGATCGTGTGGATCTTTGACACGGTGTACCAGCTCCTCGGTTGGCGCCCCGATGAGATGATCGGGCACTACACCGATGAGTTCCTCCACCCCGACGATCTCGTGCGCGCAAAGGCGAACCGCGTGGCGATGCTCGACGGCGCTCGCATCACCACCGAGATTCGGCTGCGTCGAGCTGACGGGACCTACCGATGGCTCTCCGTCTCGGGCCGCGACGTCCCTGACCGGACGGGCACGGCAGTGACGCGGATCGTCTCGTGGCGTGACGCCGAGGCACAGGTCGCCCAGCGTGCGGCGATGGCCACGTCAGAGGCGCAGTATCGGCTCCTCGCCGAGAACGCGTCAGACGTCATCTGGCGAACGGACGTGAGCGGACGGATCGAGTGGGTCTCACCGTCAGTCACCCACACCCTGGGCTGGTCGCCCGAGTCACTTATCGGACGCGCCGTGTCTGACCTCCTGTGTGACGACGACACCGCCGTCGCCCGTAACGAGGCGCGCAGGGCTGCGGCCAAGGGGTCGGCGGTGCCCCCATTCGAGTGTCAGTATCGAATGTCGTCGGGTGCACGGCGCTGGATGCGCACCGAGCTGCGCAGCATCTTTGACGAGACGGGCGAGTTCCGCGGTGTGGTCGCCAGTCTGCACGACATCGAGGCGCTCGTGCAGCGCCGCCGTGCGTTTAATGCGCTCGCCATCGGTAACGCAATCCTTGTGCGCGCGGTGAACGACCACGACCTCTTGAATCAGCTCTGCCAGAATCTGGTGGATGAGGGCGCCTACCTGC
>JAJYPU010000208.1 GCA_021795095.1 Actinomycetes bacterium | reverse complement strand
GGGGATTGGCTGGCGCCTATCCGACACTGAGTTGTCGAATCGGCCCTGCGGGCCAGCGTGAGAGGATCAGCGCCGGTGAGCACGCTCGCGGTCGATCTGCCCGGTCGGTGTCGGGTGCGCTACCGCCGACTTCCCAGCACAGCGTGTCGGGCATCCCGGACTCGAAAGACCAGCCCCGATTGACGAACGCTGCGACAATCATCGACGCGACGCTGGGCTGCCCCCGGAGGAACCGCGAGATAGGCCGATGGAGAGGGTGCCACACTGCGCGTGGCGGGTCATCTCACCAAGTTCTGATGTGTCGCGCCTGGTCGAAAGGTTCGCTAGTTAGCAGGGTTCCTATTTACAGCTAGCGAGCGCCGTAGGACACTTCCAGAGATCAACTGCCACTTGGCCGCTGACTTTCGTGACTTCCCCACCACGAGGAATTCGGATAAAGGTCCCTCAACCGTTCGGACAAAGACGCACTCGGCTGGGCGCGGGCCGGCTCGGACTACTTCGCAGTGGCCAGCTACCGGCCAAACCGCGGCGGCTCAGGGGTCACGGGTGATCGCACGGACATCGACCTCCGCGCACGCCTCATCTCTCTCTTCCCACAGGATCAGCCAGTCTCCCTCGTGGTGCAAGACCGTGATGCCCCAGCAGCCGATGTTCTGAAACCGCCGCCGCCGGCATCGGGCATCCAGCGGATCGACCTCGAGCATGTCGAGAGCGGTGTTGATGCGCCCGAGGAGGTCGTGTCGACTAGGGGTCTTCTCTAGTTCATCCAGGAGGTCGTTGGCCTGGTCGGAAAAGTAGAGAATCGCCACGAAGAGCGGTGCGACTCAGCTGCGGGGAGAGCCAAATCGGTCCCGGCGCTTCAGCGTCTCCGGGTGCTGGCGGCTCTGTTCGATCGCGGCCATAAGACTTGCATCTTGAAGGAGCTTCTTCTCCGTCTCCGTGATTACTGTGGCGGGCTCCAGCACGATGACTCCGCCCGGCTCGACGTGGGCGATGTACTGATCTGCCGTGGCGAGGGCCCCGAGAGACAGTCGTCCCCGCTGCTGGTTGGTAATCAAAATGGGCTGTGTCATAACATCCACTGTAGTGACTGGGCAAAGCCCGCGCAAGGGTTCTACCCGCGCAAGGGTTTTGCCCGCCACTAGGTATCTCAGTCCTGTCGTGGTGAGAAAGGGGTAGTTCCCTGGTGATGAAACTGGCTCGCCCTGGTGAAGGAGTTGAATTCGGCACTGAGTTAAGAGCCCGTGATCAGGTACTACGTACTTTGTCTGAATCCCCCACCACGAACGCTTCGGACCAATAGATCCGAAGCGTTCGGACAAATGCCGGGACTGTGCGACGGTCGGGGTCATCGACGTTGCCAACGAGTGCGACGCACGCGACGCCACGCACGCAATACCTGCGCCCTACCTTCAGAGTCAAGTGTCGCACGGGATACTGCTTCCCCGCGCTTCTCGAGCACCGCGCGTGACATGGAATTGCGGAACTTGCCGTACCCGGGCGATCCCGCCATCCAGGAACGAGACGCAACGAGGGCTCCCGAACGAGTGAGTCCGTGCACGCCCACGCATCAGCCATGCACGAAAGTACGTGCACGGCAAACGCAGCCACCAGGGTGGTAGTGGTCGTCGTCTACTACCCAGGTGGGCCGGCCGCCACGTAGTCGCGCACGTCCGCAAAGTCCAGGTCGAAGGGTCCCGGTCCGGTGAGGAACCACGTCACACCCGCACGGGCCCACTCCTCGTAACGCTCATCTGCCCGATAGACAAGGCGCTCATCGCGTTCACCCCAAATAGCGATGTCGAAGTGATCCATGTCGGCGCCGGCTTCACCCAGGCGGATCCTCAGCTCCTCGACCTGCGCTGGCTCGGCGATCTGGATGACCATCATCCCGTCGTGGCGGGCGGCGCGCCGGATGGGACCAAGGTGTGGCCAACGACCAGCGGTCCACGTCGGGATCCCCGTCGGGCGCAGGGCGGTGGGTCGATACGCGACGCCCCGAGCCGTCACGAACTCCCCGGCAACGTCCACGACGTCGCCACGCACCAGGCCAGCAAAGACCTCCAGGCTCTCGTCGAGCGCACGAGCGCGCGCTGCGAGCCCGGTCAACTCACCGAAGCAGGCGAGATCGCCCTCCGGGTAGTCGTCCCCAAGGCCGAAGCCCATGACGAGACGCCCCCCTGAGAGGCGATCGAGGGTGACGGCCTGACGAGCCACCACCTGGGGTCGACGACGAATCAGCGGGGTCACCATCGGGCCGACCACGATTCGCGAGGTTCGCGCCGCCATCACCGCGAGGCAGGTGTACGCGTCGGCGATCTCGCGCACGGGCGCCGCATAGCGCAGGTGATCCCACACGAAGAAACCATCCCAACCCGACTGCTCCGCCAGTACTGCGAGCTCGCCCATCCGCGCGGCGTCGGCGAGACCGTCGAAGGGAGGAAGGAAGAGTCCGTATCGCATGGCCACCCCGATCGTCGCTCCGAGTCTTACCACCCACGGGATCCCGGGATGGGAACCACTCACGCGTAGCGCGCAAGGTCGAGACGCATGAGGGGCAAGTTCCGATCGGACGCGACCGCCGAGGCACGTTCGCCGACGCGCACGGCGCCGAGGCGAAGGTAGAAGCCCTCGGCGTGCGGATCGGATTCGAGCTCGAGGACCCGCCGACCCCAATCGCGCGATCGCTTGACACAGTCCCCGACGAGCGCTCGACCGACGCCACGTCCGAAGTACCCGGGCTCCACCCACAGGTCCTCGAGCCAGGCGCGCTCCTTCTCGTCGTCGAGCACCGCGAAACCCACGGCACGATGGCCGTCGAAGGCGACGACGCAGCAACGCCGGGCGCCAACGAGTTCTCGCGTAACCGAGGTTTCACCGAAACGAGCCATGAAGTCCTCGTGGTAGCCCCAGGAGGCTTTCGAGCGCATCGTGAGTGCGACGAGTTCGTCTCGACGGCCTTCGGCTTCGGTGCTGTCGAGCCAGCGCAACGTGTAAGAAGCCCGCGATTCACTCATCGCCACGTCCCCGACCCGGTGCGCACCGATCGATCACGGTCGGCTCCGATGCCGTACGTCAGCGCACGGGGGATCGGCATATGGACCTTCGTAAACGACACCATCCCTGGCCGCGCGACACCGCTGACGACCCCATCGATCGGGTTAGCACGCGCGGACATCCTCGAGCGTCGTTGGGCCAACTCGTCACGGAGGGCCGCGTCGTCACCTCGATGCGCCCCCTCGCCCACACGGCCTTGCCCTCGAACTTTCACCACACCCACTTCGTATCCCAACGCGACGAACCTTGGCGGCACGACGACGTGCAGTCGCGGCGCACCGTCGCTGTCGTCGTGACCATAGACCTAGGGAAGAGGAGTTCTGTCCCATTGTCCACGCTCGCCGCGTAAGTGAGGACGATCTCCCGCAACGACGAAGGGCGATGGGTGGATTGTAGAACAGACCGGCCCTTCTTTCACAACGTCGCCACATGGCGATGGTGGCCCTTCGAGGTCGACCCAGCGAATCAGTGGGCACCAGGGTTGAAGGTCAGGTGGTCGGGGTCGATGTCTCGTCTGACCGCACCCCGCGGCCGTAACACAACGCGCTGAACCTGCGACGTCGAGGTACGAGTGGGGTTACGTTATGACGCTTCGTCGAGCGGGAACCAGACATTCGCCGACGAGAGGAGGTGTCAACCCGT
>JAJYPU010000207.1 GCA_021795095.1 Actinomycetes bacterium | reverse complement strand
CTCGACGAGACGACGCTCACGGGTGAGCGGCCCGAGGACATCGTGCGTCGTGGTGTGGGCCACGTACCCGAAGGACGTGGGGTGATCGCCGAGTTCACCGTCGAGGAGAACCTCCGCCTCGGCGCCATGATCTCGCCGATGTCGTTGCGCGACGGGCTCAACCAGCAGTACGAGTGGTTTCCGGTGCTCGGCGAACGGCGCAAACAAGCCGCGGCGACCCTGTCGGGTGGCGAACGTCAGATGCTCGCCATGGCCCGCGCCCTGATCGCCCAGCCGACGGTGCTCTTGCTCGACGAGCCATCACTCGGCCTCGCGCCGCTCGTAACGGCCCAGTTGATGCACACCGTCTCCGAACTCTGTACGACGACAGGTCTGACGGTGATCCTGGTCGAGCAGAACGCGAAGTCGGCGCTGCGTATCGCGAGTCGCGCGGTCGTGCTGTATCTGGGCCGCGTCGTCGCCGATGACACCGCCGCGGTCGTGGCCCAGGACGACCAGCTACGCCAGTACTACCTCGGGATGGTCAAGCAATGAGTTCCTTTCTCACGTCGCGCAACGTCGCTGACGTCTTGGGTGGCATCACCAACGGCGTGATCTACAGCCTCGTCGCGCTGAGCCTGGTGCTGGTGTGGCGCTCGACGCGCATCCTCAACTTCGCCCAGGGTGCGATGGCGATGATCGCCGCCTACATCGGTTTCGCCGTGCTCGCGCCGTCAACCAACTACTGGGTCTCCATGGCGGTCGCCATCATCGCGGGACTCGCCCTGGGTGGGCTCACCGAGCGAGTGATCGTGCGCGGTCTCTACGGCAAGCCCGAAATCAACCCAGTCGTGGCGATGGTCGGATTCCTGTTGGTGCTGGAGTCGGTCGCGGCGGCCATATGGTCGACCACGTCGCGAGGCCTGCCGACACCGTTCTCGATCGTGGACTGGCAGATCAACCATAAACCCGTCGCGTTATCGCCCTTCGCGCTCTATGAGATCGTTACCGCGGTGGTGGTGATGACGGTGATCGCCCTGCTCTTCCAGTTCACCAAGCTCGGACTCAAACTCCGAGCCGCCGCGCTCGCACCGGAGGTCTCGCGACTGCTCGGGGTCCGGGTGGGGCGGATGTTGACGCTGGGCTGGATGCTCTCCAGTGGTGTCGGAGCCGTCACCGCGGTACTGGTCGCGTCGAATTACTTCACCGGACTCACCCCCACGACCATGGACGGGGTCTTCGCGTTCGGCTTCATCGCGGCGGCCATCGGTGGACTGGACAGTCCGGTCGGGGCGCTGGTGTCGGGCGTCTCACTCGGGATCATCCTGCAGTTCGTCGGTGACTACCTGAACTCCAACGACATCATCCTGGTGGCGCTCGGGATGCTCATCGTCTCGCTGATGGTGCGCCCGAACGGCGTGTTCACCCGCTCGGCCCAGAGGCGGGTGTGATGGGCGCGCGCTGGAACCAACGAGTCGTCGCGGGTACGGCGGTCGGCGTCGCGGCGGTGCTCGCGTCCTGGCTCGGGGTGGGCACCGCTCGGGCCGCGACGGCACTCAGCATCGCGGCCGTCGTCCTCGTCGTGGGTCTGGTCCTAGTCTCGTCGTCAGAGTTCCGCCGCGACCACCCGGTGATCGCGCGCGCCGCGATCAGCCTGGTGGCCGTTGACGTCTCACTCGTCGTGACCGGTTTCTTCTCCTCGACCGTCGACTCCAATCTCGCGATCGGCGCGGCGATGTCGATCGTGCTGCTCGGGCTCTCATTCCTGACCGGCTCGTCGGGACAGATCTCGATCGGCAACGGCGCCTTCATGGGGGTGGGTGCCTTCACCGTCGCCATCTGGGCCAACCATCACGCGGCAACCCCTATCGCCGTCGTGCTGATCCTCGCCGTGGTGGCTGGTGCGCTGGTTGGGCTGTTGCTCGGGCTGCCCGCGACGCGCCTCCGCGGGCCGTACCTCGCCGGCATGACCCTCGCCTTCGCCGTTGCCTTCGGTGCGGTGCTCAATCTCTTTTCGACGTGGACCGGTGGCGATTCGGGACTGCAACTGCCCTCCGCGGTGAACGCCCCAGCCTGGCTCGTCCACTTCTTCCGGTCCGGAACCTCGTCGCTCACGACCAACAGCGTCTGGCTGGTCGACGTGACGATCGTCACCGCGGGGATCGCACTCTTCTTCATGGCGAACCTCTTTGCAAGTCGAACCGGCCGGGCGATGCGACTGGTGCGCGACAATGAAGTCGCGGCCGAGCTCGTCGGCATCTCGCTGCCGCGCGCGCGGGTCATCGCGTTCGTCGTCTCGGCGGCGTACGCGGCGTTGGGCGGCGGACTGTGGACGCTCATCAACAACGCGGTGACGCCCGCCACCTACGGTTTCGCCCTCTCGATCACAATTCTCTCGCTCGTGGTGATCGGTGGGATCGGGACGATCCCCGGGGCGCTCATTGGCGGGCTGATCTACGCCTTCGCCGCCAGCGTGATCGCCTGGTTCACCGCCCACACTGGTCTCAACCCGCAAGGGAACGTCGCGAGTCAGCTCAACGGGATTATTTTTGGTGGTCTCTTGGTGCTCACAATCCTGTTCGCACCAACGGGAATAGCGGGTTTCGTGCGCCGGCGATGGGCATCGTGGCGCTCGAGGTGAATTGCTACTGCCTACGCGGCGGTCTAGGGTCGGCATCGGGGCTTACGCACCAGTAATCAACAAACAACCATCGAAACGATGGAGGGGGGAGACAAACCATGGAGGTACGACGCACGCGTCGTCTCACGATCGGCGGATCAGCGCTCGCGCTGAGTCTGAGTCTGATCACGATGGGGACATCGATGGGAGCGGCGAGCGCTTCGACGAGGGCGCCCAAAGTCCCAGGGGTGACGGCGAAACAGGTGACCATTGGAGCGACGGTGCCATTGACCGGCATCGCGTCCCAGGGCTATAGCGAGGTCGCCAAGGCCGCGAACGCGGTCTTCACGTGGGTGAACCAGCATGGTGGGGTCAATGGTCGAAAGATCAAGTACGTCTTGAAGGATGACTGCTACGGCACACCGGGATTTGGGTGCACCGGGAATCCGAACACGGTCGCCCAGACTAAGGCGCTACTCGCGCTGCCGGTCTTTGCGACGGTTGGATCGCTCGGCACGCCGACCCAGGACTCGGTGCGCGCACTGCTGAAGGCCAACCACGTCCCGCAGTTGTTCGTCAACTCTGGCTCCAAGGACTGGAACAACCCGAAGACCTACCCAGGCCTCTTCGGATGGCAGACCAGCTACACCACCGAGAGCAAGATCCTCGGTCAGTACATCAACGCCCACTTCGCCGGTCAGAAGGTCTGCTTCTTGGGCCAGAACGACGACTTTGGCGCTGACGGCCTGCTCGGTCTCAACTACGTCGGCGTCAATCCCGTCGACTCGGTCATGTACAACGTGGCCGGACTGGTCACGGGCGGCGGCGGCTACTTCACGCCGTTCATCTCGAAGTTCCAGTCGGATGGCTGCAAGGTCGTCGTGCTCGACACGATTCCCGGTGCGACTGACGCCGCGCTCGGCAACGCGCTCGCGCTCGGCTACTCGCCCCAGTGGGTCATCTCCAGCGTCGGTGCCGACCCGGTGACGGTGGACGCGGCCTTCGCCGGCAAGCCCTTCCCGGACCCCGAGATCGGCGCGATCTCGTTCAGCTACCTGCCCGCGACGTCAGACCCGTCGGTGTGGAACGGCTGGATGCGCACG
>JAJYPU010000033.1 GCA_021795095.1 Actinomycetes bacterium | reverse complement strand
CGTGTTCGTTGATCATGTTCGCTCCATGAGTCGATGGCGAAGTGGCGCGTCCTCGGCCACGAGGATCGCCGTGCGCGCGAGCGCGAGGGCACCGTCAATGACGGCGCCGTCGGCGCTCTCGCCGACGCAGGCGGCGGCGAACTCGGGTTGGTGATTCACCGCACCGTTCGTCGCGATGGCGAGGAGTGGATGGATGGACGGGACCACGAGCGAGACGTTCGCCATGTCCGTCGAGAGCGTGGGCGCCGGTTCGCCGCGATCGTCGAGTTCGAAACTCCGGCCCAGCGACTCCGCCGCGCTGCGGTAGTGGCGAAGGACGTCGGGGTCCGACTCCATATGCGAGAAGGCGCTGCCGAGCGTGGTGATGGTCAGTGAGGCCCCAGTCGCCAGTGCGCCGGCGCTGAAGCACCGATCGACCCGCTCACGCAGTTCGGCCAGCCGGTCGATCGTGGTCGCCCGGCACATGTAGCGTCCGACGACGCGCGACGGGATGATATTGGCGGCCGATCCGCCCTCGACGACGATGCCGTGGATCTGGTCGCCGGGGCGTAGCTGTTGACGCAGGAGACTCAGTGACACCTGGGCAATCGTCAGCGCGTCTAGGGCGTTGATGCCCTCCCAGGGGGCGGCCGAGGCGTGGGCCTCACGGCCGTCGTAGCGCACGTCGAAATGATCCACGGCCAGGCACGCGGCATCGAGCCGGTCGCTCGGCCAGGGGTGGACCATCATCGCGACGTGGACGTCGTCGAAGTAGCCCGCATTCACGAGGTCGATCTTGCCGCCGCCTCCCTCCTCGGAGGGGGTTCCGAGCAGCACGACGGTGAGGTCGAGTTCGTCGGCGACCGCTGCGAGACCGATCGCCGCTCCGAGGGACGCGGCGGCGATGATGTTGTGCCCGCAGGCGTGACCGACGTCGGGCAGCGCGTCGTATTCCGCGCACAGCGCGACGTGCAGCGACCCGTGTCCGGCCGAGGCGCGAAAGGCTGTCGCGAGACCGGCGATCCCGCGTTCGACCGTAAAGCCGTGGGACTCGGCTGCCCGGGCGACCGCCTCGGCGCTCACGAACTCCTCGTAGCCGAGTTCGGGGTTCGCGTGGATGAAGTGACTCAGGTCGAGCAGGTCCTGGCGGGCCGCGGTGACGGCCGTGGTCGCTCGATCCCGCGGCGTCATTCGACGACGGCGACCACGTCGCCGGCGCTTACCGCGTCGCCTGGCTTGACCTTGATCGCGGTGACCACGCCCGATTTCTCGGCGCCCACGGCGTTCTCCATCTTCATCGCCTCGAGGATGACCAGGGTGTCACCCGCGTTCACCGACTGGCCGACTTCGACCGACACCTTGACGATGGTGCCTTGCATCGGCACTGAGACGGTGCCCGAGCCACTCCCGACCACGCCCGCGTGGTGCTGGCGGCGGGGCTTGGCGGCGGTGCTCGTCGGTTTGCCCAACCCGTCGTCGCCGGCGTCGTCCAGCCACAGCGCGACGGTGACCCGCCGCCCGTCGACCTCGGCGAGGACGTCGCGGCGAACGAGTCCGTCGGCCGCAATGGCGCCGGTCGCCGCGGGGCTCGTGATTCCCGAGAAGTCCAGGGTCTCCTCGACCCATTTGGTGGAATGGGTCCCGTTCACGAAGTCGTCACTCGACAGGATGACGGTGTCGGCCGGCAGCGTGGTCGCCACACCCTCGATCGTCGTCTCTTCGATGGCGCGCAGCATCCGTTGCCGAGCGCGTTCGCGCTCCGGGGCCCAGACGATGAGCTTGCCGATGAGGTTGTCGTAGTACTGCGATATCGTGTCGCCGGCCTCGTAGCCGGCGTCGAGGCGCACACCGGGTCCCGCGGGCTGGCGGAACGCGGTGATCGTCCCCGGCGACGGCGAGAAGCGGCCGCCGGCGGGGTCCTCGGCGTTGATCCGGATCTCGATGGCGTGCCCGTCTCGACGTACGTCGTCCTGTCCGAAGGGCAGTGCCTCACCCGAGGCGATGCGCAACTGCCACTCGACGAGGTCGAGTCCCGTGACCAACTCGGTCACGGGGTGCTCGACCTGGAGCCGGGTGTTCATCTCGAGGAAGTAGAACTCGTCGTCTTGGTAGAGGAACTCGACCGTGCCGGCGTTCACGTAGCCGCACGCGCGCGAGACCTTGACGGCCGCCTCGCCCATGGCGACGCGGACGGCGTCGGGGAAGTTAGCGGCCGGCGACTCCTCGACGAGCTTTTGGTGGCGACGCTGGGCCGAGCAGTCGCGTTCGCCGAGCCAGAGCGTGTTGCCGTGGGTGTCGGCGAGGACCTGCATCTCGATGTGACGCGGCCACGTCAGGTACCGCTCGACGTAGCACACGGCACGGCCGAAGTAGCTGAGCGCCTCGCGCTGGGCACTCTCGAAGGCCGCGGCCGCCTCGTCGGGGCCCGACACGACCTTCATCCCACGCCCGCCACCGCCGTACGCGGCCTTGATGGCAACCGGCCACCCGAACTCGCGACCGAAGTCCACAACCTCGTCGGCGTGCTGGAGCGTCTCGTTGCGACCAGGCACGCCGGCCACGCCCGCGCGCTCGGCCGCGAGCCGCGAGGAGATCTTGTCGCCCATGACCTCGATCGCCTCAGGCGGCGGTCCGATGAACGTGACCCCGCGTGAGGTGATGGCGCGCGCGAAGTCGGTGTTCTCCGAGAAGAAGCCGTAGCCGGGGTGCACGGCGTCGGCGCCGGAGCGTTCGATGATCGCGAGGATCGCCTCGGTGTTGAGGTAGCTCTCGGCGGCGGTCGAGCCGCCGAGCGCGTAGGCCTCGTCGGCCAGGCGTACGTGCAGCGCGTGGCGGTCGAGTTCGGAGTAGACGGCCACGGTCGCGATGCCGAGCTCACGACACGTGCGCATGACCCGCACGGCGATTTCGCCACGGTTGGCGATTAGGACCTTCTGTAACACGCGTTCCTCCGTCTCAGCACTGTCCTTTTCTACCACTCGGCCTCTCGACCCTAGAGTCTGTGCGTGGATTCGATGATCTGGCAGGTCGAGGACGTGACGTCCATCGATTCGACCAATTCGTGGCTCGTGGAGCAGGCCCGCGCGGGCGCGCCCGAGGGGCGCGCCATCCTCGCGGGATTCCAGCGAGCCGGTCGGGGACGACTGGACCGCAGTTGGGAGGCGCCCGCCGACAGTGCGCTGCTGCTCTCGCTGCTCCTAAGGCCCCCGACACTTCGCGGTGCGTCGTGGGCCGTGTCGACGGTGGCGCTTTCAGTGCGCGCGGCACTTGTGCGCCTCAGTGGCGTACGGCCGCAGCTGAAGTGGCCAAACGACCTCGTGGTCGACGACGAGAAGCTCGGTGGGCTGCTCGCCGAATTGGTGACCGACGTTCCGCCCGCCGTTGTCGTCGGCGTCGGCGTCAACCTCACCGAGTACCCGCCGGGCCTCGCGGCGACCAGCGTGCGACAACGCGCGGGCGTGACCCTGTGGCCGCGTGCGCTCGCGGACATCGTCTTCGAGGAAGTCGAGGGACGTCGTGGCCTGCTCGACGACGAAGAGGGTCTCGCGACACTTCGTGACGAGTACCGTGGCGCGTCGGCAACCATCGGCAGACGCGTCCTTGTCACGCTGCTCGAAGACATCGTGGTCGGTGACGCCGTCGACGTCGACGACGACGGTGCGCTCGTGGTCGACGTGGGTGGCGAGCGGCGAGTCTTCTCCGCGGCCGACGTCGTGCACCTGCGCGCCCAGGACCGGGCCGGTGACTCGTGAGCGCGGTGCGAGTGTTGGTGACCGGGGCGGCGGGCCAGGTCGGGGTGGACTTGGTCTCGACGTTGCGCGGGGAGTTTCCCCCAGGCGCCGAGCCCAGCTGGCAACCAGACGGTCTGGCTGTCGCGAACGATGAGTTCGAGGTGCTCGGTCTGGCGCGTCGTGAGTTAGACATCGCAAACCGCGAGGCCGTGGCCAACGCACTTTCGCTCGCACGACCGGACGTGGTCGTCAATCTTGCGGCTTATACGGCCGTTGATCAGGCTGAACAGGACATCGACGCGTGTTACGCCGTGAATGCGGACGCGACGGGACTGCTGTCGGAGTACTGTGCGACGCTCGGCATCCACTTCGTCACGGTCTCGACGGACTACGTCTTTGACGGGCAGAAGGGGGCCGGGTACGTCGAAGATGACCAACCGAACCCCCAGAGCGTTTACGGGGCGTCCAAGTGGGCCGGCGAACAACGGTGCCGCGCGCAGGACACCATCGTGCGCACGTCGTGGGTGATGGGCGTACGCGGCCACAGCGTCGTGCACGTGATCGCCGAGCGGGCTGCGAACGGGTCGACCGTCCGATTCGTGGACGACCAGACCGGAACCGTCACGCTCGCCGCCGACCTCGCCCGGGCACTCGTCACGATCGTGCGCGAACGTCCCGGAGGTGTGTGGCACGTCGCGAACGAGGGGACCACCACCTGGTTCGAGGTGGCCGAATTCGTCGGCCACGAGCTCGGCCGCGACGACACGTTCGCCACACCCATCGCGACCGCGGCGCTCGCACCCCAACCGCTCGCGACGCGACCGACGCGTAGCGACCTCAACACTGCCAAATGGCGTTCGCGCTGGTCGGCGCTGCCCGATTGGCACGACGGCGTCGCGCGACTGTTGCGGGACCGGGCGTCGTCGTGACCTTGCCCGTCACCGCAGTCGTGGTGGATTACCACGCCGACGAAGCGCTGGTGGACTGCGTGCGCTCGCTGCGCGCCAACGACGTCAATCGGATCGTCGTGGTCGAGAACGGTCTGCCCGGCTCGACCAGCGCATACGTCGATCTCGACGCGGTGACCCTTGTCGAACCCGGCCTCAACCTCGGTTACGGCCGGGGCGTGAATCGTGGGGTGGCCGCCGAGCGGTCAAACCCCTACCTGCTGATCGCGAACCCTGACCTCATCGTGCACGACGGTGCGGTGGCCAGGATGGTGGACTACCTCGACGAACACCCCGGCGTCGGCGTGGTCGGCCCGACCATCGAACGACCGGACGGGTCGCGGTACCCCTCGTTTCGAGTCTTTCCCAACGTGTGGCTCGCCGGTGCTCACGCCCTGCTCGCGCCTTGGTGGCCGGGCAACCCCGCGACGGCGCGCTACCGGTCGCCCCGTGGTGACGGCACGGTCGACTGGGTCTCGGGCGCCTGCTTCGTGATCCGACGGTCGGTCTTTGAGGCGGTGGGTGGCTTCGACGAGCGCTACTTCATGTTCGCCGAGGACATGGCGCTGTGCTGGCGGGTCCGCGGCGCCGGGTGGGACATCACGGCGGTACCCGACGCGGTCGTGACCCACGTCGAGGGGCTCTCGAGGCAGCGCGCGTCCAGGGCCATGATCGTCGCGCACCACCAGAGCGCCTTGCGTTTCGAGTGGCAGACCGCTCGCGGCTGGCGACGGCTCCTCGCCCCGGTGGCGAGTGCGGTGCTCGGCGCACGGCTGGCGGCCATGCTGGCGGCCGACTCGTGGTCTCGGCGCACGCGGCCGTAGACTGGGGCGGGGCTGCGGGTGGTTCTGTGGTTGAAAGTCGAGGCCAGCCGCGGGCGAAACGACCCACGTAAGGCGTCTTGTTGACGCTGAGCATGGCGCGGTTTAGAAGTAAGTCCTGCCCTCTCTCGGTCACCGTGGCCGCGAGGGGAGCCGGTGAAGTGCACGGGAACGACGTCGGAGAGCCTCGGCTGCCGGCGGCGCGTGTGGACACCGCCGCAGGCAGGTGTGGGGTCAAAGACCAGGTCAGACACCCGTAGCCCCGTAATGACAGTCCGTCTACCGGTAGGGTGAAACACGACATGAGTGTGTTCAGCAAGATTTTGAGGGCCGGTGAGGGTAAGCGCGTGCGTCAGCTCGCCGAGCTGGTCGGACCCATCAACGAATTGGCCGATGAGATCGGGGCGTTGAGCGACGCCGAACTGCGGGCCAAGACCGACGAGTTCCGCCGCCGCCTCGCTGACGGCGAGACCCTCGATGACCTGCTCATCGAGGCCTTCGCCGTGGTTCGTGAGGCCGCCACCCGCGTGCTCGGCCAGCGCCACTACGACGTCCAGCTCATGGGCGGCATGGCGTTGCACTTCGGGTGGATCGCTGAGATGAAGACCGGTGAGGGCAAGACCCTCGTCTCGACCCTGCCGGTGTACCTCAACGCCTTGACGGGCAAGGGCGTCCACGTCGTCACCGTCAACGACTACCTCGCCACCCGCGACGCCAACTGGATGGGTGAACTGCACCGGTTCCTCGGGTTGAGCGTCGGTCGCGTTGGCCCCGACCTACCCGATTTCGACCAGAAGCGCGAGGCCTACGCGTCTGATGTGACCTACGGGACCAACACGGAGTTCGGCTTCGACTACTTGCGCGACAACATGGCCCGACGTCGCGAGCACATGGTCCAACGTGGTCATCACTACGCCATCGTCGACGAGGTGGACTCGATCTTGATCGACGAGGCCCGCACCCCGCTGATCATCTCGGGTCCCGCATCTGACGTGACCAAGTTGTACTACCAGTTCGCGTCGATCGTGCGGACCCTGGTGCGTGACGAGGATTACGAGGTCGACGAGGAGAAGAAGACCGTCGTGCCCACCGAGTCGGGCATTGAGAAGGTCGAGCGTCAGCTCGGGGTGACCAACCTCTACGACGCCGTAGCAACGAACTACGTCCACCAGCTGGGTCAGGCCCTGCGCGCCAAGGAGCTCTTCCACCGCGACAAGGACTACCTGGTTGACGCCGGTGAGGTGAAGATCGTCGATGAGTTCACCGGGCGGACCCTCGAGGGCCGACGCTGGTCGGACGGCCTCCACCAGGCGGTCGAGGCCAAGGAGCGGGTGCGGATCCAAGAGGAGAACCACACCTGGGCGACCGTGACCCTGCAGAACTACTTCCGGCTCTACGAGAAACTCGCGGGTATGACCGGTACCGCCGAGACCGAGGCCAGTGAGTTCGGCAGCACCTACAACCTCGCGGTCGTGCCGATCCCGACGCATCGGCCGTCGCGCCGTGCCGACGAGCCGGACCTGATCTTTAAGACTGAAGAGGACAAGTTCAACGCGATTGTCGAGGACGTGCGGGCGCGAACGGACCTCGGCCAGCCGATTTTGCTCGGTACCGCGTCAGTCGAGAAGTCCGAACTGCTTTCTCGTGCCCTGTCCAAGGCGGGCATCGCCCACGAGGTGCTCAACGCGAAGCAGCACTTCCGCGAAGCCGAAATCGTGGCTCAAGCGGGCCGCAAGCACGCCGTGACGGTCGCGACGAACATGGCCGGACGAGGCGTGGACGTGATCCTGGGTGGCAACGCCGAGGGTTTGGCACGTCGTGAGGTCACCGCCCAAGGACTCGTGGTGGGCACCGAGGAGTACGACGCCGCCTACACGGCTGCCCTGGCGCAGTTCAAGGCGGTCTGTGACCGCGAAGGCGATGAGGTCCGTGCCGTGGGCGGGCTCTACGTGCTCGGCACCGAACGCCACGACTCGCGACGGATTGACAACCAGCTGCGTGGTCGCTCCGGCCGCCAAGGTGATCCCGGCGAGAGCCGCTTCTATCTCTCCCTGGAGGACGACCTGCTGCGACTCTTCGCGACGGGCGCGGTGTCCTGGGTCATGGAGCGCGCCATGCCCGAGGGCGAGGCCATCGAGGCCAAGATGGTCTCCAAGGCCATCGAACGGGCCCAGAACACGGTGGAGGCGCGCAACGCCGAGATCCGCAAGGACGTCCTTAAGTACGACGAGGTCATGAATGAGCAGCGCAAGGTGATCTACGCGCGACGCCAGCAGGTGATCGACGGCGAAGACATCCACGAGGCGACGCTCGAGATGATCGAGCGACAGATCGCCGCCATGGTCGGTACGTACCTCGAGAGCGAGTTCCCCGAGGCGTGGGATCTCAACTCCCTGCTGGTTGACCTGCCGACCTACTACCCGACGACCATGTCGATGTCGACACTGGAGTCATTCGCCGATCGTGACGAGGCCATCGAGGCCATCGTCAACGACGCGCTGACCGAGTACCAGGCCAAGTGCGAGGAGTACCCCGGCGGCCTCGACACGGCCAAGGAGATCGAACGCGACGTGATGTTGCAGATCCTCGACCAACGCTGGCGCGATCACTTGTCGGACATGGACTACCTGCGTGATGGCATCCACCTGCGCCAAGTCGCCCAACAGGACCCGCTCACGGCGTGGCAGAAGGAGGGCTACGTCATGTTCGAGCACCTCCTCGACGCCGTCGAGACCGATTTTGTCCGCTACGTCACCCACGTGGAGGCGACCACACCCGAGGAAGAGGAGAGCCTCGTGGATGATGGACTCGAGCTGGCGGTGACTAACGTCGCCGAAGTTGCACCGGGCGCGGTCGAACTGCCGGCGCACACGAGTGGTGCTGCGGTCGCCGCGACCAAGCCCAACGAGAAGCTGGGGCGCAATCAGCCGTGTTGGTGTGGTTCGGGCCGGAAGTTTAAGCAGTGCCATGGCCGACCCTAAAGCGGAGAACGCGCTGCGAGAGGCGCAGGCGTCGCTCGGCGTGCTCGAAGAACGGTGGGGCTCGGCTCGCGAGTACCTGAGCATCGACGAACACCGAGCCCGTCACGCAATACTGAATGACGAGGCGTCGTCGCCGGATCTGTGGAACGACCAGGATCACGCGCGCGCGGTCACGACGGAGCTGGGCCGCCTGACCAGCGAGCTCGAGGCCTTCGATCAGCTCCGACGGTCCCTCGACGACTGCGCGGTCCTGATCGACTTCTCCGCTGAATCATTGAGCTCGGGCGACGTGGACTGGACGCTGCTCGACGAGTTGCGCACCAACGTGGCCGCGGTGGACGCCGCACTGACCGCTTTGGAGACCCAGAGCCTGCTCTCGGGTCCCTATGACCAGAACGACGCTATCGCCGAACTCCACGCCGGCGCCGGTGGCACCGACGCTCAGGACTGGACCGAGATGCTGCTGCGGATGTACTCGCGGTGGGCCGAGCGTCGCGGGTTCGGTGTTGAGGTGGACGAGGTCACCGAGGGACAAGAGGCGGGTCTGCTGTCGGCCACGTTCATCGTGAAGGGTCCATTCGCCTACGGGTGGCTGTCCGCGGAGCGCGGCGTGCACCGCCTCGTGCGGATCAGCCCGTTCGACTCCCAGGCGCGTCGTCAGACCAGCTTCGCCAGCCTCGAGGTCACACCGCTGCTCGACGATGACGCCCACGAGGTCGACATCGACGAGAAGGACCTTCGCATCGATACTTACCGATCATCCGGCGCGGGTGGTCAGCACGTCAACAAGACGGACTCCGCCATTCGGATCACGCACCTGCCTTCGGGGATCGTCGTGAGCTGTCAGAACGAGCGCAGCCAGCACCAGAACCGAGCGCGCGCGCTGCAGATCCTGACCGCCAAACTCGCCGAACGGGCTCGAGTCCAGCGACGCGCCGAGATGGACGCGCTGACGGGGGACCGGTCGGACAACGCCTGGGGGTCCCAGATACGTAGTTACGTCCAGGCGCCGTACCAGTTGGTGAAGGACCATCGCACCGACGTCGAGACCGGGAACGTGGACACGGTCCTTGACGGGGACATTGACATGTTCATGGAGGCTGAGCTGCGCCGCCAGCGCACGGGGAACTGATGTCGCCGGTCCGCGTCGGTCGATGACGTCCCAGCGCCGGGCTCAAACTAGAATGCGCAAGGAGATTCTGGGTGTTCTACCACCGACCAAGTGAACCCGAAGGGGCATTGCCGTGATTCGTTTCGAGAACGTGTCGAAGACGTACAAGAACGGGACGCCCGCGCTTAAGGACATCTCGCTCGACATTGCGAAGGGCGAATTCGTCTTTCTCGTCGGCGCGTCGGGTTCTGGCAAGACGACGTTCCTTCGCCTGTTGCTGCGCGAGGAGCTGCCCGACCGCGGGCGCATCCTCGAGGCGGGTCGCGATATCAGCGAACTGTCCAAGTGGCGGGTACCGTACCTGCGTCGGAACATCGGCTGTGTCTTCCAGGACTTCCGGCTCCTGCCGAACAAGTCGGTCTTTGAGAACGTCGCCTTCGCCCTTGAGGTGATCGGGCGGCCGCGCTCGACCATCGAGTCCCAGGTACCCCAGATTCTTGATCTCGTGGGCCTCTCCGACAAGGCTAAGAACCTTCCGAACGAACTCTCGGGCGGCGAGCAGCAGCGCGTGGCGGTGGCGCGAGCCTTCGTCAACCGTCCGCTGATCCTGCTCGCCGACGAGCCGACGGGCAACCTCGACCCCACGAACTCTGAGTCCATCATGGCGCTGCTCGAGCGAATCAACCGGACCGGGACGACCGTGGTGATGGCGACCCACGACAAGGCGCTAGTCGACCGGATGCGTCGACGCGTCATCGAGCTCGACCACGGCGAGATGGTCCGAGACCAGGTCCGTGGCGTCTACGGCATTGACGAGCCGATGGAGATCCGCTGATGCGTGTCTACCTTCGATACGCGGTGAAAGAGACGCTGGCCAATTTGTGGCGCAACCGGATGATGACCATCGCTGCGGTGCTGACTGTTGCGGTGTCGCTGTCCCTGGTGGGAGCGGCGTTATTACTCAAGCAGAGCGCTGCGCAGGCCTCCGCCCAGTGGCAGCAGGGTACCCGGGTCACCGTCTGGATGCAGCCCAACGCCTCGTCGAGTGAGCTCGCCAACGTGAAGACTCAACTCGCGACGCTGCCCATCGTGAAGGACTGCGTCTTCAACTCCCAGGCGCAGGACTATCAGGAAGCCAAGCGGATCCTGCCCCAGTCCGAGTGGTCGGTGCTTTCGGTCTCGGACGTGCCCTCGTCGTTTCGATGCGTGCCGACCGTGCCGTCGGACGCCTTCGTCGTGATGTCGACCTTCAAGAACGAGCCGGGCGTCTACAACGTCACGGCGCCCGAGCAGCAGATCCGCCAGATGAACAGTGCCATCCGGATCTTGCAGATCGTGTTCCTGGCGCTCGCCGGGGTCCTCCTGCTCTCGGCGACGGTACTGATCCTCAACACGATCCGCATGGCCATCTTCGCCCGACGCCGCGAGGTGTCGGTGATGAAGCTCGTCGGTGCCACGAACTGGTTCATCCGCATCCCCTACATCACCGAAGGTTTCATCCAGGGGCTGCTCGGATCACTGGTCGCCGTGCTCGCCGTGACGGCGTTGCACACCTGGTACCCGCTGCACAACGAGTTCCAGCTCGACACGACCGCGCTCTTAGGTACGAACCTCGTGGTGCTCGTCGTGGGCGTGGTGATCGGCTCGGTCGGCTCGGCGCTCGCGATCCGACGGTTCTTGGATGTCTAGCCGGTCACTCGTCGGCGTCGAAGTCGATGGCGAGTGAGTTGACGCAGTAGCGCAGGCCGGTGGCGGTCGGCCCGTCGTCGAAGACGTGGCCGAGGTGTCCGCCGCACGCGGCGCAGAGGATCTCGGTGCGCACTCGACCGAGCGAGTGGTCGGGCCGCTCCACGATGGTTCCCGGCTCGCACGCGTCGAAACTCGGCCAGCCGCAGTGTGAGTCGAACTTCTGGTCCGAGGTGAAGAGCTTCTGGCCACAGCCCCCGCAGGTGAAGACGCCGGCGTCATCGACGTCGAGCAGCGACCCGGTGAAGGGTGACTCGGTCGCGGCTTCGCGCAGCACGGCGAAGCGCTCGGGGTCTAGCAGGGCTCGCCATTCGGCGTCGGTACGATTCACGAGATACGACATGAGTCTCAGGGTACCGGGGCGCCGTTATGACGGTTACAGGTAGGTCGAGTGCGGCGCTTCGGGCAGCCGTCGGGGAAACTCGGGTTGGTCCTCGAGCATCCGCGTGAAGGCGCCCGCGAGCCCCGTCGGGTCAAGCCCGAGCTCCTCGAGTAGCAGGTCGGGGCGGTGGTGTTCGAGGAACGCGCGCGGCACTCCAAGGATCCTCGTGGTTGGAAAGGCGAGTCCGAGCTCTTGAGCCCGGTCACGGATTGCCGAGACCATCAAGGTGCCGGCGCCACCGTGGCGGGTCCCATCTTCGACGGTGATGATGCGTCGATGGGAGAGCGCATCGTCGATCATCGAGCGGTCCGGCGGCAGAACGCGCACGTCGTAGAGGGTCACTCGACCGCTGTTCGCTCCCATCGCCCGGATCGCCGACCACGCGTTGGGCGCCATCTTGCCGACGGCGAGCACGCAGAGCGAGCCGTCACCTCGCAGGACCTCGCGCGCGTTGAGTCCTTCGCCGATCGCGCCGTCGAAGGGTTGCGGCAGGGTCTTGGGGAAGCGCACGGCCGTGGGCGTCTTCATCGAGAGGGCGGTTGCGAGCATGCCGGCAACCTCCTCGCCACTCGAGGGCGCGAAGATCGTCACGTTGGGTATGGCCAGGCACAGGGCGATGTCGAGCAGCCCATGGTGACTCGGGCCGTCGTCGCCGGTGACCCCGGCGCGGTCGAAGACGAACACGACGGGCAGGTTCAACAGACCGACGTCGAGGTGGGCCTGGTCGAAGGCTCGACTGAAGAACGTCGAGTACACCGCGACCACGGGCTTGAGCCCGCCCATCGCCATGCCGGCGGCGGCGGTGACCGCGTGCTGCTCGGCGATCCCGACGTCGAAGAACCGCTGCGGGAACCGTTCCTGGAACTGCATGAGGCCGGTCGGGCCGGCCATGGCCGCGGTGATGGCGACGATGCGGTCGTCGACGCCCGCGAGGGTCACTAAGGCGTTGCTGAAGGCTTCGGTGAAAGACTGCGGCGGCACTTCCTCGTCGTTCAACCGCGGCGGCAATTTGAAGTCGTGCATCCGCAGGTCGTCGGAGACCGCCGGCTCGTAACCGCGGCCCTTCTGAGTCATCACGTGCACGAGGATCGGTCCGTCCCAGGTCGCGGCGCTGCGAATCGTCGCCTCCAGGGCTTCGAGGTTGTGTCCGTCGACGGGTCCGACGTAGCGGACGCCCAGATTCTCGAAGAACGTGTGGGGCGTGACAATCTCGCGCACGACCGACGTGAAGCCATCGATCCCGCGGTAGGCGGCCTTGCCGAACCACGGCAGGTGAGGGACCAGCCGGCGCAAGCGGTCACGCATCGTCAGGTAGGTCCGGTTGAGGCGCAGATTGGTCAGGGATTCGGACAGCTTCGATATCGTCGGGGCGTAACTGCGACCGTTGTCGTTGAAGATGATGACGACGCGCTGATTCGAGTGGCCCAGGTTGTTGAGCGCCTCGTAGGCCATACCACCAGTCAGAGAACCGTCGCCGACGACCGCCACGACGTGGCGCGTGCCACCGTGGCCCACGAGCTCCTTACGTTGCTCCAAGGCCACCGACAGCCCGTGCGCATAAGACAAGGCCGTGGACGCGTGGGATGACTCGATCCAGTCGTGCGGGCTCTCGGATCGGTTGGGGTAGCCAGAAAGTCCACCGCGCTGGCGCAGATGCTTGAAGCCGTAACGACGGCCCGTCAGCAACTTGTGCACGTAGGCCTGGTGGCCGGTGTCCCAGAGCAGGATGTCATTGGGCGAGTCGAAGACTCGGTGAAGCGCGATCGTCAACTCCACGACCCCGAGGTTCGAACCCAGGTGTCCGCCCGTGGTGGTCACCGTTTCGATGATGAAGTTTCGGATCTCGCCGCTCAACTCGTACAACTCGTCATAGGAGAGACCCTTCAGATCGTCGGGGCTCTCGATCGACGGAAGAATCACCCAGTCAGCCTACCGGCCGGTACGTCTCTAAAACCGATCGACGAGCCCGATACGCTGGCGCGGTGAGTGATGACCTGGTCGCCGGCGACGTGATTGAGCGGGTACTGGACGCGGCGCGGCGTCGCGGTGGTGACTTCGCCGAACTATTCGTCGAGGACCGCACCTCGCGGTCGGCGGTCTTGGACCAGCGGCGCGTCGAGACCCTCGCGTCGGGCCACGAGCGAGGTGCGGGAATCCGCGTCGTCGCCGGGGCCACGACAGGTTTTGCCCATACATCTGATCTCAGCGAGGCTGGACTGCTGGCGGCCGCCGAGGCTGCCGCGACCGCGGCGCGCGGAGGTAACGGTCGCGTCCGATCTGTCTCGCTCGCAACGGCCCAGCGCCACGCCACGCACTACGACCAGTCGCCGGTGAGCGTGGACAAGGGCCGCACCGTCGAACAGTTGCGCCGGGCCGACGACGTGGCTCGAAGTGAGAGCGGATCGATCACCCAGGTGCAGGTCAGTGCAGGCGGGTCGACACGACGCTTGTTGATCGCTAATTCCGATGGCCTCGTGGCCTTTGACGAGCAGGTTCGTACGAGGTTCACAGTCGCCTGTGTCGCCGAGGGCGACAGTGGCCTGCAGACGGTGTATCGACCATACGGCGTGACGGCCGGCTACGAACGGCTCACCGACGACCTCATCGATGAGGCAGCGCGCGCTGCCGCTGGCCAGGCGATCACCAAGCTGGCGGCCCGCCCGGCGCCCTCGGGTGACTTACCCGTCGTGCTCGCAGGTGGTTCGGGGGGCATCCTCTTTCACGAGGCCTGCGGTCACGGCCTCGAGGCCGACGCGATCGCGAAGGAGGCGTCGGTGTACGCCGGGCGACGCGGTGAGCGCGTCGCCAGCCCGTTGGTGACCCTCGTTGACGACGGGTCGGTTACGGGCGAATGGGGTTACGTCGGGGTCGACGACGAGGGACACCCCGGCGCGCGCACGGTACTCATCGAGAACGGAGTGCTCACCGACTACATGTGGGATCACCTGCGAGCCAGGTCGGCCGGAAGAGGCGGCTCGGGCAACGGGCGCCGCCAGGGCTATCAGTACCTCCCGATGGTGCGGATGACCAATACGTTCTTGCTCGCCGGGGACTCCGACGCCGACGAGATCGTCGCCCAGACGCCCTACGGCATCTACGTGGCCCAGCTCGGCGGCGGTCAGGTCAATACCGCCACCGGCGACTTCGTCTTCGGGATGACGTCAGCATTCCTCATCGAAGGCGGTCGGATCACGGCGCCCCTACGCGACTGCAACCTGATCGGGAACGGACCAGCGATCCTCCAGCGAGTGGACGCGGTCGCCGGAGATTTCGCCATGGGTGGTCCGGGCACCTGCGGCAAGGACGGTCAGCAGGTGCCCGTGGGGACCGGACAGCCCACATTGCGACTGAGCGCGGTCACCGTCGGGGGCACGGCGTCGTGAATGACCTGACCGAGCTCGTCGAGAACATCCTTGGGCGCGCGGGGGACGATGAGGCCATGGAGGTCTACGTGTCGGCGGGGACCGAGATTGCGATCAAGGTCTACGACGGCCGCGTTGAGAACCTCGCACGAGCCGCGTCCGGCGGCGTCGGGATCCGGATACTTCGCGAAGGCGCGGCCGGTGCCCGGGTCGGCGTGGCGTGGACCGGCTCGCTCGACGAGAGCGCCATCGATCGGGCGGTCAGTGAAGCGCGTGACAATGCCCGATTCGCCTCAGAGGACGAGTTTGTTGCGTTCGCCCGCCCCGACGGCGTCGCGTCCGCGCCACTCGAGTTGAGCGACCCGTCGGTGCGCTCGATGTCCCTCGATGACAAGGTGGCGCTCGCGGTCGCTACCGAACGCTTGGTTCGCGGAGCCCAACGGATCCGACAGGTCGAGTCCGCGGACTACTCGGACTACGACGTACAGACCGTGGTCGCATCCACCTACGGGATCCGAGCACGGTCCGAGCGCACCGGTGCGTTCCTTTCGGTCGAGGCGATCGCCGCGGACGAGTCGGGCGACCAGACTGGATGGGGACTTCAGGCTGGTCGAGGCCCCGGCGTCCTGGAGTCGCAGCGGGTGGCGTCCGACGCGGTCAGTCGAGCCACCCGCCTGGTCGGTGCCGTCAAGCCGCCGTCGATGCGAACGATCGCTGTCTTCAGCCCACGCAGCGCGGCCACGCTGCTCGCCATCATCGGATCGGCGTTGAGTGGTGACGCCGTGGTGCGGGGGCGCTCGATCTTCGCCGGCCGCATCGACACCGACGTCGCCTCGCCATCGGTCAGCGTCAGTGACGACCGTTGCAACCGAGTGAGTTCTAGTGAGTCCACTCATGCTGCACTCCTCACGGAGTTGTTCGCCCCGACGAGCGCCGGAGTTCCCTTTCGCGTGTCATCGCCAGCCGCTGAGTGAGACTCAGTCT
>JAJYPU010000032.1 GCA_021795095.1 Actinomycetes bacterium | reverse complement strand
CGCGCACCTGCGGGTGCGGCAACTCCTTCAGCTGATCGGCGGCGTCCGTGTCCACCCCCGTAGGGCCCTACTCGCCGTGGCGTCGCGCCGGTGACCTCGTCGTGATCTCGGGCCAGCTCGGCCTCCTGCCCGGACAGGACTCGCCGACCATGGCCGACCCGTCCGCCGCCGGCCAGTTGCGCCAAGCGCTCGAGAACGCCCGCGAGGTCCTCGCCGAGGCGGGCGCGACCCTCGACCAAGTCGTCAAGGCGACGCTGTTCCTCCTCGACATGGCCGACTTCGGCCCCTGCAACGAGGTCTGGGTCGAGGCCTTCACGGTTCCGCGTCCCACCCGTTCGGCGGTCGCCGTGGCCCAGCTGCCGCTCGGCGCCCGCGCCGAGGTCGAGCTCTGGGCCTACGCCCCCACGCACTAGTCCTCGCCGTCGCCCCGTTCGCCGTCGGCGCCGAACTTGTAGCCAACCGAGCGCACCGTCTGGATCAAGTGGGCGTGCTCCTCACCGAGCTTCGCGCGCAGTCGGCGAACGTGGACGTCCACGGTTCGCGCGCCGCCGTAGTACTCGTAGCCCCAGACCCGACTCAGCAGTGTCTCACGCGTGAAGACCCGTTGGGGGTTGGTCGCGAGGAACCGGAGCAGTTCGTACTCCATGTAGGTCAGGTCCATCACGCGTCCCGCGATCGTGGCCTGGTAGGTCTCGAGGTTCATGACCAGCCCGCCCTGCTCGATCCGGGCGGCGACGTTCTCGTTGCCGGCCCGGCGTAGCCGGTGGCGCAGCCGGGTCGACAGCTCGCTCACGTCAAAGGGGCCCACGACGAAGTCATCGAAGAGGTCTTCGCGAAAGGTCAGGTCGTCGAGCTGGTAGTGGTCCACCAGCAGGATGATCGGTCCCACCGGACGGTCCCGGTGGCGTAGCTGGCGACAGAGGTTCATCGCGTCGTTGAACGGGAAGCCCGCGGCGTTGATCACGGCGCCCGCGTAGCCGTCGGTCGGCTCGAGCGCGGTGACCTCGTTCAGGCGCCCGGACGAGGCGACCGCGGGGGTGACGCCCGTGACCTCGAAGGCCTTCTTGATCGGCCCCTCGCACGAGGGCACGCAGAGCACGACGTCGATGGTCACAACAGGGGCAGGTACCGTTCGAGCTCAAAAGGGGTGACCTGGCCGCGGTAGGCGTCCCACTCGGCGCGCTTGTTGCGCAAGAACCACTCGACCTGGTGTTCGCCGAGGGTCTCGTGCAGCAGCGAGGACTGCTCCATCAGATCGACGGCCTCGGCGAGCGACTGGGGCAGCGGCGCGACGCGCTCGCCTTCGGTGGGCAGCTCGTAGTCGCCAGTCACCCCGCGCAGGCCCGCGGCGAGGGTCACGGCGAAGGCGAGGTAGGGATTGGCCGCCGGGTCCGGCGAGCGGAACTCGATCCTGGTCGAGTCGATGCGCCCGGGCTTGACCGAGGGGATCCGCACCAGTGCGGCACCGTCGTAGCGCGCCCAGTCGGCGTTGATCGGCGCCTCGAGTCCGGGAATGAGGCGCTTGTAGGAGTTCACCCACTGGTTGGTGATCGCGGTGATTTCGGGAGCGTGACGCACCAAGCCAGCGATGAAGCGCGTCGCGACGTCCGAGAGCCCGTAGGGGCCGTCACCGATGAAGGCGTTGGCGTCGTTTCGCCATAGCGAGACGTGCGTGTGCATGCCCGAACCCTGGACCGTGGCGAGGGGTTTGGGCATGAAGCTGGCGGTGACGCCGGACTGGCGGGCCAGCTCTTTGACCACGTAGCGCACCGTCATGACGGTGTCGGCCATGGTGAGCGCGTCGGTGTAGCGCAGGTCGATCTCGTGCTGACCCGGGGCGTCCTCGTGCTGGGCGTGCTCGACGCCGATGCCCATCTCCTCGAGCATGAGCACGGTGCGCCGACGCAGCTGGCTGCCCACGTCGTCGGGCAACAGGTCGAAGTAGCTGCCGTTGTCGATGGGCCGCGGTGGCCGGCTGGTGTCGAGCCCCTCGAAGTAGAAGTACTCGATCTCGGGTGCCACGAAGAAGGTGTAGCCCTGCTCGTGCGCGCGGCCCAGCACCCGGCGCAGCTGCTGACGGGGACAGCCGTCAAAGGGCGTCCCGTCGATGTTGTCGATGTCGCAGAACACGCGCGCGACGCCCCCGCCGCCTTCGTACCAGGGCAGCAGTTGGAAGGTCGTGAGGTCGGGGCGCGCCAGCACGTCGGACTCGCGGGTGCGCGAGAAGCCGTCGATCGCGCTGCCGTCGAAGGTCATCCCCTCCTCGAGGGCATCCTCTAGCTCCGCCGGCGTGACGTGGAACGCCTTGTGGCGGCCGAGCACGTCGGTGAACCAGAGCTGGACGAAACGGATCCCCCGTTCCTCGACCGTCCGTAGGACGTACTGGGCTTGACTCTGCATCGGGGACATTCTCGCACCTCTGGTCAGGGCACGGGCACGGCCTTGCGCGACGGGGCTATCGGCGAGCCGGGGCCTTGCGCGCGGGCGCCTTCTTCGCCACGGTCTTCGCGGCGGGCGTGCGCTTGGCCGCCGACTTCGCCACGGGCTTGGCCGAGGCGGCGGCGCCGCAGATGGTCTCGACCATCAGGCGTGCGACCACGTAGGGGTCGACGTTGGCGTTGGGGCGACGGTCCTCCAGGTAGCCGCGCTTCTCGCGCGCGACGCCGCCGGGGATGCGCACCGACGAGCCGCGGTCCGAGACGCCGTAGGAGAACTTTGACCACGGTGCGGTCTCGTGGGCCCCGGTGAGGCGGTCCTTGATCCCGTCACCGTAGTTCTCGATGTGCTCGTGCACCCGGGTGCCGAGGGCCTCGCAGCCCGCGATGATCGCGTCCCAGCCACCGGCGGCGCGCATCTGCTTGGTCGAGAAGTTGGTGTGGGCCCCGGCGCCGTTCCAGTCGCCCTTGACGGGCTTGGCGTCGAAGCTGACGTCGACGCCGAAGTCCTCGGCGATGCGCTCGAGCAGCCACCGCGCGATCCAGAGCTGGTCGCCGACCTCGACGGTGCCGAGCACGCCGATCTGGAACTCCCACTGGCCCATCATCACCTCGGCGTTGGTCCCCTCGATCGCGAGTCCGGCGCGCAGGCAGGCGAGCGTATGGGCCTCGACGATCTCGCGGCCGGGCATCTTGGTGCCACCGACGCCGCAGTAATACGGACCCTGGGGCGCCGGGAAGCCGACCTCGGGCCAGCCGTAGGGACGGCCGTCCTGGAAGAAGGTGTACTCCTGCTCGATGCCGAACATCGGCTCGAAGCTCGCGTACTGCTTGGCGACCGAAACCGCGGCGGCGCGGGTGTTGGTTGGGTGCGCGCTTAAGTCGGCGTTGAGCACCTCACACATCACGAGCACGTCGTTGGGCCCCCGCAGGGGGTCGGGGCACGTGAAGACCGGCTGGAGGACGCAGTCCGAGAAGTGGCCGGTCGCCTGGTTGGTGCTTGAACCGTCAAAGCCCCACACCGGTGGCTTCTTGCCGTCGGGGACGATCCGGGTCTTGCTGCGCAGCTTGCGCGTCGGCTCCGTGCCGTCGATCCAGATGTACTCAGCCTGATACGCCACCATCGCTCCTTACCCGTCAGCGCGAACCTCACGCGTCGTCCTCCAGTCTGGCGACCCACTCGTCGCCGCGAGGCGGGTTTTGTTAACCGCGTGTGAAACGTTGCGGCGCCTCGCGGGGACTCGGGCGACTGAACCGGTCGCCGATAGGCTCGACGTCGTGCCCATTGTTCGACTCGCGCTCGCCCAGATGAACGCGGTGGTTGGCGGACTGGCCCCGAACGTCGCGACGATCGGCCGGTTCCGCGCGCAGGCCGCCGCCGCCGGTGCAGCCCTGGTTGTGACGCCCGAACTCTCCCTGCTCGGCTACCCGCCCGAAGACCTGCTCTTGAAGGAGGGCTTCATCATCGCCGCCGACGAGGCGCTCGAGGTGCTCGCGTCCCTCGGTGAGGGGCCGGCGGTGGTCGTGGGCACCGTGCTCGCCGACGGGGAGCGCTGGATCAGCCTCGCGCCCTCCAACGACGGCCGCGACGTCGTCCAGACGACGCCCGCGCGCGCCCACGTCGCCAACGCCCTGGCCGTGATCGACGCCAACAAGGTGGTCGCGACGGCCTCCAAGCGGCTCTTGCCCAACTACGACGTCTTCGACGAGCAGCGCTACTTCCACCCCGGCATCGGCGAGCACGCCATCGTTAACGTAAACGGCGTCGCGGTCGGCCTGCTGATTTGTGAGGACGTGTGGACGGCCAACGGGCCGGCCACCCAGCTGGCCGCCCAGGGCGCGACGATGCTCGTGGTCGCCAACGCGTCGCCCTTCGCCCGCGGTCGGCGCGACGAACGCGAGGCGATGCTGGCCGCCCGCGCGCGCGAGGTCAATTGCCCGATCGCCTACGTGAACCTCGTGGGTGGTCAGGACGAACTCGTCTTTGACGGCCAGAGCGTCGTCGTCGACGAGCACGGGACGGTCATCGCGCGCGCCGGCGCGTTCGAAGAGGCGATGCTGCTCGCCGACGTCGAGGCGCGAGCGTCCTCGGTCGGCACGCCGATCTCGCCCGCGCCGCGAGCGACGAGCACCTCCTATCGGGCCAACGTCGTGACGCCTCCGCCCGAGGAGACGGCCGAGATCTACCAGGCCCTGGTCACGGGTACCCGGGACTACCTGCGAAAGAACGGGTTCCGCTCGGTCATCCTGGGCGTCTCGGGCGGGGTGGACTCCTCGCTCGTGGCGACCATCGCCGCCGACGCCGTCGGTGCCGCCGCCGTGCGCGGCTTCGCCATGCCGAGCCGCTACTCGTCGGATCACTCGATCGCCGACGCGGTGGAACTGGCTACCCGCCTCGACATCGACCTGGTCACCGTGCCGATCGAGGACGCCCACGTCGCCTTCGCCTCAATGCTCCGCGACGTCTTTGGCGCCGAGCCCGTCGGGCTCACTGACGAGAACCTCCAATCACGCATCCGCGGGGTGATCCTGATGGCGGTCTCAAACGCGACCGGGGCCATCGTGCTCACCACCGGCAACAAGTCCGAGATGGCGACGGGGTACTCGACGCTCTACGGGGACTCGGCCGGTGGGTTCGCCGTGATCAAGGACGTCCCCAAGACCCTGGTCTACGAGCTGTGCCGGTACCGCAACGCAGTCGCGCGCGAGGTCGGCGACCCCGAGCCGATCCCGGCGTCGGTGCTCGAGAAGGCGCCCTCGGCCGAGTTGCGCCCCGATCAGCGCGACGACCAGTCCCTGCCGTCCTACGACGAGCTCGACCCGCTGCTCGAGCTCTACGTCGAGCGCGACTTCACCGCCGAGGCCATGATCGAGCTCGGCCATGACCCCGAGTTGGTGCTGCGCATTGTGCGACTCGTGGACGGCAGTGAGTACAAGCGTCGCCAGATGCCCCCGGGGGTGCGCATCTCCTCCAAGGCCTTCGGACGCGACCGGCGCATGCCGATCACCAACGCCTTCCGGCCCACGTCGTGACCGAGACCACCCGCTCGATCGCGAGCGCCGCTGAGGCTATCTACGGCGTCCTCGGTCGACGCGCCGGCGAGGTGGGCGATGACGGCTACGTCGTCGGGCTCTACGAGATGGCTCGGGCCTGCGGGACGGTGTCGCTCACCTTGCGCGAAGCGCTGGGCGAGGCGACCGTGTCGCCTATGCCGGTCGTGGTCGACGTGCTGACCTCGGCCATCGACGCCGACCCGACGGGGGCGCTCGCGGTCTATGCGACCACGATGGTCGTGCTGCCCCGACTGCTCGTGGCGCTGCGCGACGCCCGGGTCGACGAGTCTGACGCGTCGCTGAGCGAGACCCTGGTCGAGGTCACCGACGTCGTGGTGCGTGCGCTGCGCCAGCTGGCCCAGCACGCCCACGACCAGGAGATCTACGACGACCCCGCGTGGCAGGCGGCGGCGCGGGCGCTGTCGCGGACCCTTGAGGACGCCGGGTACGGCGAGAGTCTGGTGATTTCCCGGTAAGTTGCCTACCCCCGTATAACTAGGTACGTCGGGAACCGGCGATGGTGAAGAGGGAGAGCATGGCAAAGGACCGCGTTGATCGCGACGACGAGGATCTCGTACGTCTGTACCTGTCGGACATCGGTCAATACACGCTGCTGACCAAGGACGACGAGGTCCAGTTGGCCCAGGCCATCGAGGAGGGCCGCGAGGCACGAGCCGAGCTACTCGCCGCCGAGACCGACAAGAAGATCAAGCTCACCCCCGCACGTAAGCAGGCCCTGCGACGGGCTGAACACCGCGGTGACCAGGCCGAGCGTGACTTCGTGCAGTCGAACCTTCGCCTCGTGGTCTCGATCGCGAAGAAGTACCAGGCGTCGGGCCTGCCGCTGCTCGACCTCATCCAGGAGGGCAACCTCGGACTGATGCACGCCGTGGAGAAGTTCGACTGGCGCAAGGGCTTCAAGTTCTCGACCTACGCCACGTGGTGGATCCGCCAGGCGATCACGCGTGGCATCGCCAACACCGGTCGCACGATCCGCCTCCCGGTGCACGCCGGCGACACGCTCGCGCGCGTCCAGAAGGCCCAGTCACGCCTCGAGTTGAAGTTCGGCCGTCCGCCGACCATCAAGGAACTCTGCGATGAGTGCGAGATGCCCGAGGACAAGCTGATCGAGGCGCTGCGCTTCCGTTCCGAGCCGATCTCGCTGTCCGAGCCACTGCGCGAGGACGGCGACGCCGAGCTCGGTGACGTCGTCGAGGACCGCTCGGCGGAGTCGCCCTTTGACGTCGCGGCGGTCAAGATGATGCCCGCGGCTATCGAGAAGCTGCTCCAGCCCCTCGACGAGCGCGAGCAGAAGATCCTGCGGATGCGCTTCGGGCTCGACGGGGCCGGCGAGATCCGGACCCTCGAGGACGTCGGCGCTGAGATGAACCTCACCCGCGAGCGGATCCGCCAGATCGAGGCCCGGGCGATGAGCAAGTTGCGCCACCCCTCGTCCGACACGGGCGCGCGCGACCTGTTGACGCTCTAGTCCCGCAAGGACCCGACGGCCTAGTGCCGACGGATCCGGGACTGGCCGAGGACGGCTGCGGCCCCGATCACGATGGCGCTGATGAAGTACGGCGTGCGCGACTTGGTGCCATCGTGCACGCGCACGGGGTGAGTGAAGCTCAGGATCGGCCACTGGTTGTCGTGGGCGAGTCGCGTGAGCTGACGGTCGGGGTTGACGGCGTAGGCGTGGCCGACGGTCTGGAGCATCGGCAAGTCAGTCTCGGAGTCGGAGTAGGCGTAGGAGCTCGCGAGGTCGATGCCGCGCTGTTCGGCCAACTCCCTGATGGCCTCGGCCTTGCTCTCGCCCTGGGCGAGGAAGTCCATCTCACCGGTGAACTTGCCGTTCTCGTCGATCGTCGCGCGTGACGCGATGGCCCCGGTGATGCCGAGCAACTCGGCGAAAGGCTCGACGATCTCGGTCGGCGCCATGCTCACGAGCCAGACCTCGTCACCTTGGTCGCGGTGGTGTTCGATCAAGGCCTTCGCCTCGGCGTAGATCAGCGGCTCGATGACCTCGGTGATGGTGCTCGTGACCAGTTCGCGGACCTCGTCGCGGTCCCAGCCCTTGGTGACGCGCAGCACCGACTCGCGGATCTTGGTCAACTTGTCCTCGTCGGCGCCGAAGCGCAGGAAGAGGATCTGGGTGACCGCGGCGCGGATCATGGTGCGTCGGTGCAGCAAGCCCCGGGCGTGGAACTCGGGGCCTAATGCGACGAGCGATGACTTGGCGATCACCGTCTTGTCGAGGTCGAAGAACGCAGCTCGCACGGCCACATGCTAGGCCGAGGCGGCCTTCCAACCCCGGCGTCAGCCGATGAAGGCGTCGGCGCAGTCGTGGGTCGCGTTCTCGCGGGCCATCAGGATCACGTGGTCGTGTTCGAGGAACCGCATGGTCGGCGTCGGGGTGAGCGGTTGCTCGCGTCGCACGACGGCAACGACGCGGATCGCGTCATTGAGACGCAGCTCGTCGAGGGTGAGCTCGTTCGCCACGGCCGGGGCGCTCGCGGCCAGGGTCACCTCGATGAGTTTCATCTTGCCGTTGGCGAGGTCGAGCAGCTTGATGATCGAGCCGACCTCGACGGCCTCGTCGACGAGCGACGTGATCAGGGCGGGGGTCGACACTGAGACGTCGACGCCCCAACTCTCGTTGAAGAGCCACTCGTTGCGCGAGTTGTTGATGCGCGCGATCACGCGCGGCACGCCGAACTCCTGCTTGGAGAGCCAGCTGACGACCAGGTTGTCCTCGTCGTCGCCGGTCGCGGCGATGACGACATCAGCGTCGCGCAGGTCGGCCGAGACGAGACAGGCGTACTCACAGGCGTCTGCCGCCATCACGTTGACGCCGTGCAGGGTCGCTTTGAGCCTCTCGGCGGTGGCGGTGACCTGCTCGAGCAGGGTCACGTCATGGTGTCGGTCGATGAGGTCGAGCGCGATCGCGGTGCCCACCGACCCGCCGCCGGCGATGACGACTCTCACGACGTCGCCTGCAACATCGTGGTCAGGTCGTCTAGGCCCTGGGGGGTGACGAGGAACTCGAGCATGTCGTCCTCCTGGGCGAAGAGGCCGTCGAGCGCGACTCGCCCGACGCCACCGCGGATCAGTCCGACGACCCGGACACTGTCACCGAGGTTGAAGTGGGTGAGGGGACGACCGGCGAGCACGTCGGGGACGATCCGCTCCACCAGGTGCAGGGTCCCCGCGCCGTCGGTCCATTCGATCGAGTCGTCCGAGGGCATCATCCAGCGCTTCACCTGCTGGGTCGTCCACAGCGAGGTGGCGACCGTCGGGATGCCGAGCTTCATGTAGATCTCGGCGCGCTGGGGGTCGTAGATTCGCGCGACCACGTTCTTGATCCGGTAGGTGTCGCGCGCGATGCGCGCACAGAGGATGTTGGTGTTGTCCCCGCTCGTGACCGCCGCGAGGGCGTCGGCGTGGCCCGCCTCGGCCTTGAAGAGGATGTCGCGGTCAAAGCCCGACCCGAGCAGTGTCTTGCCGTGGTACCGGGTCAGCCGGCGAAACGAGTCTCGATTCTTGTCGATGATGACGACGGAGTGGCCGTCCTCAGAGAGCTGCATGGCCAACTCCGACCCCACTCGGCCGCACCCGACCACCACGATATGCACCGGGCTATCAGACCACATTTCCTCGGTGAGGCGCAACAGACGAGGCGTCGGGGGTCGACGTCGCATACTGCGTGTGTCCTAATTCGAACACACCGGTTTGCCTTGGCCAATTGAACGAGCTCGGCACGTGCTCACCGTCTCGATGACCAGGTGTCCCTGGCAGCACCCGGTTCTGTCCCAGGGCCCTACCTCGTTCGAGGCTTGTACGGGTCGATCGGATCTTCGCGTGTGCTGCACGGCGCAGAATTCGTGTCACTAAAGCAGCGCGAACTCATTTCCCACGGTCCGTACCCCGTGTAACACGGCACTCATCGACCAGGTCTTCCACATGAGGAAATGGAACACACGCTGTTAGTGTACCCATGGTGTCTGAGGCCGATAAGCAGATAACGAGCAACACACCGGTGTTGACCTCGCACGCCAACGTCTCGACCGTCTACCCCGAAACCCTCGGTTACCGGCTCAAGCGAATGCTGCTCGGGCGGCCCTACGTGACCGAACAACTCGGCGGCGAGCGGCTGCGTCGCACGATCGCGCTCGGCGTGCTCGCCCCGGACTGCATCTCGTCCTCGGCGTACGGGACCGAGGAGATCCTCACCCAGCTGACGCCCTACATCGGACTCGCGGCGTTCGCCCTCGTCGTGCCGATCATGTTCGTGATCATCGGCGTGCTCTTCTTCGTGACCACGTCGTATCTCGACGTGATCAAGTACTACACGACCGCGGGCGGCTCTTACGTGGTCGCGCGCGACAACTTCGGGCCCAAGATCGCCCAGATCGCGGCCGTGGCGCTGCTCATCGACTACATCGTGACCGTGGCGGTGCAGTGCTCGGCGGGCACCGCGGCACTCACGAGCGCCTTCCCGCGCCTCACGTACTACACGGTGCCGATCACCGTGGGCGTCGTGCTGATCCTGATCTACGGCAACCTGCGCGGACTACGCGAGGCGGGCAGCTACTTCGCCTTCCCGACCTACTTCTTCATCTTGATGCTCAGCACCACGATCATCGTCGGCTACGTGAAGAAGTTCAACGGCACGCTGCACCACGTGGCCCAGCCCGCCACGCACCTGCTCGTCAAGCAGCAGCTCGGCCATCCGGGAACGGGGCTTCTCTACGGCGTGGCCTTCTTGACCCTGCTGCGCGCCTACGCCAACGGCGGCTCGTCGCTCACGGGTCTCGAGGCGATCTCCAACGGCGTCGCGAGCTTCCGGCGTCCCGAATCGAAGCACGCCCGTCAGACGCTCGTGGTGATGTCCTCGGTGCTCGGGTTCTTGCTGCTCGGCACGACGCTGCTCGCGGCGTGGACCCACGCGCTACCCTTCGCGGCGGGCACCCCGACGGTCGTCAGCCAGGAGGTCCAGGCGGTCTTCGGTTTGCACGGGGTCGGGCACGCGATCTTCCTGCTCGTCCAGTTCTCCACGCTGCTCATCCTCTACACCGGGGGCAACACGTCCTTCAACGGGTTCCCGTTCCTCGCTAACTACGTGGCCACGGACAAGTACCTGCCCCGTCAGTTGACCAAGCGCGGGCACCGCCTCGCCTTCTCCAACGGCATCATCGTGCTCGGCGTGGTGTCGCTCACTTTGATCATCGTCTTCGGCGCCCAGGTCAACGCGCTCATCTCGCTCTACGCCATCGGGGTCTTTACGGGCTTCACCCTGGCGGGTGCGGGCATGGTCGCGCGCCACCTACGCGAACGGCGCAACAAGTGGCGCTTCGGGGTCGTGGTCAACGCGACGTCCGCGACCGTGACCGCCATTGTCGTGCTCGTGTTCGTGCTCGCGAAATTCACCGAGGGCGCGTGGATCATCGTCATAGTCGGGCCGATCATGTACTACGGCCTCATCCGCTTCAACCGCCAGTACGAGCGCGAGGACGCGGCCTTCGCCGCCAGTCGGGCGCGCGGCCTCGCGAGCATTCGTATGAACCGGGTCATCGTCTTCATCGACAACTACGACCTCGTCACCGAGCGCGCGCTGCAGTACGTGACGACGCTCAACCCCTATTCGATCCGTGCCGTGCACTTCGACATCGACCCGATGGTCACCAAGCGGCTCGAGCAGGCGTGGGGGGCAGCGAACACGACGTCGGCGGGGATCTCGCTCGAGATCGTGGAGTGCGAGGACCGTCGCGTGGACCGCGCGGCGCTCGAGCTCGTGGCCGACGTGGTGCGCGACCCCGACGTCTTCTGCATGGTGATCCTGCCGCGGCGCGGGTTCTCGTCGCGCTTCCAACGGCTCCTGCACGACCGGACCGCCGACGCGATCGCTGGCGCCGTGATGCACATCCCGCGCACGGCCGCGACCATCGTCCCCTACCGGATGGGTCGCACGCGCGTCGTCGAGGGCCAGGCCGACCAGGACACGATGAGCGACGAGGTCGTGCGCGGCGGCGTGCGCGAGGATGCCCACCTCGAGGCCGACGTGAAGCTGGCCGAACGGTCCGGCGGAGCTTTCCCGATCGGGGGGCTGCGTCAACGCCAGTTCGCCGAGATCGCCGGGCGCGTGCGGGCCATGACGATCAACCACGAGGGCGGGATACACGAGCTGCGCTGCGTGATTGCCGACAACACGGGGTCGGTGACCCTCGTCTTCCAGGGCCGCTCCAACGTCCCGGGCATCGAGCGCGGCACGCGGCTCTTGGTGCGCGGCACGATTACGTCGCTGCGCCGCGAGGCGGTCATCTTGAACCCGCAGTACGAGATCGTCGCCGCTCCGGCGAACGACGAGTAGGGCAGTCGGCCGAAAACCGGCCCGGAACTGGGAATCGACGCGAGCTTGGCCCGCCGGGGTCGGCGACCTGTCTAGTTTGTAGGGCGGCACCGCCGTGGGCGGCGAGGTAGTGAGGTGGAGATGGCGCGAGCCTTAGTGATTGTGGAGTCGGTGGCCAAGGCCACCCGCATCCAGGGCATGCTCGGGCCCGACTACATCGTCAAGCCCTCCGTCGGACACGTCCGAGACCTCCCCCAGAGCGCGGCTGAGATCCCGGCGTCGGTCAAGGGCGAGAAGTGGGCCCGGCTCGGCATCAACGTCGATGACCACTTCAAGCCCGTCTACGTCGTCAGTTCGGATCGGACCAAGGTCGTCGCCGAGTTGCGCGCGGCCCTGAAGCAGGTCGACGAGCTCTACCTCGCCACCGACGAGGACCGCGAGGGTGAGGCCATCGCCTGGCACCTCCAGGAGGTGCTCAAGCCCAAGGTCCCCGTCAAACGGATGGTCTTCCACGAGATCACACCCACGGCCATCGAGCGGGCGGTGCGCGAGACCCGCGACCTCGACCTGCGTCTGGTCGACGCCCAAGAGGGTCGTCGATTCCTCGACCGACTGGTCGGCTACGAGGTGTCGCCGGTGTTGTGGCGCGTGGTGGACAAAGCCCGCTCGGCCGGGCGGGTCCAGTCCGTCGCGATCCGACTGGTCTGTGAGCGCGAGCGCGAGCGCATGGCCTTCACCGCGGCGTCGTGGTTCGACGTCGTAGCCAGCCTCGCCGGTGAGGCGGGTTCTCTCGAAGCGACCCTCGAAACCCTCGACGGCGGGTCACTCGCCACGGGCAAGCACTTCGACGCATCCGGCCGGCTCGACTCCTCGGCGGGCGTGGTCGCCATCGACGCGGCCACGGCCGACGCGATCGCGGACCGGCTGCCCTCGGTCACGGCCCGGGTCGAGTCGATTACCGCGACTCCGCGCACCCAACGCCCCCAGCCGCCATTCATGACCTCCTCGCTGCAGATCGAGGCCAGCCGCAAGCTGCGCTTTGACCCCGAGCGCACGATGCGTGCCGCGCAACGGCTCTACGAGCAGGGCTGGATCACCTACATGCGTACCGACTCGACGACCCTGTCCGACGAGGCGATCACCGCGGCCCGGCGACTCGCGGCCTCGCGCTACGGCGACGACTATGTCGCGGACCAGCCGCGTCGCTACGACCGCAAAGTGAAGAACGCCCAAGAGGCGCACGAGGCGATCCGCCCGGCCGGCGAGACGTTCCGCTCGCTCGAGGAGGCCCAGAGCCAGCTCGGTGGTGACGAACTCGCCGTCTATGACCTGGTCTGGAAACGCACGATCGCCTCCCAGATGGTCGACGCCCGGCTCACCCAGCAAAAGGTGCGCTTCGCCACGACCCTCGACGCTCTGCCCGGCTACGACCGGCCCGTCGCGGTCGGCCTGGGCGCGAGCGGACTTCGCATCGAGTTCGCGGGCTTCCGCCGGGCCTACGTCGAGGGGACTGACGACCCTGAGGCCGAACTCGCCGACCAGGAGCGCCTGCTGCCACCCCTCAACGAGGGTGACGTCGTGGCAATCACCGCCGCCACCGCCAAGCGACACGAGACCCAGCCGCCCGACCGCTACTCCGAGGCGACGCTCATCAAGAAGCTCGAGGACCTGGGCATCGGCCGGCCGTCGACCTACGCCTCGGTGATGAAGACGATCGACCGCCGGGGCTACGTCTGGAAGAAGGGCAAGTCCCTCGTGCCCGCCTTTCGCGCCTTCGCGGTGGTGAACCTGCTTGAGACCCACTTCGCCGACCTGGTCGACTACCAGTTCACCGCGGCCATGGAGGACCAGCTCGACGAGATCGCCGAGGGCCGCCAGGACCTCGAGCCGTGGCTGCAGCGCTTCTACTACGGCGACCCGTCGGCCACCACCGACTTCGCCCGGGTAGGCCTGCACCAGATGACCCACGAGACGCCCGACTTCGACTTCGCGGCGATCAACTCGCTGCCGCTCGGCCTCGCGCCCGACGGCCAGCCGGTGTCGGTGCGTTCGGGGCGCTACGGGCCCTACCTCACCCATGGCGAGGACCGGGTCTCGATCCCCGAGGCCACCGAACCCGACTCGCTGAGCGTTGAGCGGGCCCTCGAGCTGTTGTCCGCGCCGAGCAACGATCGCACCCTGGGCGTCGACGAGGCCACGGGCCTGCCGATCCTGTTGAAGGCCGGGCGCTTCGGGCCCTACGTGCAGGTCGGTGAGATGACCGATCCGAAGAACAAGCCCAAGACGGCGTCGCTCTTCTCGAGCATGTCGCCCGAGACGATGACCCTCGAGGACGCACGCCGGCTGCTCGCGCTGCCGCGTGAGGTCGGTCGCCACCCCGAGGACGGTCAGCCCATCCTCGCCCAGAACGGCCGCTACGGCCCCTACCTGACGTGGGGCAAGGAGACGCGCTCACTGGCGAGCGAGGACGAGATCTTCACGGTGGACCTCGCCGGGGCCCTCGCCCTGCTCGCCCAACCTAAGGCGCGCGGTCGGCGCGCGGCGGCGGGTCCCCTGCGCGAGCTCGGCGAGGACCCGGTCACCAAGCGCATGATCGTCGTGCGCACGGGCCGGTTCGGTCTCTACGTGACCGACGGTGAGTCCAACGCGACGTTGCGCCTCGGTGACACGCCCGAGACCATCACCCTGGACCGGGCCGGTGAGTTGCTCGCCGAGCGTCGAAACGCCGAACCCTCGACTCGTCGCGCACCGGCGAAGAAGACCACCGCGAAGAAGACCGCGGCGAAGAAGACCGCCGCCAAGAAGACCGCCGCCAAGAAGACCGCCGCCAAGAAGACCACGGCGAAGAAGACGGCCGCGAAGAAGTCCGCGGCCAAGGCGACCGGCGCCACGAAGCGCGCGGCCACCGCCGTCGGCTCGGCCGCCAACGCTGTGCTGACCGCGCGCGTTCGAAGCGACGATCGATGAGTCGCGGTCGCTTCGTCGTCTTCGAGGGCATCGACGCGAGCGGTAAGAGCACCCAGGCCCGACGCGTCGCCGAGGACCGAGGGGCTCGCTTCACGTTCGAACCCGGCGACACACCCCTCGGCGTCGAGCTTCGCCGTTGGCTGCTCGACGCGAGCGCTCCGATGAGCGTGGTCACCGAGTCGCTCTTGATGCTCGCGGACCGCTCCCATCACGCCGCGACGGTCATCGAGCCCGAACTGGCGGCCGGCCGCTCGGTCGTGAGCGACCGGTACTGGGCCTCCTCGATCGCCTATCAGGGCTACGGCGGCGGGGTCGACCTCGCACTGCTGCGCGCGGCGACCGAGCTCGCCATCGGCACTTGCCAGCCTGACGTGACGGTCCTGCTCGACATCCCCGTCGAGCTCGCCGACGAACGGCGGCTGCGCGACCACCGCGACCGGTTCGAGTCGGCCGACGTGGCTTTCCACGAACGCGTGCGCGCGGGGTACCTCGAGCTCGCCGCCGCCGACCCCGTCCACTGGCGTGTCGTCGACGGCGCCGTCGACCTCGCGACGGTCTCCTCGGCGGTCGACGCCGTGCTCGCCGAGGTGTGGCCCGGTGCCTGACGTCTTTGACCGCCTCGTGGGACAGACGCGGGCGGCGGAGCTGCTTCGACAGTACGTGCGCCACCCGGTGCACGCCTTCCTCGTGGCCGGACCGGACGGATCGAACCTGCGCGACACCGCGATCGCCATGGCGGCGGCGCTGCAGTGCGCCGAGCACGGCTGTGGAGCGTGCGAGGCATGCCGGCTCGTGCTCTCGGGTGCTGACACCGACGTCACGGTCATCGAGCGCGCGGGCCTGTCGTGGCGGGTCGACGAACTGCGCGAGGCCGAGCGGCTCAGCCGCCGGCGCCCGCTCGGCGAGGGCTACCAGATCGTCATCCTCGAGGACATCGAACTCACGGTGACCGGTACCGCGCCGTCGGCGCCCGCACTGCTCAAGACCCTCGAGGAACCGCCGCCGCGCACCATCTTCGTGCTGACGGCCCACGAGACGCCGCCCGCGCTCGACACCATCGTGTCGCGGTGCCTCGAGGTGCGTCTACGGGCGCTCGGCGACGACGACGTCGCCGCGATCGTCATGGCCGACGGCGTCGAGGAGTCCCTCGCGCGCACCGCGGCGGCGGCGGCGAACGGCGACGTGCGTCGAGCCCGAATCCTCGCGCGCGACGAGGCGCTGGTGCACCGGGCGGCGCAGTGGCGAGCCGTGCCCGAGCGCTTCGACGGGTCACCGGCCGGCGCGA
>JAJYPU010000206.1 GCA_021795095.1 Actinomycetes bacterium | reverse complement strand
ACGTAGGCTGCGGGGGTGACCTCGACGCCCCGATTCCGTGTCCCGCCACCGAAGTTCCGCTGGTTCGCCTTCAGTTCGTTCCTCTCAATGATCGTGATCGTGCTCACCGGCGGCGCGGTTCGCCTGACCGGTTCGGGGCTCGGCTGCCCCGACTGGCCCACCTGTTACAGCCATCAGATAACCGGGTCGTGGTCGATCCACCCCCTGATCGAATACACGAACCGGATCGTCACCATCGTCCTCGTGATCGTGACCGGCGTGACGTTCGTCGCGGCGTGGCTGCGTACCGAGCGGCGACGTGACCTCATCGGCTTCTCCGGTCTGCTGGTGCTCGGTGTGGTCGCCGACGCCATCCTCGGCGCCTTCGTCGTCTACTCCAAACTCAATCCGTGGCTGGTCTCACTGCACATGATCCTGTCACTCGCGATGGTCGTCGTCGGGGCCATCCTCTATCACCGCTCGAAGTACGTCTACGGCCCCGGCACCCGCGCGGACGTGCGCGATCCGCACTTCCGTCTCATCGCGCGCTTGCTCTGGATCCCGTTCGTCCTCGTCCTGTTCGCGGGCACCGCCACTACCGGCTCGGGCCCTCACGCTGGTGCGGCGCAGGGCCAGCTCGTGGCTCGGCGACTGCCGTTCGCCTTCGCCGACGCCGCCTGGGTCCACTCGGTGCTGGCCGTGCTCTTCCTTGGACTGGTGACCGGGCTCGTCTTCGCGATCTGGCGAAGCGGCGTCCCCGACGCGCTGCGCCTAGGCGTGCGTCGGCTCGTGGTCATCGCGCTCATTCAGGCGATCATTGGCTTTGTCCAGTACGTCACCCACGTTCCGGTCGTCCTCGTCGAACTGCATATCGCTGGCGCGGTGTCGCTTTGCATAGGTGTTACTCAGTTTCACCTGCGTCAGACCGCGCGCGACCGCGTGCCAGGAACTAAAACGGTGGCGTGACTAGTCCGCGTCGCGCGTCGTTGCCAAGTAGCCTCACGGTCACGACACTCGTGCTGCGAGACGAGGCACCTCGGATCTAGTTGGGAGGAACGAGCAAGCCATGGCTTATTTTTGGTCGTTAGCGGCCCTGATACCGCTCAATAACTACGGGCACTACATCCACTGGGGCGTGATCGACATCTCGCTGGCGAATTTCATCGTCATCGTGCTCATGATCATCGCCTTTATCGCAGCGCTGTTCCTGCCGTTCCCCGGTCGCAGCCGCCGTAAGGAGAGCCGATGAGTACCGCTGAGATCGAACGGCAGTGGACGACGCGCCTGCGCAAGCGCGCGACCGGCCACCTTCCCCCCGAGAAGTTGCTCCCGGACACCCAGCCGGCCTACGTCTCCTCGTGGATCTACGTCTTCGGTGTGACGACCCTCGCCGCGCTGATGTTGGTCATCCTGTCGGGGATCATCCTCGCGATCCGCGGCCCGCAGTGGTGGCATTCGTCGTCGATCGGTCACTTCGTGAACTCGACGCACCTCTGGAGCGTGGAGATCTTCTTCTTCGCGATGATCGTGCACCTGTGGGGCAAATTCTTCATGGCCGCGTGGCGCGGCGGACGGTCACTCACCTGGGTGACCGGTGTCGTCACGTTCCTCGCGTCGGTCGGAACTGCCTTCACGGGGTACGTCTCGCAGACCAACTTCGACTCGCAGTGGATCTCGACGCAGGCCAAGGACGGCATCAACGCCACCGGCGCGGGGTCGATCTTCAACGTGTTGAACCTCGGTCAGATGCTGATGTGGCACATCGTCTTGCTACCGCTCGCCGCCGTGCTCCTGACGACTATCCACGTCTTGATGGTGCGGGTCAAGGGTGTCGTTCCCCCGTTTGAAGAGCAGAACGGAGCCACCAAGTGAGCACGAAGCCATTTCGCCCCGACGTCGACGCGCCCGAGTACAAGGGTAAATACGTCCCCTACGACATCATCAAGGAAGGCACCATCGCGATCATCGTGGTGGGACTGCTCGTGGTCCTGCTCGCCACGCTCTTCGGCTCGCCCGACGAACGCGCGATCACGGTCAAAGCGTGGTCGAACGCCGATCCGATCGACTTCGCGACCACCGCGCTCGGCGAGCTGAACGGGTCGACCGTAACCGCCAAGTACGGGGCACCATACAACACCGCGGCGCCTGGTCAGAACCTCGGTCCCCTGCGGCTGGCGCAGTTCGCCGGCGTGACGATTCCCGTCAACACGGTCCGAGACTTCGTCATCAACCCGCTCTCGAGCTTGCCCTACGACAAGCCACTGAGCGCGGCGCTCACCGAGTGGAAGAGCGCGAGCGCCTCCCAGCAGAAGTCGTGGGTGTCGAACTACACCGCGGGCGCCTCCAAGATGACCTGGAGCAACGGCCAGATCAACGTACCCGCGACCAACGCCGGGCCAGTGCCGGAGCTAATCAACAAGCTCACCTCGATGGCCCGATCGGGCGCGCTCGACCAGGCGCTCGTGACGGGGGGCGGTTTCTACACGACGAACTACACCAAGCCGTTGTTGTTCGTAGCTGACGGGACGTACCTCGCCAACCTGGCCCAGAAGCAGCATCTCCTGGGCAGCCAGTGGGGGATGATGAACGAGACGGGGAGTTACCCGGGCCAGGCGTGGCTGTGGCTCTACACCTTCTGGTACCAGGTGCCGCCGTTCAACTCCAGCACCAACGCCGACGTGCAGGTCTCGGCGCTGATGGGGCTGCTCTCGATCCTGCTCCTGCTGTTGCCGTTCATCCCTGGTCTGCGGTCCATCCCGCGCAAGGTGAAGGTCTATCGACTGATTTGGCGCGAGCACTACAGCGCGTAGCGCCTTCAACGACAGAACGCCGGGCCACTTGGCCCGGCGTTCTGTCGTTGTCTGGTCAGTCGCGGGTCAGTCGCGGGCGTTGGCGAGGTGTGTCAGCACGACCGACGAGATCGTCGCCACCGCGTTCAACTGTTCGGACGTGAGCAGGTCCACGAAGTTCTGGCGAACCGTCGCCACGTGTCCCGGTGCCGCGGCGTCAAGCGCTCGACGGCCCGCGTCGGTCAGGACCACGTAGGCGCCACGCTGATCGGTGGGACATCGCTGCTTCTCGACGAGACCGCGCTCGCGCATGCGGGCCACGTGGTGTGACGCTCGGCTCTTCTCCCACCCGAGCTCGTCACTCAACTCGACCACCCGGCACCGATTGTCCTCGTGGTCCGACAAGGTGGTCAACACGAGGTAGTCCGGGTACGAGAGACCGTCGGCCGCGAGCGCGCGGCCGAGCGTCGCGCTCAACTGCAAGTTCATCAGCGCCAGGCCCTTCCAGGCCGCCAGTTCGTCGGCCGCGAGCCAGTTGATCTCACTCATGGTTCCAGCCTACCAAATTTGTTGATATGTCACCTACTTGCCACTACACTGGAGTCACCTCGACCGTTGGGAGACACCATGGCCCCCATGCCCGCCGCGTTCATCGGACACGGCACCCCTATGAATACCCTCGAACACAACCACTTCACCGACGCGTGGGCGACGTTCGGCCTACTGAGTGACCGCCCTCGGGCGGTGCTCGCGATCTCCGCGCACTGGTATATCGACACCGCCGCCGTGACCTCGATGGCGAACCCCCCGGTGATCCACGACTTCTACGGCTTTCCCCAGCAACTGTTCGACTTCGACTACCCGGCGCCGGGGGCACCCGACGTGGCCGCGCAGGTCTCCGAGATCGTCAAGCCCGTCTCGGTCGCACTCGACGACCGGACCTGGGGCATCGACCACGGCACGTGGTCGGTACTGG
>JAJYPU010000205.1 GCA_021795095.1 Actinomycetes bacterium | reverse complement strand
GGAATGTTCGGCGTACGTCTTCGTGCGCGGCCAACTGCGGGAGCAGGACCTTCAAGATCACCGTACGGTGCAGGGTGCGATCCTCGGCGACGTAGACCTCAGCCGTCGACCCGACGCCCACGGTATCGGTGATGCGGTAGCGACCGACGACGTCATGACCGGGTGCGAACGTGTAGGTAGACATGGGCAGACCCAACCCTAGAGCACTGTCTCTTCGTCTCGGGCAATGGTCGTACGCCAGGTACCAGAGACGAGCAACGCCTCGAACTCGTCGCCACTGACGAGCGGCACACCGAGGGTCCGAGCCTTGGTGAGCTTGCTCGTCCCCGGTGCGTCCCCCACCACCACGCAGTAGGTCTTGGCCGACACTGTGCCCGGCGACGTGCCACCGCGCGCGACGATGGCGGCCTCGGCCGCTTCACGAGTGAACCCCGGCACCGACCCGGTGACCACGACGGCGCGACCGGCCAACGTTTGGTCCAGCGAACCGATCGAGGGCTCGATGAGGGTCAGCCCAGCATCGGCCAATCGCGCCATCCGCTCGATCACTTCGGGTGAGCGCACGAACTGGAACACCGACGCCGCGATGACCGGCCCGACACCGTCGATCGCCTCCAGTTCAGACAGTGGCGCCTCGACCAACGCCGCGTACGACGTGAACCAGGTGGCGAGAGCGCGCGCCGCGACCGGCCCGACGTGGCGGATTCCGATGGCGACGAGCAGTCGACTAAGTGGTTGGACCTTGGCCCGCTTGATAGCGCCCACGAGCGCCGCCGCCGACACCGCACCCATTCCCTCGAGTTGCTCGAGCGCCGCCACGTCGAGGTCGAACAGGTCGGCCACGTCGGCTACGAGCCCCGCTTCGATCAACTGAGCAGCGCGCTGCTCACCGAGGCCCTCGATGTCGAGCGCGCCGCGCGACGCGAAGTGAGCGATCTGCTGGAGGAGTTGGGCTGGACACGTCGGATTCACGCAGTAACTGTCGCGCTCGTCGCCGAGTCGCACGAGTGGGCCGCCGCACTCAGGACACACGCTCGGGAACGTCCATGGCTCGCCGCGCTCGACGGTCGGGTCGATCACCGCACCCACCACCTCGGGAATGACGTCGCCCGCTTTGCGCACCACCACGACGTCACCCGGGCGGACGTCCTTTAGCGCCACCTGGTCAGCGTTGTGCAGCGTCGCGAGCGACACCGTCGATCCCGCGACGACGACCGGTTCGAGGACCGCGAAGGGGGTCGCCCGACCGGTACGGCCGATCGAGACCTCGATTGCGAGGAGTCGTGTCGTGCGCTCTTCGGGGGGGAACTTTCGCGCGATGGCCCATCGCGGCGCGCGAGACGTCGAGCCCAGCCGGGACCGAAGCGCGAAGTCGTCGACCTTGATCACGGCCCCGTCCACGTCAAAGGCGAGGTCGTGACGGTGCACCTCGAACCACGACGACCGCTCAACCATCGCGTCCACACCCACGACGACCCGTGCGTCCTCGGCAACGAGGAATCCCCGCTCCGCCAGGGCCGCCAACAGCGCCCCCTGACTCATCACGCCGAGCGCGTTCGAACGGTCGACGACCTGGTAGGCGAGGAACGACAGGGCCCGCTCGGCCGTGACCGCCGCGTTCTTCTGGCGCAGGCTGCCGGCGGCGGCGTTGCGAGGATTGGCGAACTCGCGCTCGGCGCGTTCACGCTGCACGCGGTTGAGCTCGAGGAACGCCGCCTTGGTGAGAAAGACCTCGCCGCGAACGTCCAACGCCCCCGACAGTGCACCGATCGAGGCGGGGACACTCGCCACCGTGCGCACGTTCGCGCTCACGTCCTCGCCGGTGCGCCCATCGCCGCGGGTCGCCGCCCAGGCGAGCTGACCGCTTTCATAGTGGATTGAGAGCGCCAGGCCGTCGATCTTGGGCTCGACCGCGAAGGCGATGTCCGCGGGATCCAGGTCCAGGGCGCGCGACACTCGTTCGGCCCACGCCCGCAACTCGGACTCGTCAAAGACGTTGTCCAGGCTGAGCATCGCCTCGCTGTGCGTAATGGACCGGAACGCGCTGTCGGGCGCCGCGCCGACGGTCTGGCTCGGCGAGGTTGGCTCGACGAGGGACGGATCCTGTTGTTCCAGGTCCCGCAGTTCACGCACGAGCTCGTCGTAGTCGGCGTCGGGGATGAGCGGTGTATCGCGCACGAAGTAGGCCTCGTTGTGCGCCGCGATCTGCGAGCGTAACCACGCCGCACGCTCGGCCGAGTCGCTCACGACCGGGCCACGACCGCGGCGCCACGAACGACGTCGGGGTCGTCGAACGCGTAGAAGACGACCGACTGGCCCGGCGCGACCGGACGGATCGGCTCGTCGAACTCGACCGACCAATAATCCGGTCCGTGAAGCACGGCCCGGCGCGCCACACCGTGCGCGCTCGTCTGGACCCAGACGCGCTCGCCGTCGACCAGCGCCGTGTCCGTCGTACTCATCGACTGCGCGTCCAGTGGCGCCGTGGTGACCATGACCTCCTCGAGGCGGTCCACCTCGACACGCCCCGCCGCTAGGTCCACGTTGGTCACGTACCGACGCTCGCCGTCTCGGCCCGGGGCGACGCCGCGGCGCTGCCCGACCGTGACCAGCTCGGCCACGTCCACGCGTCCGAGGACGTCACCGGTCGAACGATCGACGACCGTGGCCGCGGTCACGGGGATGCGACTGCGCAGGAACACCTCGCGACCGCGTGACGCCTCGATGAAACAGACATCCTGGCTGTCGGGCTTGTTCCACGTGCGAAGCCCCAATCGCTCGGCTTCGTGACGCACCGCGTCCTTGGTCATCGTGCCGATCGGTAACTGCAGTCGGGCGAGCTGCGCGGCACCCAGATAGCCCAGGACGTAACTCTGATCCTTGGCCGGGTCGGCACCGCGCGCGAGGGCGGGCCGCCCGGCTCGTTCGACGACCCGGGCGTGGTGGCCTGTCGCCACCGCGTCAAAGCCCAGCCGGTTCGCTCGCTCGATCAACAGGTCGAACTTGATGTGCCGGTTGCACTCGATGCAGGGGTTTGGCGTCAGCCCCGCGGCGTGACCCGCGACGAAGGGCGCGACGACGTGGCGCTCGAACTCCTCGGTGTAGTTAAAGACGTGGTGGTCGATGTCCAGGACCTGCGCGACGCGTCGCGCGTCATCGACGTCGGCCACCGAGCAGCAACCTGAATCCGAGGCGCCACCCCACAGCTTCAAGGTCGCGCCGACCACGTCGTGGCCGGCGTCGCGTAGCAGTCCGGCGGCGACCGACGAATCGACCCCGCCACTCATCGCCACCAGAACCTTCACGGGACCAGTCTGCCAGCCCGACCCCCGAGATCGTTCAGCGGAGTTGGTGCACGATCCGCGCCAGGATCGCGATGACCGCGTCCACGTCGTTAGCGGTCGTCTCGGCCCCCATGGAGAACCGCAGCGATCCCCGGGCCCGGTCCGCGCTGACGCCCATGGCCTCGAGCACGTGGCTCGCCTGGCTCGCGCCGCTCGAGCAGCTGGCCGCCGCCGACGCGTAGACACCCGCCTGATCGAGCAGGAAGAGCAGCTCGTCACTCGCGAGACCCTCGAACGTCGCGTGCACCGTCCCCGCGACACGCAACGCCCCGACGCTCGTGACCGTGCAACCCGGCAGTAGTGACAGGGCGTAGACCATCGTCGCCTGCAGCGCCTCGACGCGCTCGGTGACCTCGTCGAGCTCGCGAGCGGTCGCCCGCACCGCGGCGGCGAGGCCGACGGCCGCC
>JAJYPU010000031.1 GCA_021795095.1 Actinomycetes bacterium | reverse complement strand
CATGATCGACGCCGCCAAGCGGGCCTCGGCCAAGAGCATCACCGCCGTCATCCCGAACTACGGCTACGCCCGTCAGGACCGCAAATCGGCCGGCCGAGAGCCGATCACGGCCAAACTGATCGCCGACATGCTCCAAACCGCGGGTGCCAATCGCGTGCTGTCCGTTGACTTCCACTCGGGCCAGATTCAGGGTTTCTTCGACATCCCGGTTGACCACCTGGTTGCGGCACCGGTACTCGAGGCCTACCTCAACGCGAACGCCGACCCCCACGACATGGTCGTGGTCGCACCCGACGCCGGACGAGTGAAGGTCGCCGAGCGCTACGCCCAGCACCTGGGCTGTGACCTCGCGCTGGTGCACAAGACGAGGCCCCGCGGACTGGTCAACGTGGCCGAGGCTCGTCACATCGTCGGCGACGTGCGGGGCCGACACTGCGTCTTGATCGACGACATGATCGACACTGCGGGCACGATCGTCGCGGCCTGTGATCTACTGAAGACCCACGGGGCCGACGAGATCTGGGTGATGGCGACCCACGCCGTCTTCTCGCCGCCCGCTGTCGAGCGGCTGTTCAACGCCCCCGTGAGCCGCGTCATCGTCACTGACACCTTGCCGCTCGGCCCCGAACGCCGCTTTGAGAAGTTGGAGATCCTGTCGGTGGCGACGATCGTCGCCAACGCGATCTCGGCCATCTTCGAGGATTCCTCGGTTTCGGACATCTTCGGCGGCGAGAACCTGCTCTGATCCGGGTTCGCCACCCCGGCGCGCACGGACTAGACTCTTCGTCCTGTGTGCCGCCCTCGTTCGGGCCGCAATTGGTTAGGAGTTCTCATGTCGCAGGTCACCTTGAACGCATCGACGAGTCGCACGACTGGTTCGCGCACGTCGCGGCGCCTGCGCTCGGCCGGATCCATCCCCGGCGTCGTCTACGGCGTGGGCGCTGAGCCGCTGGCCGTGGCCGTCAACGCCAAGGAGTTCCGTACCGCCGTCTCGGGGGAGCAGGGACTCAACACGCTGCTCGAACTGGACGCCGACGGCCGCCGGTTCCTGGTGATGGCCCGCGAGATCCAGCGCCACCCGGTTCGTGGCACGGTTGCGCACGTTGACTTCCAGATCGTCGACCCGACCAAGCCGGTCGTCGCCGATGTGGCGCTGCACATCATCGGAGACGCCGTTGAAGTGCGCCACGCGGACTGGGAGGTCGACCAGCAGCTGTTCAGCCTCGAGCTTCGCACGCGCCCCGACCAGATCCCTACGCACATCGACGTGGACATCTCGGAGTTGCGCGTCGGCGGGACCATTCGAGTCGCCGACCTCGCGCTTCCAGCGGGCGTCGAGCCCGTCGGCGACCCGGCGACTGCGGTGGTCGCAACCCACGCCGGTCGATCCGCGAAGGCCGGCGCCGTCGCGACGGAGTAGTCCCGTGTCGCTGCGGCGCTCGTTGGCCGCGACGCGTCACGGCAGTTCCAGCGCCTGGCTCATCGTTGGCCTCGCCAACCCCGGCGACGACTACGCGGGAAGCCGCCACAACGTGGGCGGCGACGCCGTGCGTCTCGTGGCGAATCGTCGTGGGGGGCGCCTCACCCTCGAACGGCGTCAGCGGGCGATGTCGACCACGATTGAGACGACCCAGGGCCTGGTCACCCTCGCGGTGCCGACGACGTTCATGAACGAATCGGGCGCCGCCCTGCCCCCACTGCTGCGGCGCACCTCGATCGATGACCTGACCCGACTGCTCGTGGTCCACGACGAGCTCGACCTCGAACCCGGCCGGCTCCAGCTGAAGTGCGGCGGCGGCCTCGCCGGGCACAACGGACTTCGTTCAATCGCCAAGACCCTTGGTTCCCAAGACTTCTGTCGATTGCGAATCGGCGTCGGCAAGCCGCCACGCAAGGAGCAGGGGGCCGACCACGTCCTGCAGCGCCAGACCGGCGCTCGACGCGCCGCCCTCGAGGCCGATGTCGAGCGGGCCGCCGACGCCATCGAGGTCTTGCTCGATGACGGGTTCGACGAGGCTCAGCGGCGCGCGAATCGATCGTGAGCGCCGCGACCGGTCTGACTCGGGTCCTCGACCTCGCGACGCCGCGCCTGAACGACGCCCTGGCCGCGGGCACGCTCACCCCGAGCGGCGCCTCGACACCGCTCGCGGTCGCGGCTCACGCCCGCGCGAACGACCTCACCGTGGCGGTGGTCGCCACTTCGACCGAGGCCGAACTGCTCCACGACGCGCTGGTGGCGCTGCTCGGCGACCACGCGGCCGTCGCCCTGTGGCCGGCGTGGGACACCCACCCCCTCGAACGGGTCAGTCCTGACGCCTCGGTCATGGCCGCGAGGTCCTTCGTGCGCTGGCGCCTCGCCCAGGCCGAGCGTCCGCGCATCGTCGTCGCGCCCATCCGCGCCCTCGCCCAGATCCTCGCACCCGAACCATCGCCCACCCCGATCGCAGTTCGGCGAGGCGAGTTCCGCGACCGTGATGAGCTGCTCAGCGCGCTCGTGTCGATGGGGTACCGACGCGAGTCGATTGTCGAGCACCGAGCCGAGTTCGCCGTTCGAGGCGGCATCGTCGACCTCTGGTCGCCGCACGAGGACCAACCGATTCGGTTGGACTTCTTCGGCGACGAGATCGAGCGTGTGACTAATTTCGACGTGGCGAGCCAGCGCTCCACCGGCGACCTCGACGAGACGATGCTCATTACGGCTCGTGAGTGGCTCGCGGGACCCGCGACTCGCGGCCGCGCCCGACGTATGGTCTCGGCCGAGCCCTGGGGCAGCGTCGTCTTCGACCGGATCGCGGCGGGGGAGTCCTTTGACGGGATGGAGGGGTGGATGCCCCTGTTCTGTGACGAGCGTCGGACTCTGCTCGACGAGCTCGGTGACGTCTCGGTCTTCGTCGTTGAACCCGAACGGGCCTCCCACCGTCTGGGCGAACTGCTCGAGGAGGAGCGCGAGCTGACTGACACCGTGGCGGCGACGTGGCGCGCGAGCGACGTCGTTCCCCTGCTGCACGAGGACTGGGCGCACGTCATGGCCCGCGGCTACGTCGCCTTCGGGGACAACCCCGGGGGCGGCGAGCTGCTCGTCAGCTCACCGCCCGTCGTCCAGGGCGACCCCGCCCGGATCGCGGCGCACGTTCGGGGGTGGTCGGCGAAGCGTCGCGGCGTCGTGCTGACGGCCAACGCGGCCGCGGTCGAGCGCATGGCCGATCAGCTGCGCGCCGAAGGCCTCGAGGTCACGACGGACCCGCAACGGGCGCTCGACGTTCGCATCACGGTGCTGCACAGCCTGCTGCCGGCGGGGTTCTCGATGGACGATCCCGAGGTCGTGGTCTGGAGCGAGACGGACTTAACGGGGCGGCGAACGGTGCACCGTGCCGCACGCACCCGCACCCGCACGGTTGACGGCTTCTTCGACGACCTCGCCGTCGGGAGCTACGTCGTGCACCGCCACCACGGGGTGGCCCGGTTCTCGGGCACCACGACGCGGGCCATCAACGGGACGGTGCGCGACTACCTGATCCTCGAGTTCAAGGACGGCCGAAGCTACTGGCCGACCGAGCAGATCGACGTCCTGACGCCCTACACGGGTGGCGACTCACCGACGCTCTCGCGCATGGGCGGGGCCGAGTGGCAAAAAACGCGCGCGAAGGCTCGCGCCGCGGCCTACCTGGTCGCCCAGGAGCTCGTCGACTTGTACCGACAGCGCTCGGTGGCGGTGGGGCACGCCTTCGCGCCCGACACGGCCTGGCAGCGCGAGGTCGAGGACCTCTTCCCCTTCACGTTGACGCCTGACCAGGCCCAGGCGATCGAGGACGTGAAGGCCGACATGGAACGCGAGCGCCCGATGGACCGACTGGTCTGTGCCGACGTGGGATTCGGCAAGACCGAGATCGCCGTGCGAGCCATCTTCAAGGCCGTCCAGGACAACCGCCAGGCCGCGGTGCTGGTACCGACCACGTTGCTCGCGAGCCAACACTTCGCGACGCTGAGTGAGCGTTTCGCCGGCTTCCCGGTGCGTGTGGCGCTGCTCAGCCGATTCGTAGAGGATGCGGACGCTCGAGCGACGATCGAGGGACTCGCCGACGGTTCGATCGACGTGGTCGTCGGCACCCACCGCCTGCTCGGTGAGGGGGTGCGCTTCAAGCAGCTCGGCCTGTTGGTCGTTGACGAGGAGCAGCGCTTCGGCGTCGGTCACAAAGAGTCGATCAAGGCGCGCTCGGTCGGGGTGGACGTGCTGACGCTGTCGGCGAGCCCCATCCCGCGAACCCTCGAGATGGCCTTCGCCGGTATCCGAGACCTCTCGATGGTCACCACGCCACCGGCCGACCGACGTCCGATCCTCACCCACGTGGGCGAGTACGACGAAGCCGCGGTCGTCGAGGCCGTGCGCCGCGAGCTGCTGCGCGAGGGACAGGTCTTCTTCGTCCACAACCGCGTGTCCGACATCGACGAGGTCGCACGACGCCTCGGCCAATTGGTGCCCGACGCCCGGATCGCGGTGGCCCACGGCCAGATGGACGAGGGGACCCTCGAGCGGATCATGGTCAACTTCTGGGAGCGCCGCTACGACGTGCTCGTGTGCACGACCATCGTCGAGTCGGGCATCGACCTGCCGTCGGTCAACACGCTCATCGTCGACCGCGCTGAACGGCTGGGCCTCGGACAGCTCCACCAGCTGCGCGGGCGGGTCGGGCGCTCGGGACAGCGCGCCTACGCCTACCTCTTCCACGCCGCGGGCAAGACCTTGTCCGAGACGGCCTTCGAGCGGTTGAGGACTATCGGGGACAACACCGCGCTCGGCAGCGGCTTCAAGATCGCGATGCGCGACCTCGAGATCCGTGGCGCGGGCAACCTGCTCGGCCACGACCAGTCCGGTCCGGTGGCCGCCGTGGGCTACGACCTCTACGTCCAGTTGGTCGCCGAGGCCGTGGCCGAGGCCAAGGGGATCGTGGCGCCCGACGTCGTGACGATCACGTTGGACGTGCCCGGTGAGGCCCACCTGCCCAAGGACTACGTCGAGGCCGACGACGCACGACTCGAGGCCTATCGGCGCCTCGCGGCCGTGTCGAGCCCCGAGTCGCTGGCCGACCTGCGCGACGAGTGGACCGATCGCTACGGGCCGCTGCCGCGCGCGGCGCAGGGTCTGCTCGATCTGGCCGAGCTCCGTCTGGCCTGTCTCGAGGTGGGGGCGAGTCAGCTCACCGTACTGCCGGCCAAGGTCGGCGTGCGTTCCACACCGGTCGTACGCTTCGGGCCCGTCGCGCTCTCGCTCAGCCAGCAGATGCGGCTTCGCCGACGCCACGGCTCGCGGGCCTATGACGAGGCGACCGGGGAGGTCCGTCTCGAGGTGCCCGCGTCGTCGGTTACCCCCGCGGCGTTGCGAGACCTCGTGCGCGCGACGACTGCCACTTCGACGTCGGAGGCGACTCGGTAGGCTGTCTGGGTGCGTCGAATCACTGCTCTCTTCGTCATCGCTCTCATTCTCGCGGTCCTCGTCGGTCGCTCCAGCATCTCCTCGGGGGTGAGTGTCAACGGCGCGACCGTGTCCGCGGCCGAGGTACGGGCCGAGTTGAGCGCTATCGCCTCGTCGCCGACGCTTCAGTGTTACCTAACCGCGATCGCCCCGGCGAGCTTCTCCGCCGGTGGCGGCTCGTCCACGATGGCCGCGTCCGGGGTCGCCGCGTGGTCGAATCTGCGCATCGAGGGCATGGCCATCGACCAGTACGTGCGCGGCCGTCTGCACTACGTGCCGAGCACGGACCTCGTGAAGGCCAAGGCGTCCCTCGAGTCCGAGATGTCCCAGGCCGCCGCGGCCAACTCCCTTAGCTGCCCCGGTACCGCAGCCCAGGCGCTCGCGGCGATGACGCCGTCGATGCGTGACGCCCAGGTACTTGCCCAGGCCGAGTCGCTCTACCTCGTGAGCAAGTTGAACTCGACCATTCCGCTCACCCCGAGTGCGCTGCGGACCTACTTCGACGCGCACCGCTCGAGTTACGAGACCATCTGCATCAGCGTCGCCGAGGTGCCCACGACCGACGTGACCGCCTTCGCCGCTGCCCAGGCGAAGGGCGCCTCGGTGGCTGCGCTCGCCAAGCAGTTCTCGATCGACCCCTCCTCGCTGCACGGCGGAAAGTACGGCTGCTACGGTCCGACCTCGAACCTGTACGCGGCCGTGCGCGCGGACTCCGCGACGACCCCGCTCAACACCTTCCCGAAGACCCCGCTGTCCACGAACAGCAACGGCGTTGCCTACGCGCTCTACATCGCGCCCACCAGGCGCACCCCGACCCCGTTCGCCCAGGCCGAGGCGGCCGTGCTCAATGACGTGCGTAACCTCAACGCGAACCAGGCCAACACCGTGAAGAACGACATCCTCAACCAAGCGGTGATCGCCGTCGATCCCGCGTTGGGCCGTTGGGCGTTCGGGACCAACGGGCCGACGGTCTTCGTGCCGGCGCTGCCGCCGACGGCTGACGTCACGGGCGCAACGACGTTGACCGCTCCGAGCGCGCTCAATTATCAGTGAGCGAACCAACGGTCCGCGTGGTCGGACTGGGGCCGGGTGACCGAGACCTGGTCACCGAGGGCGCGTGGCGCCTGATCAACGGATCGCCGGAGGTGCGACTGCGCACCCGTCGTCACCCCGCCGCGGCCTCGCTCGACTCGATTGCGAGCTACGACGACTGGTACGACACGGCTGAGTCCTTCGACGAGCTCTATCGGGCCATCGCCGACGACCTGGTGCGCTTGGCGAACGAGGCCGGCGAGGTCGTCTACGTCGTGCCGGGCTCGCCCGTGGTCGCCGAGCGAACCGTCGAGCTGCTCTACGAACGGCCCGTTCGAGTGGTTTGTGAGCCCGCCGTCTCGGTCATCGACCTCGCCTGCGGCGCCCTCGGCCGTGACCCGATGGCGGTGGGACTGCGCGTGGTCGACGCGCTCGGTTCCACGGAACCGCTCGTCGGACCGGGACCGCTGCTCGTGCTCCAGACCTACTCGGCCCCGGTCCTCGCCTCGGTCGCCGACCGGCTCGCGCCTGAGACGCCGGTCACCGTGCTGCACCACCTCGGACTTCCCGACCAGGTCATCGAGGTTCTGGCGGCTTGCGAGTTGGCCGGATTCGCGGCGGATCACCTGACCTCGCTCTGGGTGGACGAGTTGCGAAGCGCCGGGGCGGCGACCGATGACCTGGTGTCGCTCACGCGCACGCTTCGTCGCGCCTGTCCCTGGGACCAGGAACAGACCCACGCGTCCTTGACCCGTCACCTGCTCGAGGAGGCCTACGAGGCCCTCGACGCGCTCGAGAGCCTCGTGCGAGGCGAACCCGAGCCGACGCCCGCCGTCATCGCCCACGTCCAAGAGGAGCTCGGCGACCTGCTGTTCCAGATCGTCTTTCACGCCGAACTCGGCGACGAGCTCGACCGCTTCAATCTGGCCACGATCGCCGACGCGGTGCGAAGCAAACTCATCGGGCGCCACCCGCACGTCTTCGCGGACGTCAAGGTGCGCGACGCGGACGACGTCGCGGCGCGCTGGGAGGTCATCAAACAGGCTGAGAAGGGGCGGACCTCGGTGCTCGACGGGATCGCGTGGCAACTGCCCGCGCTCACGTTGTACACCAAATTGCTGCGCAAGGCCACCTCAGTGGGTGTTGCGCGTGACGAGCTCGGCCACGAGGTCGACGCCGCGGCGCGCGCCCTGGCCGCGCTCGACGCCGCGCCCGCGGTGTCTGACGCGAGCTCGAGCTCGGACGTCGATCCCGCCTGGGGCGACGCGATCGAAGCGCTGGCGCGGGCCGCGTACGGCGCCGGGGTCGACCTCGAGGGCGTGCTCCGCGACCGGGTCCATCGCGTGGCCGAGCGCGTTCGCGCGACCGAGGCGTCATCCGAGGGCCACGGGGACACCAACTAGCGTTGAGCCGAGTGGGAAGGAGTCGCCATGAGCGCGATCGAATTGGTACGAGGTAGGCAGATCCTGGATTCGCGCGGCAATCCGACCGTTGAGGCCGAAGTGCTCCTCGAGTCTGGGGCCGTCGGTCGTGCCGCGTCGCCCTCGGGCGCCTCGACGGGCATCCACGAGGCCGTAGAACTGCGCGACGGTGGGGACGCCTGGGGCGGCAAGGGTGTCGAGACGGCCGTGGGCCACGTGAACGGCGAGATCTACGACGCGCTCGAGGGCTTCGACGCCTTCGAGCAGCGCCGGATCGACTTTGCGCTGATTGACCTCGACGGCACTGACAACAAGTCCCGCCTGGGGGCCAACGCGATGCTCGCAGTCTCGCTGGCCGTGGCCAAGGCCGCCGCCATGGAGTCCAACGTGCCGCTCTATCAGTACCTGGGCGGGGTCAACGCTCACGTCTTGCCGGTACCCATGATGAATGTCCTTAACGGTGGTGTGCACGCGGCGAACTCGGTGGACTTCCAAGAGTTCATGGTGATGCCCGTGGGGGCGTCGTCCTTCGCCGAGGCACTGCGATGGGGCACCGAGACCTACCACGCCCTAAAGGGAGTGCTCGCCAAGCGGGGGCTCGCCACCGCCGTCGGTGACGAGGGAGGGTTCGCGCCGGATCTCGCGGACAATGAGAGCGCCGTCAAGATCCTCGTCGAGGCGATCGAGTCCACTGGACGGACCCCGGGACTCGATGTCGCGATCGCGCTCGACCCGGCGACCTCGGAACTCTGGCGCGACGGCGCCTACCACCTGGACGGTGAGGGTCGGGTGCTGTCGAGCCTCGAGTTCGTGGACTACTGGGCCGACCTGTGCGACCGGTACCCGATCGTGTCGCTCGAGGACGGCATGGCCGAGGAGGATTGGGACGGTTGGGCGGCGTTGACAACGAAGCTCGGGGGTCGCATCCAACTCGTCGGCGACGACATCTTCGTGACCAATTCCACGCTGCTCCAGCGCGGAATCGAACGCGGCGTCGCCAACTCGATTCTCATCAAGTTGAACCAGATCGGCACGTTGACCGAGACCCTGGACACCGTGGCCCTGGCGAACCGCGCCCGTTATACGACGGTGATCTCGCACCGTTCGGGCGAGACCGAGGACGTGACGATCGCCGACGTGGCTGTGGCGACGAACGCCGGCCAGATCAAAACGGGGGCGCCGGCACGTTCTGACCGGGTGGCGAAGTACAATCAACTCCTGAGGCTCGAGGAGCAGTTGGGTGATCAGGCCCGGTTCCTCGGCGCGTCGTCTTTGTCGGGGGCGGTCGGTGGCAACAACCCATAACATCACGACGAAGCAGAAGGGCCACATCCAGTGGCTCTATCCGCTCTCGATTGTGACGGCCATCGCCATGGTGGTCGCGTGGTTCCCCCTCGGCACGCTGCTCCATCAACAGGGCCAGTTGACGGCCACCGCCCAACAGATCGCGGTGATCAAGCGTGAGCAGCAGGCCCTGTCGGCCCAGCAGCGCACGATCGCGACCAAGGCCGAGGCCGCGATGCTCGCACGCCAGCTCTATCAACTGGTCAACCCCGGTCAGAGCCTCATCCAAGTGCTCCCAGGTACGTCCGCGGCCGAGGGGGTGGGCAGCGGTGACCCCGGGTATCAGCCACTCGTGGCCCCCTCGTCGGTGTCGGGAACTCCGGTTCCGACTACGCACAGCCAGTCGACCGGTTCGGGCGGGTTCTTCTCGCGACTCGTTCGCACGCTCGAGTTCTGGCGTTGAGCACGTTTCGCGATGCGTCGCGGGACGATCTGCTCGTCGTCGAGTCATTGATCGGTCGTCCACTCGCGGGCCGCTGTGCGGTCGTGGTGCGCCGACTCGACGGACGGCCTGTCGTGATTGAGAACGAGCCTCACCTGCGCGACGGGACGCCGATGCCGACGCTGTACTGGCTGGTCGACCGCGAGCTACACGCGTCGGTGAGCCGTCTCGAAGGCGAGGGTGGGGTCCACCGCTTTGAAGCGCTCGTCGACCCCGTCGAGTTGGCGGCGGCTCACGACGACTACGCCCGGCGCCGTGACGCGGCCATTGTCCAACGTGGTGCGGTGGCGCCCGTGGGGGGTGTCGGCGGGACGCGCCTGGGGGTCAAGTGCCTCCACGCGCACCTCGCGAACTTTCTCGTCGGAGCGAACGACCCGGTGGGCGCGCTGGTGGCCGCGGCCGTCGAGCTACCCGAACTGCGTGTCGAGGACGTCCGTGCCTGAGCCAGTGGCGGTCGTCGACTGCGGGTCGAACTCGACGCGCCTTCTGATCGCCGATGGCTCCGGGCGAACCCTCGAGCGGGCGATGCGGATCACCCGACTGAGTGCGGGCGTCGACGCGTCGGGACGCTTGGCGCCCGACGCTATGGCGCGGACTTTCGCGGTGCTCGGTGAGTACCGGGCGCTCATGGACCGTCACCACGTGGGAGCGGGGATGGTTGTCGGCACCTCGGCCATCCGCGACGCGATCAACCGCGACGAGTTCGTCGACGAAGCACGCCGACTTACGGACGTCGAGGTCCGGGTGCTCGACGGACGCGCCGAGGCCGAGTTCTCCTACGAGGGGGCGACCGCCGGACTGGCGCGGGACGACCGCGCGACAATGATTGTTGACGTCGGCGGGGGCAGCACCGAGCTGGCGGTACGCCTCGATGGCGTGCTGCACGCGGTGTCGATGCAGCTGGGTTGCGTGCGCGTCACCGAGCGCGCACTCGGGCGTGAGGCCGTGACCAACGCGAGACGTCGGGCGGCCGAACAGATGATCGATGACGCGCTCGACGCGGCGATGGCGACGGACCCGACCCTCGCGTCCGTGCCGGGCGGCGTTCGCCTCGTCGGACTGGCCGGCACCGTTGCCACGTTGGTCCAACTGGACCGGGGACTGGGGACCTACCGGCGCGAGGCCGTCCACCACCAGCTGCTCTCGCGCCGTACCGTCCAGGACTGGCGCGACCGTCTGGCCGTCGAGTCACCCGAACAACGGCTCGCACACGCCGGGATGGTGTCGGGTCGAGAGGACGTCCTCGTCGCGGGTCTGATGGTGCTCGACGCGGTCATGGACCGGGTCGGGGCGCTGGACCTGCTCAGCTCGGAGAGCGACATCCTCGACGGCGTCGCCGCGTGGTTGCTGCGGTGACGCGGGGTGTCTCGACAACCTGGCACGATGGTGGGGTGAGGTGGCGACGGTGACAGTGCGTGGGACGCTCTATTCGCCGGTAACCCTGCACGGGCGACGCGTGGTGCTTCGCACGCTCAACGAGCAGGACTACGACGGGTGGCTCGAGGTGCGCACCCGCTGCCACGACTGGCTCGTGAAGTGGGAGCCCCGTTCGGCCCACTCGTCGCACCTGGCCGAGGACCAACGGAGCTTCGAGAGCCGTTGCGCGCTGCGCGAGCGCGAACGTCAGTTGGGCAGCGGCTACGGGTTCGGCATCTTTTACGACAACCGGTTCGTGGGCGAGCTCACGCTCTCCTCGATCCAACGGGGTCCGCTGCAGTCGGCGTTCGTCGGCTACTGGATCGACGAGGCGGTCGCGGGACGGGGGCTGATGCCCGAATCGGTGGTCGTCGTGCTGCAGTTCGCCTTCGAGACGTTGCGCCTGCACCGCATCGAGATCAACATCATCCCGCGGAACCGGGCGTCGCGGCGGGTCGTCGAGAAGCTCGGCCTGCGCTTCGAGGGCGTCGCCGAGCGCTACCTCGAGATCGACGGCGCCTGGGAGGACCACGGCCGCTACGCGATCACCGCCGAGGAGTGGGCCGACCGGGCACCCCAACTGGTCGCCGACTGGCTGCTCCCACGCGCCGACTGACCTAGACCGCTTCGATAGCGCGCCCGACGAGACCTGCGACGTCGGTGGTGCGCACGGCGCCCCCAAGGGCCGCGGCGATGCTCGTCGCGCCGATGGCGTCGTCGCGAGACAGCACGATCAGCGCGTCCTCGGCGCTACGGGCGATCACGAGTCCCTGGACGCGCGCGGCGCGCGCGACGCGCGCGACGGTCTCAGGTGACACGTCCGCGGCAGCGACGACGACTGGGTTCACGTGGTGCGTGCGCGGCAGCGCCCGCAAGTCCGCGATCATCGCGAGGGGGGCCGAGCGCAGGTGTACGGAGGATCCGCCGACGTCCTCCCAGGTCACCGGGTGCGCGAGCACCGTGAGACCGAGTCGGCGCGCGAGCAGGAAGAACTCCGCGTCGTAGGCGAACCCGTCGACCATGCCCAACAGCCCGAGGAGTCGGGCGGGCCCTCGACGGAACGCCTTGGCGCCGCACTGGGTGTCCACGAGGGTGACCCCGGTGTAGTGGCGCACGAGTCGGTTGAACACCCGGCCAGCCAGGGTGCGCGTGCGCGACTCGTAGCGCAGGTGGCCGTCGTGGGCCCGCGAACCGGCTACGAAGTCGGCGCGTTCGAGCTCGTCGACCATCGCCCGGTAGTGGTGCGGATCGATGGCCATGTCGGCGTCCACCGTGAGCAAGCGCTCGCCGCGTGCCACCGCGACCCCGAGGCGCACGGCCGCACCCTTGCCCCGGTTGGACGGCTGTTGGACGACGAGGCGATGGGGGAGCTCACCGTAGACGGCGAGGGCCTCGCGAGCCGTGTCGTCGGTGGAACCGTCGTCGACGATCACGAACTCGGTGCGCTCGACGTCGAGGTCGTTGAGAAAAGGTCGGAGTCGTTCGAACCCGCGGCGCAGTCGTTGGGCCTCATTGAACGCGGGCACGACGACGGTGATGTCGATGTCGGGGTCGTTAGGGTCGGGCGGCACCGATGAGTCCGAACGTGAAGATGGGCGCGTAGCTGATCCGCGTGCCGGCACTGGCGGCCGCGATGATGGTGTTCGTGCCCCACGGGCCGCTGCCCGCGTACATCACGACGTGGTCGACCAGGTGGTCGCCGTCGAGGTTGTAGTAGAAGAGCAGGTCACCCGGTTGGAGCTGACTGAGCGGGATGTGACGCAGGGCCGGCCATTGGGTCTCGGTGGTGCGTGGGATCTGGAAGCCCGCGCGTGCCCACGCCCACTGGACGAGTCCCGAGCAGTCAAAGCCCTGACCGGGGGTCTCGCCGCCCCAGACGTAGGGCACACCGATCTGGGAGACAGCGGCCGCGAGCGCCGCACGCCCGGCGGCCGAGCCCGCGGTGCCCCCGGTGAAGATCGGCGGTGTCGCGGCTTGGATCGCGGCGAGCACGAGGTTCGCGGCGCTCTGGCCGCCGACGGCCGAGGCCGCCGCGACTGCGGCCTGCTCCTGGGCGACGTCGCGGACCTTCGCGGCGGCCGTGCCGACTTGGACCTCGTAGGCGATGATCTGCTTCTTCAGCGACTGGGTCACCGCGGTCAGCGTGGCCTGGGTCGACGCCTCGTTGCGGATGTTCTGCTGGAGCAGGTCGCGCATGGTGTTCTCTTGCTGGTGGGCCTGGATCCGCTGGGCCGCCAGCTGGGCGATTGTCGAGTCGAGTGAGCGCTTCTCGTCCTGGAAGCGGGTTCTGATCTTGGTCAGGTTGCCGATTGCCTGGTTCTGGTACTCGGTGCGCGCGTCACTCGAAGTCACCGGCTGGTTGAAGAGCGAGATCGTCTGGGCGATCGCCGCTGCGAAGACGTAGGCGCGCACGACCGCGCTCACCAGTTGGCGTGACGTGGCCGCGATCGCTGCGCGCTTGATCGTCTCGCGCCCCTCAAGCCGTTTGACGTTGATCGTGATCGTGGTGAACTGGACCTTCGCGGCGTCGTAGGCGTTCGCGGTGGACTCGCTCGTGCGCTGCTGTTGGGCGAGGGTCGCCGACAGCGCGGCGATCTCGGCGCGGGTTTGAGCGATCGTCTGTGCGCTCGAGTTCAAGGGGAGCGCCGTCGTGACCATCGCCACGACCGCCATCGCGGCGATAAATCGGGTCATGAGTGAACGGGCCGTGCCCCGACGACGCACGTGGTTCATTATTTCAGCCTAACGGGAGTGGACGGTTTGTCACGGTCTCACACAAACCATCTACCGAGACGGAGCCCGGCGAGTCGGTAGATGGGCGCGGGCCATGGACGTGGGGTCGGTGCGGTGCACGAGTGGACAACCACGAGATTCTCGAGCGCGGCGCCGATGCGTTACGGTGTCAGGCACGACCGCGCGGGGGCGTAGCCCAATTGGCAGAGGCAGGGCGCTTAAACCGCCTCCAGTGAGGGTTCGAGTCCCTCCGCCCCTACGCGTTCGGTCAGTGCGCGCTTTTTTAGTAGCGTTGCCCCCGTGGCTAAGAGCGCAGCGGGAAAATGGGTCAGCCGAGTCGGATCGTCGGGTGGCGGTCGGTCCTACAAGAAGTCGAGGCCGTCTAACTTCTACGGCGCGATCGTCGTCATCGTGGTGCTTGGGCTGGCAGCGACGGTACTGGCCCGCTACGAATACCAGAACCCGAGTGCCGGTTCGCCCTCCACGCCACCGACCATCGGCACGACGTGGTACGCCGCGCTCTCGATCGACGACTGCGGGACGCCGGTCACCCTGGCACCGAACCCCTCGACGACCGGCGGTTTCACCCTCGAGTCGAACAATGTGATCAAGGTGAGCCCGGTGACCAAGGCCGACGCCGGCAACAACGCAACCCTGGCCCAGTTCACGCGTGAGTACACGGGACTGCTCGCCACCTCGACCGAGCTGAGCTACCCCCACGGCAAGGCCACGACAACGTTGAAGAACGGTGCCACCTGCGCGCCCAAGACCAAGTATGCCGGCAAGGTCGGCCAGGTCTCCTACGCCTACTGGTCATCGCTCGCCCAGAAGAAGCCGACGGTCACGACCGATCCGAGCACGATCAAGTTCTCCCAGTACCTGCGCGTGACCATGGCCTTCCTGCCGAGCGGTGTCACACCGCCCGCTCCGTCCAAGTCCACGGTCACGGCGATGGTGCAGACGGCGGTGACCCCGTCGACGACGACCACGTTGGCCCCGGCCACGACCACGACGGCGAAGTCGTCCACGTCGGTGACCACGACGACCACGAAGTCGTCCACCTCGTCGACGTCGGTGACGACCACGACGAAACCAAAGGGATAACTTGCAGGCCGTCATCCTCGTCGGCGGCATGGGGACGCGGCTGCGCCCACTGACCTACGAGACGCCCAAGCAGATGTTGCCGCTCGTGGGCGTGCCGATGATCGAATGCGCCCTTGAGAACCTGGCCCGGCACGGCGTCACCGATGTCGTGCTCTCGCTCGGTTACATGCCCGACCGATTCATAGAGGCGTACCCCGACGACGTGATCGCCGGCATCAAGGTCACCTACGCCGTCGAGCCCGAGCCGCTCGACACCGCCGGGGCAATCCGCTTCGCCGCGACCGAGGCCGGCATCACCGAGACCTTCATCGTGGTCAACGGGGACGTCGTCACCGACCTCGACCTCACGGCGCTGCTGGCCTTTCACCGCGAGCACGGCGCCGAGGCCTCGATCGCGCTGCATCCGGTCGTGGACCCGTCGCTGTTCGGCGTGGTGCCTACCGCGCCCGACGGACGCGTCCTCGCCTTTGTCGAGAAGCCGCCGCGCGACGAGGCCCCCACCAATCTCATCAACGCCGGCACCTACGTCATGGAGCCGGGGGTCCTGGACCGTATCGCGCCCACCGGGCGCGTAAGCGTGGAGCGAGAGACCTTTCCCGCGCTTGCGGCGGACGGCGTGCTCTACGCGATGGCCGACCACGCCTACTGGCTCGACACCGGAACGCCTCACGCTTATCTGCAGGCCAACGTCGACATCCTTCGCGGCCGTGACGGCCGCAACGTGCCGGCCATTCAGAACGGCTCCTGGGCGCACGCGATGAGTCGGGTCGACGAGTCCGCGACGCTGCGAAACGCCGTGGTCGACCAGGACTGCCAGGTCGGTGCCGGTGCGTTCATCGAGCGCGCCGTGCTCTTGCCCGGCGCCGTCGTCGGCGACGGCGCCGTCGTGCGGTGGTCGATCATCGGTCCCGATGCGGTCATCGGCGAGTACGCCGAGCTCGGACCGACGTGCGTGGTCGGGGCCAAGGAGCACGTGGCGGCGGGTTCCATCCTGAGCGGCGACGTGCGTCTCGGCGGCGTCTGAGCCTATCGAAAAAGGTCGCCGTTCACGGGTCGGATAATGTCGCGCGCGACCGAACCGTCGCCGAAGTAGGTCGGATCGAGCCCGCGCAGCCGTGCGAACGGCGTGCCGGCGGCCTTGCCGAGCACGAGGTTCGCCGCTCCGGCGATCTCGTCGGCGATCGCGACCTCGGTCGCCTCGAGGGTGCGCCCCGTCGCGTCGACGGTCCCGCGCAGGTCGAGCACGGCCCGCAGGCCGGCCGCG
>JAJYPU010000204.1 GCA_021795095.1 Actinomycetes bacterium | reverse complement strand
CGTGACGGTGAGGACCACCGTCGGCTTGCCCGGAGCTGACAGGCTGTAGCGGAAGTCAATCGACCTGAACGTCGGCGTCGCAGTGGTGGACGAACCGTGCCCCGGTGGCGACGACGCCGGTGTCGTCGCCGTGCTGACGCCCGTCGATCCGGCCGCACCCGTTGACCCGCTAGGACTCGTCGTCCCGACAGAGACCGCCGTACTCTGCAGCCCCAACTGGGCAACGGATCCGCCCGTGAATATGTACTCACCGGTCGTAGCGGAACCCTTCAGGGCCACGACGGACTGGAGTTCCCTGACCGTGCACGTCGCGACCGTGGCGCACGGCTGAAGTGACGCCGAAACCGTCACCAGTTTGCTCGCCGATCCGTCACAGGACACGAAGAAATTGCCGACGGCCCGTGGCTGCTTGCCACAGACCACCGTGATCGCGCCACCGGTCGACGCCCCCGCCGGCGACTTAGAGAGGGGCACGAAAACGCCCGCTCCTAGGATGATGATCGTGGCGATCGTGGGACCGATCCCGCGCAAGACCGCACGCTTCGTGGAACAGGGCGTTGTGAGCGAGTGCATCATGCCCCCCCTTTGAACCTATCGACCGAAGAGTACATCACCGTTTGCAACACGTCAGTGGTTTCACGGGGTTACCGCGACGCCGGGCGCGTCAGCGGTGCGGTGCCCTGCGCACACGCACGGTTCCACCTGATCGCGAGCGTGGCTCATCTCGTGGCGCGTCAACCTCGTGTGGCCAGGTTCGACCCGCGAGTTGCGCCGCGACTCGTCGAGCCGGTGATGCTCGACCGCGACGCCGCGCCGGCCAGCCTGGCTTCAGTCGTTGGGCTGCACCCGGGCGCGCAGCGATTCCATCCAGTCGCGCGCCGCGCGACGGGCGTCGTCGATCTCGGCACGCTTGTTCGACGCGGCCTCCCCGGTCACCGGGTAGGAGCCGAGGAACTTCACGCGCGCCAGGTGGACCTGGAGGTCGACCAGGCAGTCGGCGACGATGTCGTCGTCGACGTGACCCTCGAACTCGATCACGAAGCAGTAGTCACCGAGGCCGAGCTTGGTCGGTCGGCTCTCGAGCTTCGTGAGGTTGATGTCTCGCGCGGCGAAGCGCCCGAGGATCCCGTAGAGCGAGCCTGGCCGGTCGTTGTCCTGGAAGCACACGATGGTCGTGCGGTCATGTCCAGTTGGCGCCGCGATGGTGTCACGGCCCACGACGATGAAGCGCGTGGCGTTGCCCGGGTGGTCCTCGATGTCCGGGGCGAGCGACGCGAGGCCGAACAATTCGCCCGCCATCGCTGAGCCGACGGCGGCCCACGGCTCGTCGGACTGCGAGACGAGCCGCGCCGCCTCCGAGGTCGACGTGGACTGGACGACGGCGGCTCGCGGCATGCCGGCGAGGAATCCGCGGACCTGGGCGAGTGCGTGCACGTAGCTGTACACCGTGGTGACCGACGCGAGCGAGACGCCGGGTCGCGCCAGCAGGTGCAGGTGGATCGGGCGCACGACCTCGCGCTCGATGTAGAGGTCGTAGTCAAAGACCAGTCCGTCGATCGTCGCCGAGACGGTGCCCTCGATGCCGTTCTCGATAGGCAGGAGCGCCCGGTCGAGGCGACCACCCGCGACGTCGGCGAGCAGGTCGCCGATCGTGGCGACCGCGATCGCCCGACCGCTTTCGAGCGTGGTAACGGCCTCGTGCGAGAACGATCCCTCCGGTCCGAGGAAGCCGATCGTCGTCGTGTTCATGCCATATGCTACCGACCGGTTCGACCGACCCACCTCGGCGGGTCGGTCCGGGTGTCTACGATGGCAAGGGCCTCATTCGAAAGGTAACGAGCTATGGGACATCCGATGTTTGAATACGACGCTGAGGCGACCAACGCCATCCTGGACTACTGCCGGGACCGGCTCGCCATGGACCCCGTGCCGCTCGACTACGGCGGGCTCGCCCCGCTGCCCATGGACGAGCTCGCTACCATGATCACCGCCGAGGGCCGCGCGCCCCTCGAGGTGCTCGACTTCTTCGAGCGGGCCCTCGCCCCGGCCGTCGTCTCCAGCGACGTGCCCACCTACCTCGCCTTCATCCCCAACGCGCCGACCAAGAACTCGCTGCTCTTTGACATGGTGGTCGCCTGTTCGGGGCTGAACGGCACCAGCTGGCTCGAGTCGGCCGGGGTCGTCGTCGCCGAGAACCAGGCGCTCGCGTACCTGGCGAGTCGCGCAGGCATGCCCGAGGGGTCCGGCGGCGCCTTCGTCTCGGGTGGCTCCATGGGCAACCTCGCCGGGCTCACCGTCGGGCGTGACGTTGGTCGCACCCTTCACCCCGAGCTCGATCCGCGCACGGTGCGCTACGCCATCTCGGCCGACGCCCACTCGAGCGTCGGCAAGGCGCTGCACGTGATCGGCGTGGACGCGCTGCTCGTGAAGACCGACGACCACCGCTTCACCAGGGAGGCGCTGATCGAAGCGCTCGCGGCGGACCCGCACCCCGAGACCGTGATCGGCGTCGTGGCGACGTCGGGAACGACTAACGCTGGCATCGTCGATGACCTTGAGGGACTTGGCACCTACGCGCGCGAGCACAAACTCTGGTTCCACGTCGACGGCGCCTACGGCGGCGCGGCCATGATGTCGGCGACCGACGGCCACCTCTTTTCGGGACTGCGCCACGCCGACAGCTTCGTCGTGGACCCCCACAAGTGGCTCTTCGCGCCGCTCGACTGCGCGGCCCTGATCTATCGCAACCCCACCGTCGCACGCAAGGTGCTGGCCCAGCAGGCGAGCTACCTCGACATCTTGCACAACGCCGACGACGAGCACTACGAGTGGAACCCCTCGGACTTCGCGATCCACCTCTCGCGGCGCGCGCGCGGCCTGCCGTTCTGGTACTCGCTGGTCACCTACGGCACGGCCGCCTTCGAGTCGGCGATCCAGGCGTCGATCGACCTTGCGCGACGCACCGAGGTGATCATCGGTGAGTACGACCACGTCGAGATGGTGCGCCCGAGCAGCCTGTCGGTCGTGATGTTCCGTCGCCTCGGGTGGAGCGCCGAGCGCTACAACGAGTGGAGCCTGCAGTTGCTGCGCGACCAGATCGCCTTCGTCACCCCGACCAAGTGGGAGGGTGAGACGATCGCCCGCTTCGCGTTCCTGCACCCCGACACCGACGAGGCCCTCGTGCGCCGGGTCCTCGAGACGATGCTCGACTAACGACCCTTCAGCAGCGGGTCGCTCGGGTCGCGCACGTCGGCACCGCGGCGCTGGGCTGCGGCCCAGGCGACGCCCCCGAGCGCCTCGAGCACGACGCGGTTGCCGAGGTACGCGGTGATCTCCGCGTGGTCGTAGGGTGGCGAGACCTCGACGACGTCGAGCCCGCCGAGGGGTCCCTCCATGGCGATGCGGCGCACGGCGTCGAGCAGCTGTCGGCTCGACAGCCCGCCCGGTTCGGGCGTGCCGGTGCCCGGCGCCGAGCCGGGGTCCACGACGTCGACGTCCACGGACAAGAAGATCGCCTCGCAGTCGGTGCGCGCCAGTTCGAGGGCCTCGTCGAGCACGGCGTCAAGGCCCCGGGCCACGATCTCGCCCATCTCGAAGGACCGCATCTGCTGGTCGGCCATCCAGTCGAGCGTCTCGGGCTCCGGCCAGTACCCCCGCAATCCGATCTGGATGAACCGGTCGCCGCGGCAGGCGCCGGACTCGATCAGTCGACGCATCGGGGTGCCGTGGCCGTAGAGCGAGCCCATCTGGGTGTCACCG
>JAJYPU010000203.1 GCA_021795095.1 Actinomycetes bacterium | reverse complement strand
AGAGGACGTCGTCCACGAGCAACACCGTCCGGTCGGTCAGATCGACCGGGATCGACGTGGCGGTCGCGCCGAGCAGCGGACGGCGGTCCAGATCATCCCGGAAGTAGGCCACGTCGAGGCGCCCGACGTGGACCGTGAGTGCGCCGATTGACGATACGGCCGCTGCGAGTCGCTCGGCAACGGTCACCCCACCGACCTGGAGACCAAGGACGACGAGGTCGGGTTGGTCCGCGTTGCGTTCGACGACTTCGTGTGCCATTCGGCGAAGCGTTCGCTCGACGTCGTCTCGCGAGAGCAGTTGTGAACGGGGTTCGAACGTCCTGTTCGGCACGCTCGGCGTACCCGGTGTCTTGGTCACAATCCCTCCCGCCGTACGAGCCTCACGGGACCCGTTTCACGACGACGCTCGACAGAATATCAGACCGTGAACGACTATCGAGCGCCGTCGACGTGGGATGTCGGCGTGGGCGTGGAGATGGTCAGATCGAGCGTCGACGCCCGACCCGTCAGACGATCGATCACGCTGCCCATCGAACCTTCGGTCTCGATGGCCCGACGGATCACGATGGCCAGGGTTGGCAGGGCCCAGAAGTCACCGCAGATCCAGAGAATCGCCGCACCGATCTGCTGATCGGCGAACGGCGAGAGTGTCACGCCCGGCACGTGCGCGTAGACGGCGTACCAGCTCACGGTCGTCAGGATGCTCATGGAGATGGCGAGCATGGTCATCAGTCCGTTCGTGATCAGGATCGCGCCTATCTTCCACACCGCACCCTTCGCTGGTCGCATCGGTGCCGAAGGATAGATCTGGAGCCAGAACAACGTGCCGGCCACCACGAAACTGCCGTGCATGAGCCAGACGTGTACGAACTGATTACGCTCACCGAGGTCGAAGAGGCTCGGGACGTGCCACGCGAACATGACGACATTCATCAAGATCAGCGCCAACCACGGGTTGCGGGCGAAGCGGCCAACAGCCCGAAGCCAGGCCGTCGACTGACGAAGGAACAGGAACCGTCCGACACGTCGGCGTGCGTCTACGGGCAGCACGAAGAGCGAGGGGATCCACGGTGCACCCGCGACGATCAACATGGGCACGAAGAAGGCGATGATGATGTGCTCGATCATGTGAACAAAGAAGTAGCGCGCCGCCCAGTAGTCGAGCGGCGACACGATCACGACCGCCAGCAACGCCAGTCCCGCGTAGAACCGGTACGACCGGCGCCGGCGCCGGCGCCGGTTCGCGACCGTCGAGTGACTCGCCATCCGGCGTAGCCCGACCTCGTGGGCGATCACCGTCAGTACGAGGACGACGACCATCGGATCGAATGACCAGTGGTGCACGACGTAGTTCACGAGGTCACCGTCTAGGACGTCCCGCTCGAGGGCTGCTCGCCGGGGTGGTGTTCAGGGAGACCGAGTTCCGGCTGGTCACCGTCTGCGGCGGTCCGCTGGGCCTCGGCGAGTTCGGCTTGGTGCGCCTGCCAGGCCTTCAGCATCCCGTCGTACTGCGGCGCGAGACCGGGCTCACGCGTCGTGCGCCGCCGCCGCGGTGTCGTGCCCTCATGGAGAACCTTCCACCACATGTACACGGCGAAGACCGCCAGGAGTGGCCACTCGAACACGTACGCCCAACTCAGGGTGTTCCCACGCTCGGCGCGTCCCAACTCGAACCAGAACGCCACGGCGCAGAGCGCTAGGCCCGCCAGCAGCACCGCGTGCGTGCGCCACGCGTCCGCACCGCCCATCCGATGGGGCGACTCGCCGGGCGCGCTCTGACCCTTCGCACCGCTCATCCCCTGACTGTATCCCCCTGCGTGGAGCCACGACGCTGAGAAAACTTTCCGTTTCGCTAGAGTGCGGTGCGATGACGAGCGACCCCGAGTTGAGACCCGAGGACGCCGACCATGCCCCCTCGACGCCGATAATCACCGAGGACGAGCGACGGGCGGCGTTGCGTGCCGGGCGCACACCGGTGCCCGCGAAGTTCATCTTGCTCGTGGTCGCGGCATTCGTCGTCCTCGGCCTCGGCGGCGTCGTGCTCGAACGCCTCGTGGGAACGCCGGGACAGTCGGTCTCCTCGAGCCCAGCGCCCGCGACGACACCGACGTTGCCGATCACACCCCACTCGATCCTGGGCCTGAAGATCCTCGCTGGGCGGCGCGCGCCCGGGTTCACCCTCACCGACGAGTACGGTTCGCCCTGGTCACTCGGAGCTCAGCGCGGGCGGGTCATCATCCTCGCCTTCTACAACCAAACGTGCAACGACATCTGCCCCGTTCTCGGATCAGAGTTGCGCACGTCGATCGCCCTGCTCGGCACGAACGCCGGACGCGTCGAGATCGCGATCGTCAACACCGACCCGAACCACGCCGGGGTCGTTGCGCGGCCCGCCGCGCTCGTCGAACCCGGACTCGAGGGTCGCGCGAACGTCGTCTTTTTGACTGGTTCACTGCCATCGCTCAACGCCGTTTGGTCGCACTACGGCATCCAGGTTCGTGTCGGCCAGCCCCCGGCACCCGTACTCCACAACGACGTGTTGTACTTCATCACATCGCGTGGCGAGCTCCACGCGTCGGCGACGCCGTTCGCCAACGAGAGTCGCCAGGGCCTCTTCACACTCGATGGTGTGTCGCGGCGTGCCTTCGCCGCCGGCATCGCGGAGGTCGCCAGTAGTCTGTTGCCGTGAGTACACCAGACAGCGAGGTCCGAGCGAGTTCGTACGACCCCGCGTCGATGCCAGCGTCTTCATTGCTGACGAGCAAGGTGGTTTGGTACCGACGTCCCTGGTTCCTCATCATCGTCGTCGTCGTCGTTGCAATCGCCGTCTCGGTGCTGTCGGACCTGCCCCACGCCGTGTCCAAGAGTGAGGATGCAGCGCAGCAGAACGGCACGATCACACTCATCAATAACGACATCGCCCCGTGCACCTACGCGCTGCACGAGAGCTTCCTCATCTACAACCGCCTGCGATCGGGGACGTTAAGTGCCGAAAATCTCCAGCAGGCACCGAACCTCCTGACCGAGGACGAGGCGTCGTGCACCCTGGCCAGTGGGCCGATCTATGACCTCACCAACAACATTCAGCCTGTCGACACCGCCGCCGGCAAGAAGATCGACGCCATGTACTCCGTCGTGATCACCTGGACCACCAACGACGCCAAAGACGCCATCTTCGACATCTCGATGGCGGTCAAGCAGCCCAAGAACACGGCGTGGGTACACGACCTCACCATTCGTCAGCGGTATCTCGCCCAGGACCGCGCACGGATCAACCAGTTGGTGGCCGAAGCGAGTCGACTCGTCGGCGTCCAGTTAAAGACTGTCAACGTGCCGCGGCTCGCGCCGCTGCTGGGCACGTAGCAACTCGCCGGCTGCGAGCGACGCCACCGGGCCTGAAGTCACGTGGCCAGTTACGAGCACCACGGTGCCATCGACCGCAATCGAAGCGACCAACGACCTCTCGTGGCCCCGCCCAAGCGACCGACGTGACTACGAGACCACGACCGTCACCGTCGTAACGCAATCAATTCTTGGTACCGAAGAATCCCCGAGCCCGCTCCCGTCGCACCAGCCGATACAGCTCGGCGTCGGGGTCCTCTTCGGACTGGAGCCACTGCACCAGGTTCCAGAAGATGATCGGCAGGAACACGGCCGCCGAGACGATCCAGATAGATCCGACGCTGAGCTGCTGATCGGCCGCGAGTGATGGACCGTGCCCGGCGGTGTGGACGAACGCGTGGTACCACGACGAACCCGA
>JAJYPU010000030.1 GCA_021795095.1 Actinomycetes bacterium | reverse complement strand
GGCAATGTCCCCTCTCGGAACCACCGATAGGCGATCTGGGGATGCACCCCTTGTCGGTCTGCCCACTCACTCAAGTTCATTGCTTCGAAGTCTTGCGTAGCGGTGTCACATCTGGTGGCAACCCTCGTCGAACGGCACCTCGAGACCTGTCAGAAGTGCGGACTCGAGGTCAGCACCTACGCCCGGGTCAAGGCGGCGCCCGCCCGTGGTGACGGCAACGGCGGCGCCGCGTACGGCGAGGCGCTTGAGCGTCTGATGCGATTCGTCCAACGCCTCACCGGCCCCGAAGGGCCGTCCACCTAATTACTCCTTCGGCGCCCTCGCGGGTAGCAGCACGGCGACGATGAGTGCCGCCGCGGCGACGATGGCGGCGGCAATGTCGACGGCGAAGTCGAGCCCGGCGAGGAACGACTGCCTCGCCGCCAGGGCCAGCTGGGCCCCCACCGCGCCGCCCGCTCGCTGGGCGACGGCGAGCGCGCCCCCGAGGGATGATCGGATGACCGCCACGACCGGGGCCGGGGCACCGCGGCCGCTGAGCAGCAGGTCGACGCGACTCTGGTAGCGCGCGTTGAGCAGGCTGCCGATCACGGCGACACCCAAGGCACTCCCGATCTGCAGGGCTGTCGAGTTGGTCGCCGAACCGATACCCGCGAGGTGGTTGGGCACCGAACCCATGACCGCGTCCGTGCAGGGCGCGATGGCGAGTCCCGCGCCTATGCCGAGCAGGAAGAAGGCCGGCAACGCGTCGGTGTAGGTCGTGTGGATGGTCACAGTCGACAACAGCTGGAGCCCGAGTGCGATTAGGACCATTCCGGCGACGACGACCACCTTCGAACCCGCGTAGCGAGCGAGCGTGGTCGACACCGACGCCACCACGATCAGTACGAGCGCGATCGGGGTGATGCGAAGGCCCGTCTGGAACGGACTGTAGCCGAGTGAGAACTGGAGGTACTGAGTGAGCAGGAACATCGTGCCCGACAGCGCGAACAGCGTGAGCGCGAGACCACCCATGGCGACCGAGAACCGACGCTTGCGGAAGAAGGCGAGTTCGACGAGTGGGTGCGACGACCGCAACTCCCACCTCACCAGTACGGCGGCGACGACGACCGAGCCGATGATCGCGGAGAGGATCAAGGGTGAGGTCCAGCCCCTTGACGGTGCCTCGATGATCCCCCAGAGCAGAGACGACACGCCGACCAACGACAACACCGCGCCAACGATGTCGGGTGCCGCGGCGTCAGCGTTGCGCGAGTCTGGTATCGCCACGAGTGCCGTCACGCCCGTGATGAGCGCGATCGGAACGTTGATTAGAAACACCGAGCCCCACCAGTAGTGCGCGAGGAGCCACCCGCCGATGAGCGGCCCGAGGGCGAGACCGAGTCCGTTGGTCCCCGACCACAACCCGATGGCGCGGGCCCGATCGTGTGGCTCGCGAAAGACGTTCGTGAGGATCGACAGCGTCGAGGGCATGACCGCCGCACCGCCAACCCCCATGAACGCGCGTGCTGCGATGAGCGAACCGGTCGAGGTCGAGAACGCCGACAGCGCCGAACCGACACCGAAGATCAACAACCCAATCAGGAACACCCGCTTGCGACCCCAGTGGTCCCCGAGTGAGCCGGCGATCAGCAGCAGCCCGGCGAGCACGATGATGTAGGCATCGACCACCCACTGCAACTGCGTTGACGTGGCGTGCAGGTCTCGCACGATGCTGGGCAGCGCCACGTTGAGGATCGTCCCGTCGAGGTTGATGATCAACACGCTCAGGCTCAACACGGCCAGTGTCACGCCGCGTGATTCGAAGTGGACGCCGTTCCTTCGCTGACGCGATAACAGCCCCGTGTGCGACACGCGCAACCTCCCCTGCTGCCCGGAGGCTAGCCACGCCATCGCAACCTACCCAGGGACCAAAGTCACCACTCCCGACTCATCGGCCGTACATTGATGTGGTGAACCATTCGTCGCGTCGCCCCGTGCGGTGCTTGCCGTCGCGGCGATAGGTGATGTCCAGTAGCCTCGCCGTCGTCTTCGCTGTCGCGACCGCGTTAGCCAATGCGTTCGCCCTCGCCACCCAACACGCGGCGAGCGTGAGTGGCGACCCGGCGCGACGTGGCTGGGCGTTGCTCGGGTACCTAGTTCGCCACCCGCTCTGGCTGCTCGGTTGGCTCGGCATGGGCGCGTCGCTCGTCTTCCAGGCCATCGCGCTGCACTTCGGCCCCTTGTCGCTGGTCCAACCACTGCTCGTGAGCGAGCTCGTCCTCGCGCTCGTGATACGGCGACTGTGGCTGCGTCAGTCGCTTCGACGAGTCGCGTGGGTGTCGGCGGTCGTGACCACGCTCGCATTGGCTGTCTTCCTCGTGGTCACCGACCCCCGCGCCAGCGCGTGGACGCCAACGGCGCGAGACTGGCTGTGGCCGAGCGTCGTAGTGGCCGTGCTCGTCGTGATCGCCACCGCGCTCGCGCGCGTAGGCTCATCGTCCCGTCGGGCCGGCGCGTACGCCACTGCGACGGCGCTGATCTGGGCGCTCGAGGCCACGTTCATCAAGGCGACCGCCGACGTGCTCGCGAGCGGCGGCGTCTCGCTCTTGCTCACCACCTGGCCCCTATACGCACTGATCGTCTGCGGCGGTGTAGGACTGGTCACCGAACAGGCGGCGTTGCACGTGGGGCCATTGAAGATCTCCCAACCCATCATCGTCATCGTCGACCCCCTCGCGTCAATCCTGCTCGGCGTAGTGCTCTATCGCGAACGTTTGGTGTCGTCGCCGGCCACGATCGCCGTCGCGTCGGTCGCATTCCTCGTCGTTGCCGCGGGCGTCGTTTCCATGACTCGAACGGTGCCCGACACCGCGAACACCCTCCACCGCCTCTAGACCTCTCGACTCGGCGGCTTCCAAGTCCGAGTGAATCTCCACCAACAATCTAGAAAACAGTGGTCTTTCGCTCTACCTTGTCACGTGGAAAAGGGGTGAACAGGCGCGCGCGCAGAATTTCGTTGTCGCGACTGGCGTTTCGACCCCCGTTACCCTGAGCCGCGTCCCGACGTGGAGTCACTCGAACGAGGTGCACAATGCGACAACCGTGACCAGTGCGACCTCGTGGCATCATCGAACGGATCAACGCGAACGTTCGCGCCACTACCCCCCGAGGTCCAGCACCGTGTCCAAGAGTCGTCCCACGCACCACCCGAAAGGTGCGCCCCCCACCAGTACCACCAAGGGCCGTCCCGTCACGGCGCGCAAGCGCCGCATCACGCAACGCCAACGTAGACAGCGACGGCGGATCATCTACAGCGCCGTCGTCGCCCTCGTGCTCGTCGCGACCATCACGCTCGCGTTCGTGGGCCACTCCTCTTCGGCTGGCTACCGGACGACGGCGACGAACTGGTCGCTTCCCGCGTTGGGCAAAGGACCCAAGGTCGACCTCACCTCGCTGAAAGGCCGCCCCACGGTGGTGAACTTCTTCGCGTCGTGGTGTCAGGTGTGCGCCTCGGAGTTGCCCGTCTTCGCCCACGACGCGGTGGCGTTGCGCGGGAAAATTAACGTCGTGGAGGTCAACGCCCTCGAGACCGGCAACGGCCAATCGTTCGCAAGCCAGTACCACCTCTTCAGCGACGCCACCGCGGTGCTGCGCGACGTCGGCGGCGCGCAAGGCGACGGGCTCTTTCAGAGTCTCGGCGGCAGCACGTCACTGCCGATGACCGCGTTCTACGACGCCAACGGTAACTTGATCACAACCCATATCGGGGGCTACGACGCGGCCTCGCTCGCGGCCCAGCTGAAGACGCTCTACGGCGTATCAGCGCCCCTCTAATCCATGGGCGTCACCGGCATCAGCCTCGCGACCGCCTTCGCCGGTGGCGTCGCCTCTTTCGCCTCGCCCTGCGTGCTCCCGCTCGTCCCGGCGTACCTCGCAATCGTCGGCGGGCTGGACGTGGCGCTGCCGGCCGACACCGACCGCGCCGCCATGGTCGCGACTCGCCGACGCCGCGTCGGGAGGCTCACCCGAGACACCCTGCTCTTCATCGTCGGCTTCGGCGCGGTCTTCGTCGTCCTCGGTCTCTCGGCAAGCGCCATCGGCCGCGCCGTCATCCATCAACAGGCGCTCCTGACCAGAATCGCCGGCGTCCTCATCGAGGCCATGGCGCTCTTCCTCGCGGGCACGGTGGTGCTGCGCGCACCGTCGATGTATCGCGAGTGGCGCCCCCACCCCCAGCTCGCACGCTTGGGACCGTTCGCGGCTCCCGTGGCGGGCGCGGCGTTCGCCTTCGGGTGGACACCATGCGTCGGCCCCATCCTCACCTCGGTCCTCGCCCTCTCCGCACAGCAGGGACACTCCGGGTCGGCCGCGATCTTGCTATCGGTGTACTCGCTCGGACTGGGAGCCCCGTTTCTCGCCGTGGCAGTCTTCTTTGATCGGTTGCAGCGTCCGATGACGTGGTTGAAGCGTCACGGAAGCGCCGTCACGATCGTGAGCGCGGCAGTGCTCGGGGTGCTCGGGATACTGCTCGTCCTCGACCGATTGGCGTGGGTCACGACTCTCTTCCAGCGCATCGGTTGACCGGGCGTCGACGGCCCACGCCGCGAACCGCGGTCGCTTCGCGCTCAGACCGGCTCGCGCCACCGCGGTGGTCGCTTCTCGATGAAGGCGGCGATGCTCTCCTGGGCGTCGGCGATGAGCGCTCCCTCTGACATCACCTGCGTGGCGAGCGCGTACGCCTCGGGCTGGGCGAGGTCCATCTGTGCGTAGAAGGCCCGCTTGCCGATGGCCTTGGACTCGACGCTGCCACGCGTCACACGGCGCACGAGCGCGTCCGTGGCGCGGTCGAGGTCACTGAGCGCAACGACCTCGTTGACCAGTCCCCACGCCGCGGCTGTGCGCGCGTCGATCGCGTCGCCACTCATGCCCATCTCCAGTGCCCGACGACGTCCGATCAGTCGTGCGACGGCCACGAGCGGCGTCGTGCAAAAGAGTCCCCCTTTGCCGCCGGGGGTCGCGAACGTCGCCTCCTCGGCCGCCACCGCCAAGTCGGCCGAGGCCACGAGTTGACAGCCGGCACCCGTGGCGAGGGAGTGCACGCGCGCGACCACGGGCTGGGGCATGGCCTGGAGAGCCGTCATCATCGTCGTGCACGTGGCAAAGAGTGACCGGACGTCCGCGAGCGGCGCATCCGCCATCTCCGCGAAGTCGTGGCCGGCACTGAAGAGTCGGCCCTTGGCGGCGAGGATGACCCCGACGGCGTCGCTACTGGCGACGTCACCGAAGGCCTGTGTGAGCTCCAGCATCATCTGGCGCGACAACACGTTGAGTCGATCGGGGTGGTTGAGCCAGACGGTGGTTATCGGTCCTTCCCGCTCCACAAGCACATACTGAAACTCACTAGCCATGGCCCACCGCCTTTATCGTCTTCAGATTACCGCCGCACCTTTCGACCGACTATCGCCGAGCCCGTTACGGGTTCCCGAGGGCCTTAATGACGATGGCCAAGCGGTTGCGGTCCGCGCTCCACCAGATCGAACGGCCGTCTTTTGTCCCACGCAGGAGTCCGACGTTGGCGAGGACCTTCGTGTGGTGCGAGATAGTCGGCTGGCTGCGCTCGAGTGGACCGACGAGGTCACAGGCGCAGGTGGGTCCACGTTCGGCGAGGATTGAGATCAGGCGCAGCCGAATCGGATCGGCCAGCGCCCCGAGCAGTCGGGCCAGCGCCACCGCCCCGCGCGTATCCAGGGTGGCCTCACCCAGTGCGGGCCAGTCCTGTTCCGTCACGGGTGCCACGAGCCACCCATCACCTCAACGGCCAGTTCCACCACCTCGAGTGTGCGGTCACGACGGCCACGTCCTCGCGAGCGTGCACCGTGCACCGTGCACCGCCGATGGAACGTCGCATCGACGGGCGACCACCCCGTCGGCACCAGGGCGAAAGTCCCTAGGGCAGCTCACCGAGGAGCTCAATGGCGCGGTGGCGGAGTCGTCGGTAGTCGGTGTTGTCCAACAGGTCGGCGCTGCTCGGGTGCACGTCACGCGCGTCGAGCTCGCCCAGGATCCGGCCAGGGTTCGAGCCGAGCACGACGACGCGTTCGGCGAGGACGATTGCTTCTTCGACGTCGTGGGTGATGAAGAGCACCGTGGTGCGAATCTCCGACCACAGTTCGCGCAGGAACATCTGCATTGCGTGGCGCAGGTGCGCGTCGAGTGCGGCAAAGGGCTCGTCCATCAGGAGCATCTTCGGACGCATCACCAGTGAGCGGGCCAACGCCACCCGCTGTTGCATTCCTCCCGAGAGTTCATAAGGCGCGTGACCCGCGAACTCGCTCAGCCCCACCGTCGTCAAGATCTCGTCCACGGGCCGCCAATCGATGCGACGGCGACGCAGCTGCAGTCCGAAGGCCACGTTGTGGCGCACGTCCATCCACGGGAACAACCCGGGCTGTTGAAAGACCACGACGCGATCGCTCGCGGGGCCCGTGACTTCGCTCCCGTCGAAGAGGACCCGTCCGGCGTCGGGACGATCGAAGCCCGCGATCATGCGCAGCAGTGTCGTCTTGCCGCACCCCGAGGGACCGAGCACCGCCACAAACTCGCCGTCGGCGATGTCGAGGGAGAACTCGTCGAACACCTGGTGCGTCGAACGCCTCGCGTCGTCGCTGTCGAAGGTCTTTGAAACCTGGTCTACGCGCAGTACCAAGCGAACACGCCTATTTCGCGTAACTCGGGTTCACGAACGGGCCCGCCGACTTGGGTGGCTTGACCGTTATCGTCCCCGCGTTGTACAGCGCCTTCCAGTTGTTGAGCAGCGACTGAGCCGTACCCGACTTCGCGCTGGTCGCCGGTGAGGTGCCCAGTACCGCTGCAGTCGCTTGGTCGGCCACTGAGTAGATCTGGTACCCGGCGATTTCGAGCTTGGCGGTCGCCACGGAGATCCCCGCGGCCTTAGCCATGACCCGCATCGCAGCCGACCGGTGCGTCGTCAGGAAGTTGACGCCGTCACCGAGCGCCTTCACGAACGCCTTGGCTACCGCCGGGTGTTTGGACGCGAAGGACTTGTTCGCCACACAGATGTTGAATGACGTTGCGGTCACGGGAAGTTTTGAGTCATCCATCAGTACCCGCCCGCCGTGGGTAACGAGGAAGTCATAGACCGGGTCCCAAACGACCGCCGCCTCGATGCGCCCCGTCGACCACGCACTCTGCAGTTCCGGCGGCGTGAGGTTCACCAGGCGCACCGACGACAGCTTGAGCCCCGCCTGGCGAGCGTAGGTAGCGAGCTCGAAGGACGACTGCGAACCAATCACGAGTCCGACACTCTTGCCGGCGAGTCCCGCCACTGTCTTAATGCCACTCGAGGTCTTCACGACAAGCCCCGCGTCCTTGGTGTAGCGCTCCTGGTTGAACACCACCTGGAGCGGGACGCCCTGAGAAATGGCCGCGATCACCGGCGGCATGCCCAACCCGCACATGAACGGGAGCTGGCCCGACGCGAGCGACGTGAGCGCCGCGGGTCCCGACGTGAACAACTTGAGGCGCACGTCGCGGCCCATCTCTCGCTGGAAGTACTTGTTGGCCACCGAGATGATCGACGGGTCTGCGCCGTTGTTCTCGTAGCCGATCGCGATCGAGCCCGCGTTCACCGACGCCGCACTCGGCGTTGCCGTGAACAGTCCACTCGCGAGTGGCGTCGCCACGCCGGCGGCGAGCGCCAGAGACGACACCACACCAGTCACTCGACGAATCGTTCGCATTGGACCTCCCTCGAATCTCCATCGCGCCGCCAACTCGTCCACTCGAATCCCTTGGCACCGGGTGGACGCGCTGACAGGCCCTGCTGCATTCTTACAGGCGCCGCGTGGTCCGTGCGTTGACAACGGATGAGAAATCCCACGTCCGCGCACCGCTCGATCGGCTTCACGGTCCACGTCGCGCTCACACGAAGTCTCGCCAGGGGATGACAACGCGCTCAAGCACGCGGATGGCTAGGTCCATGAGGTAACCCATAATGCCGATCAAAATGATCCCCGTCACCACGATGCCCGTCTGCAACTCGGTCCCCGCCTGTTCGATCAACCAGCCGAGCCCACGGCTCGCCGCGATGAGCTCGGCCGCGACGAGGGTGCTCCACGCCACGCCGATGGCTACCTTCATACCTGTGAAGATGTCCGGCAGCGCCGACGGGAAGACGACCCTCGTGAGAATCTGGCGTCGGTTGGCGCCGAGGTTTCGAGCCAGTTCGATCCGGTAGTTGGGCGTCGAGCGCACGCCGTTGATGGTGTTGATCACAATCACCGGAACGGTCGAGACGAGGATCAAGAGCACCTTGGGCATCTCGCCGATCCCGAACCACACGACGAAGAGCGGGATGTACGCGAGCGGCGGGATCGGTCGAAGGAACTGCAAAAACGGATCGACCACGGTGAATACGGCGCGGCTCTGGGTCATCGCGAAGCCGAGCACCACGCCAATCGCAACGGCCCCCACGTAGGCAATCGACACCCGTTCCAGGCTCACCATCAGATCGGAGAGCAACGTCGAGCCCTGATACCCGTGGTGCAACGTCTGGAGGAACGAGTCCCAAGTGCTCGCCGGCGACGGAAACGCGAAACTCGGAAAGACGTGACTGACCGCCACCACTTGCCACGCGATAAGTGAGCCCACGAGGACCCCGAGGTAGCGAATCGGGATCTGCCGCCACGACCAGGGTCGCCCGGCGACGGACGTTGACGACGACGGTCCGTTCACTACGCTCCTCGTGCGCGTGGCCCCTTCGCGTCGCGTACCCCACCTCCCCGTGATCTCGGCCATCGTACTCACTCGGGCGTCACGCAACGTTGAGCGAGACGTCACACGCTCGAGTTGACCCGTCGCTGGTCCCCGCCCCACCGATGCACGACGCCACGGCGGTGCGACGAACCGAAACACGGCGCTGACCTCGAGCTTCACATCGTTCGACGATGCACGAACTCGGTCGCGTTTCGTCCCGCTGACACTCGCGCCGCAATGGTCTGTGGCAGACTAGAGACACCGTCTATTCACTTCGGGGTTTCTCACGTGTTCTTGCAGCTTGTCCGACGGCTCGCGATTGTCGTCATCGTCGCCGCCGTGATCGGCACCTACCTGCTCCTGCACCCCTTCGCCGGATCGAGCGCCACGGTGACCTCGGGCTTCTACCTCGACGTCGGCGCGTCGTCGTCGTTGGGATTCCAGCCGACTGGCATTCCCAAGCACAACGGCCACCGCACGGACACCGGCTACGCCAACGACGTCGTCAACTACCTATCGACTAAGGGCGTCGACCTGCAGTTGCGACAGATCGGCTGCCCCGGTGAGACCGTCGAGTCGATGCTCCTCAGTGGCGACCACTGCTACACGCTGCCCCAGCGCCAACTGCTCACCGCCGAACAGTTCCTCCAGGCCAATCACGACGCCGTCGGCCTCGTGACCATCGACCTGGGCTTTAACGACGTGCGTCCCTGCCTCAACACCGCCGTCGTCGACGAGGCGTGTGTCGCCACGGGTTTGGCGAACGTGACCCGCGACCTCACGCCGGTGCTCGCCGCGCTCAAATCGGCCGCGGGACCCAACGTCCACTTCATCGGCCTCGACTACAGCGATCCGTTCCTCTCGAAGTACCTACGAGGGGGCATCCACGTGGCGGTCGCCACTCGAACCCTCCAGGTGATGTCGACACTCGACAGTGACCTCGTGCGCCTGTATCACGCGTCGAACATCCCGGTGGCCAACGTGGCGGGCGCCTACCAGCTGGACAATCGCAATCCCGTGGCGTTGAAGGGCGTCGGCGTCGTGCCGTTGAATGTGGCGAGGACCTGCCAGCTGACCTGGAACTGCGCGGGCTATCCCTTCGGGCCCGACGACCACCCCAACAACGCGGGATACCGCGTCATCGCCGCGGCCATCGAGGCGGCGTTGCCAGCGCCGTGGCGGGGCTAACTTTTATGAGGAGCACCGTGACGACGCCGCCGGTTACGAGGACTGGGGCCGTAACGGTCTCCACCGACACTGAGCGAAGGGGCCACTGATGCCACAGGAAGTCTCCGTCCCCTCGGCGATTGAGCGATTCGTCACTGGTGGCCTTGCATCGATGCTGATCGATGGCGCATTCGTCCCAGCCATCTCGGGCGAGACGTTTGACACGCTCAATCCGGCGACGGGACAGCTGCTCGCGCGCCTTCCCGCCGGTGACGCGTCCGACGTCGACCGGGCGGTCGCGGCCGCGCGTCGCGCCTTTGACGACGGCCCGTGGTCGACGATGAAGCCCTTCGACCGCCAACGGATCATGCTGCGCTTCGCCGACCTGGTCGAGTCGCGACACGAGGACCTGGCGGTCTTGGACACTCTTGACATGGGCGCTCCGATCCAGCGCATGCGTGGCAACCTGCGCCGGGCGGTCGGAATGGCCCGCTTCTACGCTGGTCTCACTACGGCGCTGCGTGGCGAGACCATCGCCAATTCGATCCCGGGCAACTTCCATACCCAGACGTTGCGCGAACCCGTTGGCGTGGTCGGTGCCATCATCCCTTGGAACAACCCCCACATCGCCTTCATCTGGAAGGTCGGCGCCGCCCTCGCCGCGGGCTGCACCGTCGTGCTCAAGCCCGCCGAGGAATCATCCCTCAGCGCGCTCTGGCTGGGCGAGATGCTCCTCGAGGCCGGCCTGCCCAACGGCGTGGTCAACGTCGTGACGGGATACGGCGAGACAGCCGGCGCCGCGCTGAGCGTCCACTCCGGCGTCGACAAGATCGCCTTCACCGGGTCGACCGCGACGGGCCAGGCTATCGTGCGTGCTGCCGCCACCACCTTAAAGCGCGTGACACTGGAGCTCGGCGGCAAGTCACCCAACATCGTCTTCAACGACGCCGACCTCGACCTCGCGGTCCCCGGTTCGGCGATGGCTGCCTTCACCAACTCGGGACAGGTGTGCAGCGCAGGCACACGGCTCTTCGTTGAACGGGGCATCTACGACGACTTCGTGCGGGCCATGTCGTCCTACACGGACTCACTCACCGTGGGCAACGGGCTCGACGACGCCACCCAGCTCGGGCCACTCGTCTCACAGACCCAGCTCGAACGTGTGACCGGCTACTTCGATGTCGGACGCGCCGAGGGGGCCGCCGTCTACACCGGGGGTTCAAGACTCACCGATGGTGACTACGCCAAGGGTTATTTCGTCGCGCCGACGATCTTCACTGACGTGGACAACGACATGCGCGTCGCCAAAGAGGAGATCTTCGGACCGGTCGTCTCGGTCATGGCCTTCGACGACTATGAGTCCGTCGTCAAGCTCGCCAACGCCAGTCCCTTCGGTCTGGGCGGCGGCGTGTGGACCAACGACCTCACCAAGGCCACTCGGACCGTGAGGGTCCTGCGCACCGGAACTGTCTGGGTCAACTGCTACGGCCAGATGGACCCCGCCGTTCCCTTCGGGGGCTACCGGATGAGCGGCTACGGCCGCGAGGGCGGCGTCGAGCACATCGATGAGTTCCTCGAAACTAAGGCAGTCTGGACCCAGACCCACTGAATGCGCCACCACCGAGCGAACCCCGCAACGCAGCACGGCACCCGCCCGTTCCGTCGCGTCCCAAAACGACGGGTGAGTGCCCGAGGAGTCTCGTGAGCGAACCGCACTCGCAGTCCCTGAGCGCTCTGATCGCGCGACGGTCCGAACAGTACGGGGACGCACCGTACCTCCTGCGTCTGCGCTCCAGCGACGTCGTGTCCTTTGGCGACCTCGAGCGGGCGAGGGCGTGGTGGTCCTCGCGACTGAGTGAACTCGCCTTGCGCAGCGGCGACCGGGTAGGACTCCTCATCCGCGACCCCCTCGAGTTCGCGCAGGCGTTCCTCGACATCATCGCTTGCGGCCTCTGGGTCGCCCCATTGGACCCCACCATGAACCCGATCAACGTCGATACCCTCAACGCCCGACTCCGACGTCTCGGGGTGCGCGCAGTCTTCAGCGATCTTGACCGCCCCGGCACGGTCACCCCGAACTGGCATGACGTTCGCACGATGCCGACGTCTGTGTCGGCGACCGGCGCCGCGCCGCTCGACACTGGTGGGGTGATCCTCGCCTCCTCGGGCACGACGGGCACGCCCAAGGTCATGGCGTTGCCCGCCGCGCAACTGCTCCATACCGCCACACTCATCGCGACACACAATCAGCTCACCCCGGCCGACCGCGGTCTCAATCCCCTCCCGCTCTGGCACATCAACGCCGAAGTCGTCGGCCTGTTGGCGTCCCTCGTCGCCGGCTCGTCCCTGGTCTTGGACGAGCGGTTCCATCGCACCGACTTCTGGGCGCTGGCCGACCAGTACGAGGTCACGTGGATCAACGCGGTGCCGGCGATCATCGCCCGGCTGTCCAACCTGAGAGAGACCGAGGTCATCGCCGAGCGCATCCGATTCGTCCGCTCGGCGTCCGCGCCGCTCTCTCCGGCCGTCTTCGCGCAGTTCCAGTCCACCGTCGCCATCCCGGTGATCGAGTCCTACGGCATGACCGAGGCCGCGAGTCAGATCAGCGCCAATCCCCTTGACGGGGAACACAAACCCGGCTCGGCTGGCGTCCCGGTCGGTGTGGAGTTGCGCATCGTGCCCTTCGCCGAGGACGAGTCCGATCCAACGGTGCCGTCTACCATCGTCGGCCACGTTGAGATACGCGGACCGTCAGTGATCACGCGCTACGAGAGCGTCGGCTACGAGGACCGTTTCAGCGCCGACGGGTGGTTGCGCACCGGCGACCTCGGCTACCTCGACGAGGACGGCTACCTCTACCTCGTCGGACGAAACGACGACGTGATCAATCGGGGCGGCGAGAAGATCTTCCCGCGCGAGCTCGAAGACGCACTCCTCGGAATCGAGCATGTGCGCGGTGTGGCGGTCATCGCCCTACCCGATGACGTCTTCGGCGAGGTACCCACGGCGTACGTGGAACTGGCCGAGAGCTGCGACCGCGACTCGGTGCTGGCCCAACTTCGCCGCATCGTCACCGAGGGGTTCCCAAAGACGCACTGGCCCGTCTCCTTCACAGTGGTCGCCCAGCTACCCGCCCACGCGACCGGCAAGATCCAAAAGCATCGCTTGACGAGCGAACCGCTCGACGTGATCTCCACGATGGACATCAGGTGATGATGCGTTCGTCATCAGCGGTTCGCCGATGAGTGCCCCCGAGCCAGCGGCGCCCCCCTCGGGCACCCGTCGCCGTCTGGACCACATCGACGCAATGCGGCCGGTCAAGCAGGCGGCCGTCATCTCCACGCACGCCCTCATCTTCTTCGCACCGCTGGCGACGAGCACCACAGTCGTCGGCCTGATCATGTTGACCCGATTCTCCCGCGACGCGTTCCTCTTCGTCTCGGCGTGCATGCTCACCTACAGCTACCGCAGCACGACCACGGTCGCAATCCTGCCCTACGCGAAGCGGCGCTTCATGTCGGTCGGCGTGCCGTATCTAACCTGGACGGTGCTCTACTTCCTCTACACGTCGCTCAACACCCGCTCGACGTTCCCCTACTACGCCTTTGACACCGCGCGCGTGTTCAGCTGGAGCGGCCTACGCATCCTGACTCACCTCACCGCGACCGGCTACTACCACCTCTATTACCTGCTCGTCATCGGTGAGTTCTACGTCCTCTTCCCGCTCATGCTCCGGTTCATCCGACGCCACCCGACGTGGCACTGGCGGATGATGGTGGGCGCCCTGCTCTGGCAAGTGGCCTACGGCGCGTGGGTGAGCTCGCACCACTCCGTGCTCTCGGTGTCGGGACTCCTGCAGACCCGCCTCATCCTTTCCTACGTCATCTACATCGTCGGTGGCGTCATCGTGGCGCTCCACCTCGACGAGATCCACCAGTGGATCGTCCAGCACGTCGCGCTGATCCTCGGGGGGACCCTGGCCGCCATGGCACTCGCGGAGGTCCTGACCTACGTCGGTGCCACCCACGTCCTGCCGGCCTACCTGCGTACCGGTGTCTACGTCTTCTCGCCCCTGATCATCCCCTACAACATCGGCGCCATCCTCTGCGTCTACCTGCTCGGGGTCTACCTGACCGCCCCGGCACGCCGGGCCCGGATCCGTGCCATGGTCCAGTCAGGTTCAGACAACTCTTATGGCGTCTACCTCTCGCAGATGGTGTGGATCCCCGCGCTCGTTCGACTTCGCGCCGCGAGCGGAGTCCACATCCCCTGGCAGGTCGCCGCTCCGCTCGCCCTCGTGATCGTCTACAGCGTCGGCTTCGTGTTCACCGCGCTCATGGCGAGAACTTGGGTCGCCAAGGGTGTCACCGGCCGCAGCCGGGCGACCTGGGCCAGCCTGTGGCCGCGCCGTCAGCTCCCGGCCGTGGTCGAACGCGGCGACATCGCCGACGGACCGATGGACGTCGTCGAGCCCTAGCGCGGGCGTCAGAACCCTTAATTCTTATGCATTTCTTCGTGACACACGTCCATCTCGCTCGATTTTTGCCGTACCGTAGAGGGGTCAATGAATGGATCCGCGACGGAGGCTCAACACGGGTCTCCGTCGCGCTACGAACGTCAAGGAGTCCGAGTGGTGCGTTTCCAACGAGTGTTCACGCGTGGTGTCGCCGTGCTTACGGCCGCGCTGACCATGCTCGCCGGAGCGGGAGTCGTCAGCGGCGTCGGCGCCGCCGGGGCGGCCACGATCACGAACGGTTTCTACCTCGACATCGGCGCGTCGGTGTCCGTCGGTGTCCAGCCCACGCCGCGCCACCCCACCGGTTACCGGACCCATCACGGCTTCGCTAACGATCTGCTCGCCTACGAGGCGAGCCACGGGGTATCGCTCACGCTCACCGAGCTGGGGTGCCCAGGCGAGTCGGTGGCGACAATGGTCAACGGCAAGGACGGTTGCTACCACTCAGGCGACTCCCAGTTGGCCGATGCGATCACGTTCTTGAATGCGCATCACGATCAGACCGGACTGGTCACAGTCGACCTCGGCTTCAACTCCGTCGTGCCCTGTCTGCGAACCCATGTGGTCGACCCCACCTGCGTGCAGCAGAGCATCGCCCAGATGGCGCCCCAGCTCACCAGCATCCTCACGGTCCTCAAGGCCGCGGCGGGCCCGAACGTAACGTTCGTGGGGCTCAGTTTCGCCGACCCGTACCTCGCTCAGGAGGCCAACGGCACCACTGGTCGGATCCACGCCCGCGCGAGTCTCCAGGCCATCAGCCAGCTCGACCAAACGCTCGCGACGATCTATCAGTCCCAAGGCATGCCCATGGCCAACGTGGCGGGCGCCTTCCACCTGCACCAGACCTCGACCACCCACCGGTCGGGCAAGCGCGTTCCGACGAACGTGGCGACCGTCTGTCACCTCACGTGGATGTGCGCGGCCGCCCCGTACGGTCCCAACATCCACCCGAACGCCGCGGGCTACGAGGCTATCGCGGACGCCATCATCGCCGTCCTACCGCCGCCGTTTCACTGATTCACTGATTCACTGATTCACTGATTCACTGATTCACTGAAGGCGCGTACGCCACGATGACCAGTCGGTCCCCACGGGGTCGGCGAGCCAGCGTTGGAGGCGACGCGCGAGAGCGGCACTGCCATCACGCATCGCGTGTGGCCATGCGCCACGCCCCGATGCCCACCACACGACCAGCCACCCGAGCACCACCGGCACCGCGACGGTGGTGCTCTCCTGCACGATCGACGCGCCGCCGCCACCACTACCGAATGCGCGGGGCATCCCCCCGGGCTCGAGGTGCGCCATGGCGAGACCGACGACACCTCGCTGAACGTCGATGAGGTGTGCGATCACCGTGTGTGATAGCAGTGGGGTGAAGACGATCTCGGCACGATCATCAACACGACCGGGACCGTTCGCTGTCCCATCATTGACGCCAGGCCGAGTCCCACGATGAACCCGATGATCGCTTCGAGTTCGATCCACAGCCCCGTCTTGACCATCAGCGAGTTCGACGGGTAGAGGAACGTGCGTGAATAGTCGAGGTAGTCCTGTCGCGCGATCTTGAGGGCGTCGACCTGCAGGGCCGCCGGCGAGATGCCGCTGAACCCGGTGCTACGGGGCGACGTGATGACCTGGCCCCGTTGGTCGATCCCGCAGGCGACGGCGATCGGCAACCGGTAGGGGAACCCACAGACCACTTGCTTGGGGTTGCCACCAGATGTGACACCGCTACGCAAGACTTCGAAGCAATGAACTTGAGTGAGTGGGCAGACCGACAAGGGGTGCATCCCCAGATCGCCTATCGGTGGTTCCGAGAGGGGACATTGCC
>JAJYPU010000029.1 GCA_021795095.1 Actinomycetes bacterium | reverse complement strand
TCAGTCCCGCGATTCGTTCGGACTCGAGCCCGCGACCGGTCACGAACATGGTCGGCACGTCGCTCAACAGGCGCAGCTCGCGAAACACCTCGCGACCGTCCTCCTCGCCGAGCACGATGTCGAGCACCACCAAGTCGGGGTCGTGAGTCGTCACGACGGCGAGAGCCTCGGCGCCCGAGGTGGCCGCGATGACGCGGTAACCCTCGCCGGTGAGGTAGCGCTCGAGCAAGGTAACCATGGCGGCGTCATCCTCGACGAGCAGGATCGTGGTCACGGCGTCACCGCGCGCGCAAGCCGACGCCGCTCGCGCCGCGCGCGAGGTGCGTGGGCCCCCGGTCGTTGGATTCGAAGTTCACGCGCACGGCGCCGATTCTACGAAGTCGGCGCGCGCGAGCGCGGATACCAGCGAAGCGAACTTACAGGTAGGGCACCACGTCGGCCGCCCAGGTGAAGGTCATGGCCGGCGGATTGCCCTTGGGCTGCTCGATGAGGTCCACGAACGAGCCCGACCCGTTGGCGACAGCGAAGCCGACGCCCATCTCGGCGTTGGCGCAGTCCAGGCCGACGCCGGGGTTGTAGCCGGGGTCGTAGCCGAGCAACTCGTCACGGTGCGCCCAGCAGCCCGCAGCGTTGGCCGAGGTGCACGCGATGTTCGACGTCGCGTTCACGCTGCCCGCCCAGCCGTCGTCATACATCCAGATGTAGTCGGCCGCGAGCACGGAGAACCCAGCTGACCAAGCCCCGCCCATTGCCGGGTACCCCTGGCGGTCTACGGCGGCCGCGAAGCCCTTGGCGAGGCTGGGGTCGCCGTAGGCGGCAGCGGCCCGCTGGGCCTCGGCGCTGAGCGCGGCGTTGATCCCGAGGTATGGGGGCAGCCCACGGGCCGTGCGCTCGAGGTTCGCCACGACGAAGAGCTGCTCGGGCGTGGTGAGGCTGTACCAGTTGCTCGGCAACACCATCGGCGCCAGGCCCTCGACGTGGCGAGCGGCGTTGATCGCGCTCAGGATGTAGGTCGTGCAGGCCGGGTCGTTCGTGACCGTCGGCCAAGTAAGTGACGAGGTCACACAGGGGTTGTCACAGCTCCAGGTGGCGCCGGTCTGGACGCACTGACCAGACTGGAGGAAGTTCGGGTTCGGCGCGATGTTGGCCGACGGGTTGAGATTCGCCGCGAGTGCGCTGGCCGCGGTGGACGTCGTCGGCGTGCTCGACGTGGCGGTGGTGACTGCGGTGGTAGCGGCAACGGGCTGGGGGGCGCTTGGCCGCGACGACGACGACGTCAGCGAGCGGACCGAAGCCTTCGTAGTGGCGACCGGGGTTCGAACCGTACGCGTGCGCACCGACGTGCGCGCGATGCTGGCCGGGGCGACGGCGCGGCTCCGGCGGGCGGCCGCGATCGGTGTCGAGGCGCCTCGAGGTATCGAGTCGACGTGTACGCGTCGCGGCGTCTGCGGCGCCTTCGGTCGCGTCGCGCGAACAGAGCCGGACCGGCTGGTGAGCGTTGGGCCGGTCGGGGGCATCGTCGCTGGGCTCGCACTCAGCGTGGCGCGCGAACCCGTCGCACCCGACGCGAGTGAGACCGCGTAGGTGCCGATGCTCAAAACGACGAGCACGGCCGCGAGCGCCGCGTGGCGCGCACCGATCCGCGCGGTGGAGGAACCTTGGAAACGCTGCCCTTGCGTGTCATGCTTCACGCTTTCCAGTGTCGAGAACGAACCTCACACGCCTCTCTATGTACGCTCAACACTCGCCCAATTCTCACGACCGACGTCCTCCTGGCATCGAGACAACCAACGGGAAGTGGGTGACGACGTCGTCGCCAAGGGTGGAACGACCGCGGGACGTGGCCCTACAACGCAAGGGCATGCTAGAGAAGGACCACCCCAGTGCGACTGGGACACTCCGCGAACGCGGGGCCGTCATCAGCATGACAGCCGAAGTCGCCGATTCCGCCGGCTTGTCAATGAATTGTCACTGAATTGTTCACGTCGTGCGTTCAGCGTCACGCACCGCGCCAGTGCGTCACGCGAGACCCCAAAAACTCAGTGCTACCATCGCTCTATCGCGACGGCTTGAGGCCTGCGCAGCGTAACGGGATACTTGATGATTCTCTCTCTACTTGGTGGCTGGACGAAGCGACGGCGGGTGAGCGAACGACTCGCGCCCGTACCGGCCCCGGTCGCGGCCGCAGTGACCCTTCGCCACTCGCTGCAACTTCGCCACGTGGACGCCGGGAGTTGCAACGGCTGTGAGATGGAGATCGCCTCGGTCTTCGGACCGGTCTACGACGCCGAACGGATCGGGGCGCGACTCGTCGCCTCCCCGCGCCACGCCGACGCCCTGCTCGTCACCGGTCCGGTGACCCACAACATGGCCTCACCCCTCGAGCGGACCTACCTCGCGATGCCCGAGCCACGCCTCGTGATCGCACTGGGTGACTGCGCACGCAACTGCGGCGTTTTTGCCGGCGGGTACGCCGTCGCGGGCGCCGTCAGTGACGTCGTGCCGGTCGACCTCGAGATCCCCGGCTGTCCGCCACATCCCGACGACATCCTCGCCGCGTTTCGGCGTTTCACCAACCGGTGACCGCGCTCGCCGTCCTCGCCATCCTCGGGGTGCTCGCCGCCCTCGCCGCCCTCGCGCCGCGCACGATTCGGGTCCAGGTCGTCGCACTCGTCCTCGTCGCGGTCGAAGTTATCGGCGGCGTCCTCGCGATCCACGTGCTCGCGACCAACCAGGCGCTCGTTGGCCACACGACGAGTCTGTTGCCCTTCACAGGAGTGCGGATCGACCTCACCCCACTCGGGGCGCTCTTCACCCTCACGACCGCGCTCGTCGCACTCGCCGCAACCATCCACTGGGTCGGCTACCGGCGCCACGCCATGAGCTCGGTCGGGGCTTCCTGCGCTTTCGCGCTCTTCGTGACGAGCCTCCTCCTCGTGCCCGCGGCCGGGGACATCGTGACGTTCCTCGTGCTCTGGGAGGTCATGGCACTGACCTCGCTGGTGCTCGTCGCCCACGACCACGCCAAGCGCGACGAGGCCCGCCAGGCCGCGTGGTGGTACGGCGCGATGACCCAGGGTGGGGCAGCACTGATCACCCTCGGGCTCGTGGTGCTCGGTGCGCACGCGAAGGACCCGAGCTTTTCGGCCATCGCGGCGAGCGCTCGCCACCTGCCCGCAGCGACGCGCGCCGCGATCTTCCTCGCCCTCTTCGTCGGCTTTGCCGCAAAGGCCGGTCTCGTGCCCGCCCACGTCTGGCTCCCGCGCGCCCACGCCGAGGCCCCCGCGCCGGCCTCGGCCCTGCTCTCAGGCGCGATGGTCAACCTCGGGATCTACGGGATCGTGCTCACCCGCACCCTGCTCGGGGTGGGTCCGACCTGGTGGTGGCTCGTCGCGGGCTTCTTCGGGGTGATCTCTGCTCTCTACGGCTCGCTCTACGCCGCGACCAGCACTGATCTGAAGCGTCTCCTCGCCTACTCGACGAGCGACAACATGGGTCTCGTCGTCATCGGCCTGTCGGCCTCGGGGCTCTTCTTCGCGAAGCACCCCGCGGCCTCCAGCCTCGCGCTCGTCGCCACGCTCTTTCTCGTCACGGCCCACGCGCTCTATAAGTCGACGCTCTTCCTCGGCGCGGGCTCGGTGCAGTACGCGACCCACGAGCGCGACCTCGACCAGCTGGGCGGTCTCGCGCGCACGATGCCGGTGACGAGCGTCGCCGTCGTGATCGGCGCGCTCTCGGTCGCGGCGTTGCCGCCACTCAACGGCTTCTCGGCCGAGTGGCTCGTTCTCCAGAGCCTCGTGCACGGACTCTCGGGCGCCGATCCCGTGACGACGGTCGCGACCGCGGTCTTCGTCGCGGCACTGGCACTCACGGGTGGGCTCACTATCGTCGCCTTCGTGAAGGCCGTCGGGACCGGCTTCTTCGGCCGGGCTCGCAGCGAGCAGGCGGCGCACGCACTCGAGGTGCCAGTCTCGATGCGCATCGGACCTGGGATCACCGCCGCCGCGTGTGTCGTCTTTGGCGTCGCGCCCGGCCTCGCCATCACCGCGATCACCCGCGCGAGCGCGACCGTGGCGCCCAATCACTCGGGTCTCACCGCGACGCTCGCGGGCTTTCACCTGGGGGCGCTGCGCGGGGCGGTCGACCCGCTCGCCCTCGCCATCGGCGCGGTCGCGGCCACGCTGCTCGTCGCGGCGCTTCGCCAGAGCCGTGGCCCACGCGCGGCCGCGAAGCTGCGTTCCTTCGAACCCTGGGGGTCGGGACGTATCGTCACCAGTGCGCGCATGCAGTACACGGCGACGTCCTTCGCCGAACCGCTCCAGCGGGTCTTTGACGACGTGCTCGCCCCCCAGCACGACCTCGACGTCAGCCACGCGGTGGAGAGCCGCTACTACGTCGAGCGCGTCGCCTACGCGAGCGCGAACGACGACGTGGTCGAACGACGCCTCTATAGGCCGGTACTCGTGCTCGCGCGCTGGTGGGGACAACGCGCGCGGGGCATCGCGAACGGCTCGGTGCACCGCTACCTCGCCTACGGCTTCGTCGTCTTGGTCATCGCGCTGGTGGTGGTGTCGTGAACCTCGCCACGTTCGGCGTTGGAGCAGTCCAGCTCGTGCTCGTCATCCTCGCAGGACCGCTCCTGCTCGGTCTGATGCGCCGCGTGCGCAGCCGCCTAGAGGGTCGAGACGGCCCGCCGATCAGCCAACCGTGGCGCGACATCGCGAAACTCGCGCACAAGCAGCGCACCCGGCCCACCGAGTCGAGTTGGATCTTCTCAGCGGCCCCTCTGGTCCTCGTCGCGACCGCGGCGACCGTCGCCGTGCTGGCGCCGCTCATCTCGCTCACGCCACCGATGCGCACCTCGACGGACTTCATCGCGGTGATCTTCGTGCTACTCGTCGGCTCGGTCGCCCTCGCGCTCGCCGCCCTTGACACCGGCACGGCCTTTGGCGGCATGGGAGCGAGTCGGGCGCTCACGATCGGTGCGCTCGTCGAGCCGGCCCTGCTCGTCGCGGTGCTCGCGCTCTCACTGCCCCTGCACTCGACGAACCTGGTGGCGATCGTGGCCGACGGGACCCGTCACGCCTCGGTGCTCGTCGGACCGAGCCACCTGCTCGCGCTCGGCTCGTTCATCGTCGTCATCCTCGCCGAGAGTGGCCGTCTGCCGGTCGACAACCCCTCCACGCACCTCGAGCTGACGATGATCTACGAGGCCCTCATCCTCGAATACAGCGGTCCAGACCTCGCGCTTGTGACTCTCGGGGAGTCGATGCGCCTCGCGATCTGGCTCGGGCTCTTCGTGAACCTCGTCGCCCCCATCGGCATCGCCGCCAACGCCAGTGCGGTGGCCGTCGTGGTTGGCGTCGTCGCGGTGGCGCTGAAGGTCGCCATCGTGGGCGTGATTGTCGCCTTCTTCGAGGTGACGACGGCCAAACTACGACTCTTCCGTCTGCCCGAGCTGCTCGCGGGCGGCTTCATCCTCGCCCTGCTCGGGGTCGTCACCGGGGCGGTGATGCGATGACCACCTTCGCTAACGCACTCGCGAGTGCCGCCGTCGTCGTCACGGTCGGGGCCGTCGTGGTGCTCTGGCGCCACCGACTGCGCTCAATCGTCGTCGCCCTCGCCGTCCAGGGCGTCGCGCTCGCCGCAACGGCGGCCCTGCTCGGTGCGCACGAGCACGACCGGGGTCTGCTCGCCGTGGCGCTCCTGGTGCTCGCCGTCAAGGCCGTCGTCATCCCGGGCCTGCTCGCCCGCGTCGTCGCGGCGACCCCCGGTGCGCGTGAGTCCGATCCCCTCGTGAACGTGCCCGCCTCACTCGTGGTCGCGGGCCTGCTCACCCTCGCCGCCTTCGTCGCCGCCCGCCCGATCGTCGCGCTCGTCGGCGGACCCACCGGTCGGCTCGTGCCGCTCGGCCTCGCGACGGTTCTCATCGGCTTCTTCGTCATGGTCGCGCGACGTCGCGCGCTGAGCCAGGTGGTCGGGCTGCTGCTCGTGGACAACGGGATCGCGCTCGTCGCCTTCCTCGTCACGAGCGGCGTGCCGGTCATCGTCGAGCTCGGCTCGTCACTCGACGTCCTCTTCGGGGTCGTCGTGCTGCGCGTCCTGCTCGCGCGCCTCACCGCGGCTGGGTTCTCGGACCTCGATCAACTACGGAGTCTGCACGACTGATGGTCTACTGGCTCTTCCTCGCTCCCATCGTTGCCGGCCTCGTCGCCGTCGCGGCGCCCTGGCAGCCCGCCGTCGCCTGGCTCGGCGCCATGTCCTCGGCCGTCGTGCTCGCTCTCGGCGTGGGTTTCGCCGTGCGGGTCGAGTCCTCGGGTCCGGTCGGTACGGGCGTGCTGCGCGTGGACGCGCTCTCGGCCTTCATGGTGATCGTCATCGGGGCGGTCTCGCTGCTCGCCACGGTGCGCAGCGTCAGCTACCTCACCGACGAAGTCGAACACGGTCACTCCACGCTTCGCCACGCCGCCCTCTACTCGACCCTCGTCCAGGGCTTCATCGCGGCGATGCTGCTCGCGGTCGTAGCGAACAACCTCGGTGTGCTCTGGGTCGCCATCGAGGCAACAACGGTCGTTACGACCTTCCTCGTCGGGCACCACCGCACCCCAGCGGCCCTCGAGGCGTCCTGGAAGTACATCATCATCTGCTCGGTCGGGATCGCGGTCGCCTTCCTCGGCACCGCCGTGCTCTACCTCGCCGGCGTGCACGCCGGTGTGGCGAACCCGCTCGACTTCACGTCCCTCGCCACCCACGCCGCGCTACTCAACGCCCCCGTCGTTCGCCTCGCCTTCACCCTGCTGGTGCTGGGCTATGGCACCAAGGCCGGACTGGTGCCGCTCTTCAGCTGGCTGCCCGACGCCCACGGCCAGGCACCCGCCCCAGTCTCGGCCTTGATGTCCGGGGTGCTGCTCAGCGTCGCGCTCTCGGCCATCCTGCGCCTACGGGTGATCGCCGTCGGGGCACTCGGTCCGACCTTCCCGCGGGTGCTGCTGCTCACGATCGGCATCGCCACGCTGCTCGTCGCGGCCTCGATGCTGCTCGCCCAACGCGACCTCAAGCGACTGCTCGCCTATTCCACCATGGAGCACATGGGCGTCATGACCGTCGCCGCCGGCGTCGGGGGTCCCCTCGCGCTCTCGGGGGTGCTGCTCCACATCCTCGGTCACGGTCTCGTAAAGGGTGTGCTCTTCCTTGACGCCGGCGAGGTCCTGCGCCTCGACGGCACGACCCGCATCGACGCCCTACGAGGCCTCCTCAGCCGGCGACCGGCGGTCGGGACCCTGCTCGCCCTCGGACTCGCGGGCCTGCTCGGCCTGCCGCCCTTCTCGATCTTCGTGAGTGAACTCACCATGTTGCGCGCCGAGGCCGGGGCCGGCCTGTGGTGGGTCGCGGGGATCGTGCTCGTCGTGCTCGCCGTCATCCTTGCCGCGATACTCGCCCACGCGCGCACCATGCTGCTCGGACCGAGCGAGAAGACGACCGCGAGTCCGGCGTCGTTCGTCGCGCCGCTCGGCGTCGCGCTCGGTGCTGCGGTCTGGTTCGGCCTCGTCGCCTGGCCACTCGCCCACCTGCTCAGCCTCGCCGCGGGAGTGGTCGCGTGAACGGCGAGACCCGCGTCCTTCGCACCGACGAACTCGTCGACCACGCGAAGCAACTCTTTGACGCTGGCTACCGCCTCGCGCTCGTCGCGGGACTGGACGACGAGCGAGGGCTGCGTGCCCTCTACTGCTTCCTCGCCCCAGGTCGCGATCCCGTCGAACTACAGGTTGCCCTCGACGGACAGTCACGTCGCGGGGTCTCACTTGCCGCGCTCTCATTCCCGGCGAGTCGCTTCGAGCGCGAGCTCTACGACCTCTACGGCATCGACCCCGTCGGCAACCCCCAGCGTCGACCACTCGTGCGCCACGCCCACTGGCCCGAGGACTACCACCCGATGGCCAAGGGTGCCGGTCCGGCCCCGGTGCTCCACCCCGACGAGGGCGGCTACCCCTTCATCGCCGTCGAGGGGCCCGGCGTCTACGAGATCCCGGTCGGCCCGGTCCACGCGGGGCTGATCGAGCCGGGGCACTTCCGGTTCTCGGTCGTCGGCGAGACGATCCTCAAGATGAAGGCCCGCCTCTGGTTCACCCACAAGGGGATTGAGCGACTCGTCGAGGGTAAGACCGTTGAGGAGGTCGCCCACATCGCCGAGCGCATCTCGGGTGACAGCGCGGTCGCCCACGGCCTCGCCTTCACCAGGGGCGTCGAGGACGCACTTCGCATCACGCTCGCCCCAGACGTGGAAGCTCGTCGCGCCTTAGCCCTGGAGCTCGAGCGGCTCTACAACCACGTGGGCGACCTCGGCGCACTCGCGAACGACGTCGGCTTCGGACTCGCCCAGGCCAAGGCGCTCACCCTGCGCGAGCGGCTGTTGCGCCTGAACGAACGCGTGAGCGGTCACCGTCTGCTGCGCGGGGTCGTCAGCGTTGGTGGTGCCAACCTGCTCGACGTCCCGCGCCGCGATGAGCTCGACGAGATCGAGGAGCGTGTGTCCGAACTGGTCGAGATGACTCTCGGACAGTCGATCGTCGTCGACCGCTTCACCGGCACCGGGGTACTCGCCCTCGACGCGGTGCGCGAGCTCGGCGTCGTCGGGGTCGTCGCGCGCGCGTCGGGTCTCGACCTCGACGCACGGCGCGATCACCCGGTGCTTGGGGTCCCGATCCCGCCGGTCGTCGTGCAGTCGAGCGGCGACGTGCTCGCGCGCTACCAGGTACGCCGCGGCGAGGTCGCGACCTCGATCGACGCGCTTCGAGCCACGACTCAAGACGTAGGCACCGCGCCGTCGTGGACGGCGAATGGATCGGGCGCGGGACTCGGCCTCGTCGAGGGCTGGCGCGGTCCGGTGGTACACCGGGTCGAACTCCTCGACGGGCGCGTCACACGGTTGAAAGTCGTCGACCCGTCGTTCCTCAACTGGCCGGCCCTCGCGGTCGCGCTCGCCGACACGATCGTGCCCGACTTCCCGCTCGTGAACAAGAGCTTCAACCTCTCATACGCGGGCAACGACCTGTAGCCACGTGCGCATCATCAACGGCACGGCGATGAACGGGTTTTCGCGTGGCGATCGGCCGAGCAGCGGCGGGACGACGCAAGCTTGTCAGCGATCGCCCGAAGTATCGCAAACATGCGCACCTCGGGCGGTGTCAGTCGCGCCAGCACAGAAATCACAGAGGCGGGATCGCCCCTCCAGGACTTCGACCTGTACGGTTGACGACGGAGATGAAATGAACCGTTACGCGCTCGGTGAAATTACCGTGGACTCCAGAATCGTGCCAATTTCGATACCCAATTTACGGTTCGTCGGCGATGATGCCGTTTCGATGAGGAAACTCCTACGACCCGCCGGAACGATGGTGATCGTATGGAGCATGTCCTGTCTGGTTCGAAGGTAGCTGAACAGGAATGCCTTCTCCTGTTTCAATTGCAAGACCTTCGTACTGAGGAACTTGTAGTCGGCGTATTTTTTCGAGAGTGTCGTGCCGATTGCGTTGGCGAAGGTGGCATTAAATGCCGGAGCCCGGCCACCGGACAGAACGATCAGCACACCCGACTTATCCCTACGTTGGAGAACGAGCACCGCGTTAGACGGAACGCCACGAACGGACTTGGCCGAAACGGCCCGCCAATCACTCGGGTAGGTGAGATGGATCGTCTTCACCGCCGCTCGTGACGGTACACGCGTCGTCGACCTTGACGTCGAATCCATTACGGAGTACCACACGGCTGAACCTGCGAGAAGAACGATCACGATGATGGCCACAATCCTCATCAACCCGAACGAAATCGTGACGCCCCGAACGTGATCCGACTGCGGAGTTTCCTCGTTCGATTCCATCGGGCGCCATCCTTTGTTAGAGCAACCTCTTGTTAGCTGATCTACAGCGTTACACGAACGACCTATCCTCCAACGCTGGGAAACCATAGATCAGTGCGACAAACGTGACATCAGCCAACAATCGTTCCCCCTTCGGCAAACAGGATATCGAGGGGCGCGGCAATTACTCCCCAGATCGAGTTCGTTCGAAGTATCTCCTACGCGCCAACCAAAGTCGGCGTGTCGGTTGACGTTTCGCCGGGGTGTGCCGTCGCAGCAAGTCTCTGCTGTTTGGGCCTTGCCTCCCCTCCACGTCCAGTAACGGAGTGTGTCCCCGCCAGGCCTTGTCGGGCCAGGTTGATGGCCGCGTTGAGGTCGCGGTCGAGCGTGAGGCCACAGGACTCACAGTGATACGTCCGCAGCTCCAGGGACAGTTTGGCTTTCACTGTCTGGCATTGACTACAGGTCTTCGATGACGGGTAGAAGCGTCCGGCCCGCACGAGGGTCGATCCGTACCATGTGGTCTTGTACTCCAGCTGGCGCACGAACTCGCCCCAACTGGCGTCAGAGATGTGCTTGGCGAGGGAGTGGTTCTGCAGCATGCCCTTGACGTTGAGGTCCTCCACGACGATGACGTCGTAGTTCTTCGCGAGCATCGTCGTCGTCTCGTGGATGAGATTCCTGCGTGCGTTGGCCACGCCTGCGTGGGTCCTCTGGACTCGCCCATTGGCTCGCGTCCACCGCTTGGACGGCGCGACACCATTGAGAGGACCCTGGCGCCGTGAGGCGACGCGCTGCGCGCGGGCGAGCTTTTTCTCGGCTCGCCCGAGGTGGTGCGGGTTGGCGACGTCGAGCACGTGCTCGCCCCCAGGCGTGGCCCCGGTGTAGAGGGTGGCGAGCCCGACATCCACCCCGACGGCCTTTTCGGGAGCCCGGGTGGGCACGGTGGCCCGCTGGACATCGACGGTGAAGGAGATGGTCCACTTGCCACCGCGCTGGGTGACTGTGGCGGCCATGATTTTTGCGGTCCCACGCTCGAGGGGTCGGTAAAGCTTGCGCATGGACTCGTAGGTTTTCACCGCTCCGATACGGCTGACGCGCACGTGGTGGGAGTCAGTGAGACGGACCGCCTGGTTCGTGAAGCGCACCGAGCCACTCTGGCCTCGGCTCTTGAAGGTGGGGAACTTGGCCTTGCCATGGCGCCAGTTGGCGAAGGCCCGACTCAGGCGCTGGGTGGCGTCGTTGTAGGTGGAAGCTCCGTTCTCACTCCACCACGGAGCCGCATCGTCGCGCTTCTCCGCCCAGAGGTAGAGCAGGTCGAAGTGCGAGGTGGAGAGGTAGTCGTCCTTCGTGACCTCGTCGCCCGCGTCCCTCTTCGCCCGGTTCTCATCCCAGTTGTCCTTCACCAAGCCCAGCAGGGTGTTGTAGGCGAAACGTGAGCCACCGATGTGGCTGCGCAGCAGGTTGGCCTGCTCGGGCGTCGGGTCGTACGCGTAGGCGTAGGCGTAGGCCTGGGTCATGGTGCTCGTCGTCGCGTTGGGCGTGCGCGCTTCGACAGTCGTGGTCACCAGATCAGTATTAGCTCTGGGTGTCACATCTACCGCGCCCTCAAATTTCATGTTTGCCGAAGCGGGAGTGACTAAAGGCCCTACTCAAGCGTCCCGCGGGTGACCCGCGCGCCACGAGCATGGAATCCGGACGAGTACAGTACTCCTGAGATTGGCCGTTGCGTCGTCGTGTATCGAGTCGCGGGTCCATCTCGGGCGACTTCGAAGGAGGGCCGAGTGGAACCGACGGACGTACGGGACCCCAACTACTACCACCGCGTGGTGGACTGTCAATGGGCCTGTCCGGCCCACACCGACGTGCCGGGCTACATCCGTCTCATCTCCCAAGGCCAGTTCGACGAGGCCTACCTCCTCAACCGCGCCTCGAACGTCTTTCCCGGCGTGCTCGGACGTACGTGCGACCGGCCCTGCGAGCCGGCTTGTCGGCGCGGGCGTGTCGACGGCACCCCGGTCGCCATCTGCCGGCTGAAGCGCGTGACCGCCGACCTGAAGGGTGACATCACCGATCGCCTCGCCCCGATCCCCGAGCAGAAAAACGGCAAGCGCGTCGCGCTGATCGGCGCCGGCCCGTCGTCGCTCACCGTCGCGAACGACCTCGCCCCGCTCGGCTATGAGATCACCATCTTCGAGAAGTTCGACCAGCCCGGTGGCTTGATGCGCTCGAACATCCCGAACTTCCGTCTCCCAGCCGAGGTCCTCGACGAGGAGACCGGCGTCATCTTGGACCGCGGCGGCGTCGAGATCCGCTACAACACACCGGTCACGAGCCTGAGCGGCCTGCTCGACGAGGGCTACGACGCCGTCTACGTCGGCGTCGGCGCCCCGCGGGGCAAGGAGCTCGACCTGCCGGGACGTCACGACGAGGTGAAGTCGCACATCCACATCGGCATCGACTGGCTCGAATCAGTCGCCTTCGGCCACCTCGACTCGATCGGCAAGCGGGTCCTGATCATCGGCGTCGGCAACACCGCGATGGACTGCTGTCGCACCTCACGGCGAGTCGGTGGCGAGGACATCAAGGTCATGGCCCGCCGGCCACGCGAGTTCTTCAAGGCCTCGCCCTGGGAGCTCGAGGACGCCGAGGAGGAGGGCGTCGAGATCGTCGTCAACCACGCGCCCAAGCGCTTCATCGTTGAAGACGGCCGGCTCGTGGGCATGGAATTCGACGTGCTCGCGTGGGACGAGGGCGCTCGCCACTCCACCACGATCGACACGGTGGTCGTGCCCTGTGACGACGTCATCTTGGCCATCGGCCAGGAGAATGCGTTCCCCTGGATAGAGCGCGACCTCGGCATCGAGTTCGGCGAGTGGGACATGCCGGTCGTGGACGAGACGACCTTCCAGTGCAGTCGCCCAGGCGTCTTCTTCGGTGGCGACGCCGCGTGGGGGCCGAAGAACATCATCTGGGCCGTCGCGCACGGCCACGAGGCCGCCATCTCGATCGACAACTACTGCTCGGGGATCGCGCTCGACGAACGGCCCGCGAAGGGGCTCAACCTGGTGAGCGCGAAGATGGGCATGAACGAGTGGCGCTACCACAACGACTACAACCCCTCGCCGCGCCAGCAGATGAGCCACGTCGACCTGACCGAGCGGTTCAGCTCGCTCAACCTCGAAGTCGAGCTCGGCTTCAGCGCCGCCCAGACGGCGCGCGAGGCCCAGCGCTGCCTCAACTGCGACATCCAGACCGGCTTCACGGCCTCGGCCTGCATCGAGTGCGACGCCTGCGTCGACATCTGTCCAGTCCAGTGCCTGACGATCACGCGCAACGGCGACGAGGCCGACCTGCGCAGCCGACTCTCGGCGCCGTCGGTCAACCTCGATCAGGCGCTCTTCGTCTCGGCGCCACTCCCCCAGACCGGTCGCGTAATGGTCAAGGACGAGAACGTCTGCGTCCACTGCGGACTGTGCGCCGAGCGGTGCCCGACCGCGGCTTGGGATATGGAGGAGTTCACCCTGATCTCGCCCTACGCCGGCGCCGGCGTGCTGCACATCCCGGTCGCCTTGACCGCAAACGAAGGAAGGAACTGATATGACCATCGACGCGGCCCCCACCGTGCGAGTCAACGATTTCGCGGTCAAGTTGGCGAACGTGAACGGCACCGGCTCGGCCAGTGCCAACAGCCTCTTGATGCAGGCGATCTTCCGCATGGGCATCCCGGTGTCGGGCAAGAACCTCTTCCCCTCGAACATCCAAGGTCTGCCCACCTGGTACGAGATCCGGGTCAACAAGGACGGCCACACCGCGCGCGCGCTCGAGTACGACCTGATGGTCGCCATGAACGCCCAGACCTACGCCGATGACATCGCGGCGGTGCGCTCGGGTGGCTACCTCCTGTTCGACTCGTCCTGGCCCCTCGACGACGACCTCATCCGCGACGACGTCACCTTCCTCGGCGTGCCACTCGCGCGCATGTGCCTCGACAACTTCAAGAAGCCGCGCGAGCGGATCCTCATGAAGAACATCGCCTACGCGGGGGCGGTCGTCGCGCTGCTCGGGATCGACGTCGACCTCGTGCGCTCGCTGCTGGCAGAGACCTTCGCGCGCAACGAGGCGCTGCGCGAATCCAACCAGAAGGCGCTACAGCTCGGCTATGACTTCGCAACGGCGACCTTCGACTGCCCGCTGCCGTTCCACGTCGAGACGATGGACGCGACCAAGGACTCGATCCTGATCGACGGCAACACCGCGACGGCGCTCGGCGCCCTCTACGCCGGGGCCACAGTCGCCGGCTGGTACCCGATCACCCCGGCGACGGCGGTGATGGACAACTTCACGAGACTGTGCGCGACCTACCGCCGCGAGGTCGTGCCCGGTAAGAACGAGGGCGACCCGCCCACGGTGAAGAACAACTACATCATCCTCCAGGCCGAGGACGAGATCGCCGCGATCGGCATGGTGCTCGGCGCCGGCTGGAGCGGAGCCCGGTCCTTCACCTCGACCTCGGGCCCGGGGATCTCGCTCATGAACGAGCTGCTCGGACTCGCGTACTACACCGAGATCCCCGCCGTCATCGTCGACGTCCAGCGCACCGGTCCTTCGACCGGCATGCCGACGCGCACCCAGCAGGCCGACATCCTGCTCTGTGCGTACGCGAGCCACGGCGACACCAAGCACATCCTCACCTTCCCGGCCAACCCGGCCGAGTGCTTCGAGTTCGCCGTCACGTCCTTTGACCTGGCCGAGCGCTTCCAGACGCCGGTCTTCATGCTGACCGACCTCGACATCGGCATGAACGACTGGGTCGTGCCCAAGCTCACCTGGGACGACTCGTTCGTCCCTGACCGCGGTCGCGTCCTCAACGACGAGGACCTGGCGGGCATGAAGGAGTTCTTCCGCTACGCCAACGCCGACGCTGAGCACGTGGCCGCGCGCACCGTGCCGGGCTCGGACTCCAAGGGCGCCTACTTCATCCGAGGATCCGGCCACGACATGTTCGGCCGCTACACCGAGGACCCCGCGGAGTACCAGGAGGTCGTGGACCGTTTGAAGCTCAAGCACACCTCGGCGGCCGCCCACGTGCCCGCCCCGATCGTGGTCACGAGGCCCAACGCCTCGATCGGCATCATCACGCTCGGCAGCTGTGACCTCGCGGTGCGCGAGGCCATCGACGAGCTCGCCGAACGCGGACTACCCGCGGACTACATGCGCGTGCGTGGGTTCCCGTTCGTCGCCGACGTGCGGTCCTTCGTCGAAAGCCACGAGTACTGCTTCGTCGTCGAACAGAACCGCGACGGCCAACTGCGCTCGCTCATCAGCGTCGAAACCGGCGCACCGATCGAGTCGATGCACTCGATCCTCGCCTACGGTGGCTTCCCGCTCAGCGCGGCCCAGGTCGTCGACGGCGTCGTCGGACACGGCAACATCGAACAGTTGGAGGACTGACGTGCCATCGATCACCAAACCCTTGATCCCGCTCGCCCCGCTCGCGAAGAACGAGCTCGGCCTGACGATCCGCGACTACGAGGGCGCGATGTCCACGCTCTGTGCGGGCTGCGGCCACGACTCGATTACCGCGGCGATCACCCACACCTTCTGGGAGCTGTCGACGCCACCGCACATGATCGCCAAGCTCAGCGGCATCGGCTGCTCGAGCAAGACCCCGACCTACTTCGTGCGCGGCGCCCACGGCTTCAACTCGGCCCACGGGCGCATGGCGACCATCGCCACCGGAGCCGCCGCGGCCAACCGCGAGTTGACCTACATCGGCGTCTCGGGTGACGGCGACTCGCTGTCGATCGGCATCGGTCACCTCGCCCACGCGATCCGACGCAACGTGAACATGGTCTACGTCATCGAGAACAACGGCGTCTACGGACTCACCAAGGGCCAGCTGTCCGCCTCGGCCGACATCGGCACGCGCCCGAAGAAGGGCGACGCCAACGTCGTGGCGCCGATCGACCCGATCATGCTCGGACTCGCGATGGGCGCGACGTTCCTCGCGCGCAGCTTCTCGGGCGACAAGGAGCAGCTGATCCCGATCCTGAAGGCGGCGGTCGCCCACAACGGCCTCGCGCTCATCGACGTGATCAGCCCGTGCGTGACCTTCAACGACCACGAGGGCTCGACCAAGAGCTATCGCTTCATGCGCGAGCACGAGGTGAAGGAGGTCGTCACCGACTTCGTGCCCGAGCGCGAGGAGATCGCCGTCGCGATCGGCGGACACGAGACCCGTTCGGTCACGATGCACGACGGCAGCGTCATCACGTTCCGCTCCGTACCCGAGGGCTACGACCCGACAAACCGGATCTCGGTCGAGGAGTACATCCGTGACCATCAGCGCCTCGGCGAGGTCGTCACCGGACTGCTCTACCTCGACGGGTCCGCCCAGAGCATGCACGAGGTCAACCA
>JAJYPU010000202.1 GCA_021795095.1 Actinomycetes bacterium | reverse complement strand
GACGTGCGCGAACCAGTCGTGCGACTCGTCGATGCGTTCAAGGTGACCTGCGACATGAGAACTCCTAACCAATTGCGGCCCAAACGAGGGCGGCACACAGGACGAAGAGTCTAGTCCGTGCGCGCCAGGGTGGCGAACCCGGCCTAGAGCAGATTCTCGCCGCCGAAGATGTCCGAAACCGAGGAATCCTCAAAAATGGCCGAGATAGCGTTGGCGACGATCGTCGCGACTGACAGGATCTCCAACTTCTCGAAACGGCGCTCGGGGCCGAGTGGCAAGGTGTCGGTGACGATAACGCGGCTCACGGGTGCGTTGAACAGCCGCTCGACGGCGGGCGGCGAGAAGACGGCGTGGGTCGCCATGACCCAGATCTCCTCGGCTCCGTGGGTCTTGAGTAGGTCACAGGCCGCGACGATCGTGCCCGCGGTGTCAATCATGTCGTCGATTAAGACGCAGTGACGACCACGCACGTCGCCGACGATGTGGCGCGCCTCGGCCACGTTGACCAGTCCGCGGGGCCTCGTCTTGTGCACCAGCGCGAGGTCACAGCCCAGGTGTTGGGCGTAGCGTTCGGCGACCTTCACGCGACCGGCGTCGGGGGCCACCACGACCATGTCGTGGGGGTCGGCGTTCGCGTTGAGGTAGGCCTCGAGCACCGGCGCCGCGACCAGGTGGTCCACCGGGATGTCGAAGAATCCCTGAATCTGGCCCGAGTGGAAGTCCACCGACAGGACGCGATTGGCGCCCGCGGTCTGGAGCATGTCGGCGATGAGCTTGGCCGTGATCGGCTCTCGGCCCGCCGACTTGCGGTCCTGGCGGGCGTAGCCGTAGTTGGGGATGACGGCGGTAATGCTCTTGGCCGATGCCCGCTTGGCGGCGTCGATCATGATCAGCTGTTCCATCACGGCGTCGTTGACCGGCGAGGAGTGCGTCTGGACGATGAAGACGTGAGCGCCGCGGATCGACTCGTCGAACCGGCAGTGGATCTCGCCGTTGGCAAACTCACGCACGTTGGCCTCGGTCAGCTCGACACCCAGGCGGTCGGCGATGTCCTTGGCGAGGGCGGGGTGGCAGCGTCCCGTCACGATTACCAAGCGGCGTTTCGCGAGCGACTCCACCGACCCAGCGTACAAGGTGCCGCGAGGGCGTTCAGAAAGGCCGGTGGGTCCCCGCAGCGATGACCTCTCCGACGGCAACCTCGCTGCCGGGTCCGAGCACGCTGAAGGACTCCACGATCGCCGAGTCGCCGACAACCGACCGATCGACCTCGACGGTGCCGAGTCGGACCTCTCGACCGATGACGGCGTCGCACACGTGGGCGTTCGGCCCGATCGACGAGCCCACACCCACGACGGTGCGCCCACGCAGCACTGTGCCGGGTAGGAGCGACACGCCGGCCGTCAGCTCGACGTCGGCGTCGATGTAGGTCGTCGCGGGGTCCCAGATCGTCACACCAGCACGCAGCCAGCGTCGATTGATCCGTTCGCGCATCACCGACTCGGCCGCGGCGAGCTGCTCGCGGTCGTTCACCCCCGTTGCCTCGAGGGGGTCCTCGAGCACGACGGCACTAGCGAGGTGCCCCGCGTCGTGCAGCACCGAGACCACGTCAGTCAGGTAGTACTCGCGCTGGGCGTTGCGGCGGTCGACGCGACGCAATGCCGGGCCGAGCAGGCTCGCGCGAACGACCATGATCGCGGTGTTGACCTCGGTGAGGCGGCGCTCGTCGTCCGTGGCGTCACGCTCCTCCACGATGCGCTCGATGGAGCCGTCTCGGGCCCGCACGATACGCCCGTAGCCCGTGGGATCGGCCAGATTGGCGCAGAGTACGGTGATCGCGGCGCCGCTCTCGCGGTGGCGCTGAACCAGGTCGGCCATCGTCTCGCGACGCAGCAGCGGCGTGTCACTGGGCACGATCACCACGTCGAGGTCGTCTTCGCCGGCGACTTCGGTCACAGTGGGCATGGCCGCGGACACGGCGTGGCCGGTGCCTAGCTGCTCGAACTGCTCCACGAAGCGCACCGGTACGCCACTCGGCCGCTGTCCGAGCACCTTCTCCACCCACCGGGCCTGATGCCCGACGACGACGACTGTCGCGCGCACCCCGTCCAGATCGGTCGCGTCCAAGACGAAGTAGGCCAGCGGACGCCCACTGAGCACATGCAGCGGCTTAGGTCGATCCGACCGCATCCGCGACCCCTCGCCCGCCGCGAGGACTACGACGCAGGTAGGTCGATTCACGCCCTACTCTCTAGCACCAACGCTGCCGCGTCGTGCGTCGGCCCGGTCACACGGCCGTCACGGTCCAATACCCCAGGGGGTATACTGGTCTCCGTAGCCGAGACGCAAAAGGAGCACCCATGGCGACCGTACAACTCACCGCCGATCGATTCGACGAGGTCGTCTCGTCCAATGACGTCGTCTTGATTGACTTCTGGGCCGCCTGGTGTGGCCCGTGCCGGACCTTCGCACCGATTTTCGAGAAGTCCTCCGAAGCGCACCCAGACCTCGTCTTCGCCAAAGTCGACACCGAGGTGGAGCAGCAGTTGGCCGCGGCGTTCAACATCTACTCGATCCCGACGCTGATGATCATCCGTGAACAAGTCGTGCTCTACGCCGAGGCCGGGGCACTACCCGAGCGCGCCCTCGAAGAGCTCATCGGCAAGGTCATGGAAGTCGACATGGCCGACGTGCACCGCCAGGTAGCCGAGCAGCGCGCCGCCCAGGGCGACCAAGCCCAGCCGGCCGCCGAGTCGGCCGAGGTGTAGGTACTCGCCACCGGCGTCTTCTACGATGCCAGTGGTGGGTGGCTACGACTACAACGAGTTCGCGTACTTCCACGAAAACCTCGCGGAGTGGGGTCTGGACGCGCCCATCCCACCCGTACAGCGGTTCTTCGTCGCCGTCGACGGGCTGCGACAGGTCAGCGGACTGCGCTGGGGAGACGCGGCTGCGCAACTCGTGCTGGTTCACGGCGGCGCACAGAACGCGCACACGTTCGACACGGTCGCCCTGGCCATGCAGCGGCCCCTCGTGGCGATCGACCTACCCGGTCACGGCCACTCCGACGCCAGCCCCGCCGGTTCGGCGGCCTTTCGCAGTCACGCGAACGACCTCGCCGTGGCCCTGCCCCAAGTGACTACGCCCCCGCTGCCGCTCGTGGGCATGTCGCTCGGTGGTCTCACCGCCGTCGTGCTCGCCGCGACACGACCCGACCTTGTCTCGTCTCTGGTACTGATTGACATCACCCCCGGCGTGAACGAGGCCAAAGCGCACCACATCACCGAGTTCGTGAACGGGCCGAAGACTTTCGACGACTTCGACTCGCTGCTCGAGCGCACCGTGCGCTTCAATCCGACGCGATCGGTCTCGTCGCTGCGGCGCGGGATCTTGCACAACGCCATTCAGCGGCCCGACGGCTCGTGGGTCTGGCGCCACCAGCAGCACCCGTCGATCGACGCGGGCGAGCCCGACGCCGCCGAACTCTGGGACCTTATCGAATCGATTCCCGCCCCGCTCACCTTGATCCGTGGGATGGCGTCGGGGTCGGTCGTTGACGACGAGGACGAGGCCGAACTGCGCCGCCGTCGACCCGACGCGACCATCGTGCACGTCGCCAACGCCGGCCACTCGATACAGGGCGACGCCCCGCTCGAGCTGGCCGCGCTCCTCGAACGGCTCTGCCCTCGACCCTGAAGGCTCGGTGGCTGGCGGGGGAGGGCTCGAACCTCCAACCTTCGGATCCAAAGTCCGCTGTTCTGCCGATTGAACTACCCGCCACTACAGTACAAACG
>JAJYPU010000201.1:940-3793 GCA_021795095.1 Actinomycetes bacterium | reverse complement strand
GCGCGAACGAGTGGCGCGCTAGCGCCCACGACCGTTGCCGTTGAAGAAGAAGGGCTTGGTCCGTCGTCCATCGGGCGTGCGCGGGGCGATCGAGGAGTACTGGCTCGGCTTCTTCTCGAAGAAGAACTTGGTGAGACGCGCTCGCCACGACGCGTGCACGATGACGCGAGGTTCGTCGGCAGTTACCTCGTCCTCGTCGGCGTGCTGCGCCGGCTGGGACACGAACGCCTCGACTGCCGCGTCCTCGAAGTGCTCGTCCGATGGGGCGCCCATGATCGGACGCTACACCTGCACCGGCGTACCTGTACGCCGGTGCAGGTGTAGCAACGACTGGCTACTGCGCTGCGAGTTGGCGCAGTACGAAGTTCAAGACGCCACCGTGGCGGTAGTACTCGGCCTCGGTCGGGGTGTCGATGCGAAGGCGGACCGCGAACTCGGCCACCTCACCCGTGCTGCGCGTCGCGCGCACGGTGACGCGGGGCACCATCTCACCACGGTTGAGCGCGTCCAGTCCGAGCACGTCGTAGACCTCGGTGCCGTCGAGCTCGTGGGTCGCCGCGTTCTCGCCGGGCAGGAACTGCAAGGGGAGCACGCCCATGCCGACGAGGTTGGAACGGTGGATCCGCTCGAAGCTCTCCACGAGTACCGCCTTCACGCCGAGCAGTTTGGTGCCCTTGGCGGCCCAGTCGCGACTCGAGCCGCTGCCGTACTCCTTGCCGCCGAGGATTACGAGCGGCGTGCCCTCGGCGGCGTAGGCGACGGCCGCGTCGAAGATCGAGGTCTGCTCGCCTTCGGGGAACTTCACCGTGACGCCACCCTCGGTGCCCGGGGCGAGCTGATTGCGCAGCCGGATGTTGGCGAACGTGCCACGCATCATGACCTCGTGGTTGCCCCGGCGTGTGCCGTAGCTGTTGAAGTCCTGGGGCGCGACGCCCTTCGCGGTGAGGTAAAGGCCCGCGGGCACGTTCGCGCGGATGTTGCCCGCGGGCGAGATGTGGTCGGTCGTGACCGAGTCGCCGAGCTTGGCGAGCACGCGTGCGCCGACGACGTCGGTGACGACGCCCGGCTCGGGAGTGAGACCCGCGAAGTACGGGGGCAGTTTCACGTAGGTCGAATCGTCATCCCACGCGTAGGTGACCGCGTTGGTCGTCGGCACCGCCTGCCAACGCTCGTCGCCGCTGAAGGCGCTCGCGTAGCGCTCCTGGAACATCGCCGGCGTCAGCGAGGCGCGCACGGCGTCGGCCACCTCCGCGTCGGTCGGCCAGAGGTCGGCGAGCATGACCGGCTGACCGTCGCGGTCAACGCCGAGGGGCTCACTGGACAGATCGATGTCGATCGTGCCGGCGATGGCGTAGGCGACGACGAGCGGCGGGCTCGCGAGGTAGTTCTGCTTCACGTCGGGGTGGATGCGACCCTCAAAGTTCCGGTTGCCCGAGAGCACCGAGACGACCGAGAGGTCGTGCGCGTTCACCGCGTCCGAGACCCCGGGCAGCAGGGGACCGGTGTTGCCGATGCAGGTCGTGCAGCCGAAGCCGGCCAAGTAGAAGCCGAGCTGATCGAGCGGGGTGACGAGGTCGGCGCGCTCGAGGTAGTCCATGACGACTCGGCTACCGGGTGCGAGCGAGGTCTTCACCCACGGCTTCGCGGTGAGGCCCTTGGCGACGGCTCGACGCGCGACGAGTCCGGCGGCCACCAGCACGGCCGGGTTCGAGGTGTTGGTGCACGACGTGATCGCCGCCACGGTGACTGCACCGTCACGCAGGGACGAGGCGTGCTCGGCGCCCTCGACCGAGATCGGCTCGCGGCCGAGCGCGTCGCGGAACGCCCCGCGGGCACCGGACAGCGAGACGCGGTCCTGGGGGCGCTTGGGGCCAGCGAGGCTCGGCTCGACGCTCGACAGATCGAGTTCGACGTACTCGGAGTACGTCGGCTCGGCGACGGTGTGGTCGTGCCAGACGCCCTGGGCCTTCGCGTAGGCCTCGACGAGGGCGAGGTGTTCAGGGTTGCGGCCGGTGAAGGCGAGGTAGTCCAGGGTGACCTGGTCGATGGGGAAGATCGTGCAGGTCGCACCGTACTCGGGGGACATGTTGCCGATCGTCGCGCGAGTCTCGAGGGACAGTGCGGCGACGCCGGGACCGTAGGCCTCGACGAACTTGCCTACGACGCCGTGGCGACGCAGCAACTCGGTGATCGTGAGCACCACGTCGGTCGCGGTGACTCCCTCGCGCGTCGCGCCGGTCAGGCGTAGACCCACGACGGGGGGGATCAACATCGACGTCGGCTGGCCCAGCATGCCGGCCTCGGCCTCGATGCCACCGACGCCCCAGCCGAGCACCCCGAGGCCGTTGACCATCGTGGTGTGGCTGTCGGTGCCGACGACGGTGTCGAGGTAGGCGACACCGTCGTTCTCAAAGACGACGCGGGCCAGGTGCTCGAGGTTCACCTGGTGACAGATGCCCATCCCCGGGGGTACGACGCGGAACCGGTCAAAGGAGCTCTGGGCCCACTTCAAGAAGGTGTAGCGCTCGACGTTACGGTCGTACTCGATCGCGACGTTCTCGTCGTAGCTCGAGGCCGTTCCCGTGTGCTCGAGGATGACCGAGTGGTCGATCACCATCTCGACGGGCACCAGGGGATTGATCTTCGCCGGGTCACCGCCGAGCGCGATGATCGCGTCGCGCATGCTCGCGAGGTCCACCACGGCCGGCACACCCGTGAGGTCCTGCATCAGGACCCGCTCGGGGGTGAAGGCGATCTCACGGGCGTCGTCTCCGGCGGCCTCGCCGTGGCGGGTCGGGGTCTCCGCCCAGCGCGCCAGGGCCTCGATATCAGCGGCGCGAACCTTGTGGCCGT
>JAJYPU010000201.1:0-930 GCA_021795095.1 Actinomycetes bacterium | reverse complement strand
CGACACCGAAGCCCGCGAGCGCCTCGGCGCGCAACGAGTAGTACGTGAGGGCTCGACCGTTGACGGTGAGCGTGCTGGCGGAACCGAAGGAGTTGAGTGAGGTCATCCCCCCATTCTGCCCCCTCTGGCGAGGTACCGTCTTCGGCCGCGGGGCCGCGCGTGGGAGACTGGCCCGATGGGCTCAACCTACGAGATCTTGGTCGAGCGGCTCGCGCGATCCTTTCAGCGCCTAGTGCCGGGCAGCGACCCGGTGCTTCGGACCTCCGAGCGGGCCGACTTCCAGGCGAACGGCGTCATGGCGGTCGCCAAGTCCCTCGGCCGCCCCCCGCGTGACGTCGCGACTGAGATCGCCGCGAGCGGCGACCTCGACGGTGTCGCGACGATCGAAGTCGCGGGGCCGGGCTTCTTGAACATCACGCTCGATCCGGCCTTCCTCGCCTCGCAGTTGCGCGCACTCATCGGCGACGAACGGCTCGGGCTCACCCTCGTCGCGCCACCCAAGACCGTCGTCATCGACTACTCGGCCCCGAACGTCGCCAAGGAGATGCACGTCGGTCACCTGCGCTCGACGGTGATCGGTGACGCATTGGCGCGCACCGAACGGCTCGTCGGCAACCGCGTGATCGCGCGCAACCACGTCGGCGACTGGGGCACCCCCTTCGGGATGCTCATCGAACACCTCCTCGACCTGGGCGAGGACCGGGCGATCGCCGAGTTGTCCATCGGGGACCTCAACACCTTCTACCAGGGCGCCCGGTCCGCCTTCGACGTGAGCGAGGCGTTCCAACGCCGCAGTCGCGCCCGGGTCGTGCTGCTTCAGGGCGGTGACCCCGAGACCCGCCGACTCTGGCGCATCCTCGTGGACCAGTCCGTCGCCTACTTCAGCCAGGTCTACGCGAAGCTCGACGTGACCTTGACGCCCGAAGACGT
>JAJYPU010000200.1 GCA_021795095.1 Actinomycetes bacterium | reverse complement strand
CCTCACAGGTGGTCACCGACGTGCTCATCAGGGCCGCGACCCGAAGGTCGAGGGCGTCGGCACCCTCGCGCGCGAAGGCGCGCACGATGTCGCGCTCGCTCAATATCCCGGTCAGGGGCCCCGTGCCTCCGACGACGACCAGGGCGCCGATGCCCCGCTCCTTCAGCATCGCAACCGCGTCATGCACGGAGCGTTCCTGGTTGATCGTGGCGACGTCGCGTCCCTTTGTTGCCAGCAGGTTGGCTACGTTCACTCCGGCCTCCTCAGTTCTCACGAGTTGTCCTCGTAGCCGGACCCTAACGCGCAACCGCGCCAGTCGCAACGTGTTGACTCGTGCACTGGTTCACGAATCAGAAGCCGGCGGTCGTGAACTCCTGGAGCTTGTTGTGGCGGTGGAACGTCTCGATGGTGCGCACGGTGCCCGAGCGCGAACGCACCACGAGGGACTGGGTCGTGGCACCGAACTCGGTGAAGCGCACGCCCTTGAGGAAGTCACCGTCGGTGACGGCGGTCGCCGAGAAGTAGCAGTTGTCACCGGTCACGAGGTCATCGGTGGTGAGCACTCGGTCCAGGTCGTAGCCCATCGCCTCGGCGGTTTCGCGCTCGACCTCGTCGCGCGGGTACAACACGCCTTGGATCTCGCCACCGAGCCCCTTTAACGCCGCGGCGGCGATGACACCCTCGGGCGTGCCGCCGATGCCGAGTAGGAGGTCGGCACCGGAGTTGGGCCAGCCGGTGGCGATGGCGCCGGTCACGTCGCCGTCGGAGATCAGCAGGACTCGGGCGCCGGCCTCGCGGATCTCGCCGATCAACTCGTGGTGGCGGGGACGGTCGAGCACGACGACACCCAACTCCTGGACCGGCTTGCCGAGTCGCTTGGCGAGCTCGCGCAAGTTCTCGGTGGGCGTCGCGTTGATGTCAACGGCGCCGCGCCCGCGTGGGCCCACCGCGATCTTGCGCATGTAGACACACGGGCCCGGATTGAACATGGTGCCGCGCTCCGAGAGCGCGATCACCGAGACCGCACCCTTACGACCCATGGCCGTCATCGTCGTGCCGTCGATGGGGTCGACAGCCACGTCGACCAGTGGCGGCTGACCGTCACCGATGTGCTCACCGTTGAAGAGCATCGGCGCCTCATCCTTTTCGCCCTCGCCAATGACGACGATGCCGTCCATGGCGACCGCACCGAGCACGAAGCGCATGGCGTCCACGGCTGCGCCGTCGGCCGCATTCTTGTCGCCGCGACCGGCCCAGCGAGCGGCGGCGATGGCGGCCGCCTCGGTCACGCGAATCATTTCCAGGGCGAGATTACGGTCCGGTTCTGACGGTGGTTGCACGATACGAAGCGTAGCCCGCCTGTCGCGACCGGGTCCGATTGGAGCCCCCTTCCGTAGCGGCAATACTGGATGGGTGAGTTCGTTGTTGGTCAAGCCCGCGGGTCCCTTGTCGGGCGACGTCCAGGCCTTCGGCGCGAAGAACGCGGTTCTAAAGCAGATGGCCGCCTGTCTGCTGGCGAGCGGGGTCCACCGCCTGACCAACGTCCCCGCGATCAGCGACGTCGCCGTCATGACCGAGTTGCTGCGAGCGGTGGGCTGTGAGGTGGTCTCGAGCGACCACCACATGACCATCACGGTGCCCGACGCGAAGGACCTTCATCCGATCGCGCCCGCTCACCTCTTTGAGGCGATGCGCGCCTCAATCGTCGTGCTCGGCCCGTTGCTCGCGCGCTGCGGCGAGGCCCACATGGCCCTGCCGGGGGGCGATGACTTCGGGCAGCGACCGATCAACTTCCACACCGACGGTCTGTCGGCGATGGGCGCCGACTTCCACAACGACCGTGTCTCGATCCACGCGACGACGACGCGCACCCGATTGCGCGCGACGCGGATCACCCTGGAGTACCCGAGCCACACCGCGACAGACAACCTGCTGATGGCCTGCGTGTTGGCCGAGGGTCGCTCAGTCATCGACAACGCCGCGCGCGAACCCGAGGTCGAAGACCTGGGCCACCAGCTCATCGCCATGGGGGCTCGTATCGAGGGACTCGGCACCTCGCGGCTCACCATTGACGGCGTCGAGTCGCTCAACGCGGCCGACCACGAGGTCATCCCCGACCGCGTCGTCGCCGCGACGTATCTCGCCGCGGGGCTGATCACCGGTGGGGCGGTGCGGGTCATCGACGCGCGCGCCGACCACATGGAGATGCTGCTGCGCAAGATCGAGGCAATGGGGGGCGTCGTGGACGTCACCGGCCCAGGCATCGTTGTGCGCGGCCCCGCCCGACTGCGGGGCTGTGACGTTTCCACCTTGCCCTACCCCGGGGTTGCAACGGACTACAAGCCACTGCTCACCACCATGCTCGCCGTCGCCGACGGGGTCTCGGTCGTGACCGAGAACCTCTTCGCCGGTCGATTCCGCTACGTCGACGAGCTGGTCCGACTGGGCTCGAATATCACCACCGACGGCCATCACGCGATGATCCGGGGCGTCGACCACCTCACCGGAACGACGGTGCGCGCAACGGACATCCGGGCGGCCGCCGCGCTCGTGCTCGCGGGCCTCGTCGCGGACGGGTCGACGACCGTCGAGGGGCTCGAACACGTCGAGCGCGGGTACGACGATTTCGTGGGACGGCTCACCAGTCTTGGCGCCCGAATCGAGCGTCTTCGATGATCGCGCGCGACCCCGATGAGTTGATCGTCCAAGCGGGCACGGGGTCGCGCACGGCCCTCGCGCGTTTGATCACCTACGTCGAGTCCGGTGGCTCGAATCAGCGCGCGACGGTCTCGCGCGCCTACGCGGCGCCCGCCCCCTACGTGGTCGGGCTCACCGGTCCGCCTGGCGCGGGCAAGTCGACGCTCACCGACCAGTTGATCAAGACGGCGCTCGCGAGTGGCTCCTTTGACGGGACTCAGGTCTTCGACCAGATCGGCGTGCTCTGTGTGGACCCGAGTTCACCCTTCACCGGTGGCGCGATCCTTGGCGACCGGATCCGCATGCAGGACCACGCGACCAACGATCACGTCTTCATCCGCTCGATGGCCACGCGCGGCCACCTCGGTGGACTCTCACTCGCGGTGCCCGACGCGATCCGGGTCCTCGGCGCGGCGGGGTTCTCGGTGGTGTTCGTCGAGACCGTCGGCGTCGGGCAGATGGAGGTCGACATCGCCTCGGCCGCCGACACGACCATCGTGGTGACCAACCCTGGTTGGGGCGACTCGATGCAGGCGAACAAGGCCGGCCTGCTCGAGGTGGCCGACATCTTCGTGATCAACAAGGCCGACCGAGCGGGGTTGCGTGAGACCCGTCGGGACCTCGAGCAGATGCTCGAGCTCGGCAGTGCCAAAGAGCCCCGCCCGCCGATCCTCGAGACCGTCGCCAGCACGGGGGCGGGCACTGACGAGCTCTGGCGTGCGATCATCGACCATCGTCGACTCGTGACCGGTGCGCAACACGATCAGCACCGAGAGACCCAGGCGCGCGCCGAGTTGGACCGGGTCTTGTCGGTGATGCTGCGCGCGCGCATCGGCGAGTTGGCCGAGGGCTCGGCCTACGCGGACCAAGTCGCCGCGCTTATCGCCGGTGAGACCGACCCGTATCGGGCGGCTGAGGCGTTACTGTCTGAGACGTGATTGCCGCGTCGGTCGGTTTCGACCTCCTCTTTCTTGTTCACGTCCTCGCCGCCGTGGCGACGATCACCGTCATCGCGGTGATGCGATCTGGGGCCGTGGCGGTCGCTGGCGGCGCCGACGCAGTCATCCAACGTCGCCGCTTCCCCGAACGGCGCAACTGGGCG
>JAJYPU010000199.1 GCA_021795095.1 Actinomycetes bacterium | reverse complement strand
GAGCCCGGAGATCAGCGCGAGCGGTCGCCCGCACCGCGGCGGCGAGGCCGACGGCCGCCGCGACGTCCACGGTCCCCCCGCGGTGACCCTGTTCCTGTCCGCCGCCGGGGACCAGTGCGTCAAAGGCGACGTCCCCTCGCACGACGAGGGCGCCCGCGTTCACCGGCCCGCCGAGTTTGTGCGCGCACAACGAGACCATATCGACCGACGCGGTCACCGTCGGGAGATACAGCCAGGGCGCCGCGGCGACCGCGTCGGTGTGCACCACGGATCCGCCATCGAAGGCACCGTGGGCGATCGCCGAGACGCCGTCGAGCGGTTGGCGCACGCCGATCTCGTTGTTGGCCGCCATCACACTGACGACGGCGGTGTCGGGACCGACTGCCTCACGCAGCGACTCGAGGTCCACGACGCCGTCGGCGTCGACTTCGACATAACGCACCGAGACGCTCGGGAAGTCCCGCGCCATCATCGCCGCGGCGTCGAGTACGGCGTGGTGTTCGACCCGCGAGACGACGATGGAGGTTGAGTCGTGGTGGCGGCGGTGGAAGTTCGCCACCCCCGCGACCGCCAGCTGGCACGATTCGGTGCCACCGGCGGTGAAGACAACGCCTCCCGCCTCGGCGCCCACGAACTCGGCGACCACGTCACGAGCCTCCTCGACGGCCCGACGGGCCACGCGCGCCGCGCGGTGGCTACCCGAGGGGTTGCCGACGACGCCGTGCTCCCACGGTTCCATCGCCGCGGCAACCTCATCTCGGCGCGGCGCGGACGCGGCGTGGTCGAAGTAGTAGGTCGTCATCAGACCACGTAGAAGGACTTGATATTGGTGAACTCCTTGATGCCGTAGGCCGAGAGCTCGCGCCCGAAGCCGGAGTTCTTGGTGCCGCCGAAGGGCAGCTCGGGCATCGAAGCGACGACCGAGTTGGCAAAGACCACACCGGCGTCTAAGCCGGCGATTACCGCGTCGATCTCGTCGTCGTCAGTCGACCAGATTGAACCGCCCAGCCCCCACGGGGTGGCGTTCGCGTAGGCGATCGCGGCCTCAAGGTCTTGTGCGACGTGCACCACGGCCACCGGGCCGAAGAGCTCTTCGTTCGCGGCGCGTGAGCCACTGGGCACGTCGCTCAAGACGGTGGCGGGATAGAAGAACCCCTCGCGTTCCATGGGCGCACCGCCCGTGTGCACGACCGCGCCAGCTTCCACCGACGAGGAGACCTGGTCGGCCAACTGGTTGAACTGCGACGCCGACACGATCGGGCCGAGCACGGTGGCGGGGTCCATCGGGTCGCCGGTGGGCACCGCGCCCATCGCGTCGCTGAATCGACTGATGAACTCGTCGGCGCGCTCGCGCACCACGATGAAACGCTTGGAGGCGATGCACGCCTGACCATTGTTCTGCACGCGGGCGGTGACGGCATTGGGTACGGTGGCGTCCAGGTCGGCGTGGACCCCGACGATGAACGGGTCCGAACCGCCGAGTTCGAGCACGCACTTCTTCAGGTGGGCGCCGGCCAACGCCGCCACCGACCGTCCGGCCCGCTCAGAACCCGTGAGAGTGACACCGGCGACCCGGGGATCGGCGATGATGCCTTCAATCGCGTCGACCTCGACGAAGAGGTTCGTCATGATCCCGGTGGGGAAGCCCGCGCGGGTGAACAGCTCCTCGATGTACAAGGCGCTACCGGGCACATTCGGCGCGTGCTTGAGCAGCACGACGTTGCCGGCCATGATCGTCGGCACGCCGAAGCGGATCACCTGCCAGAGCGGGAAGTTCCAGGGCATGATCGCAAGGATCGGCCCGACCGGGTCGAAGCGAACACCGCTACGCCGTGCGCTGGTGGCGACCATCTCGGTCGCGAGGTAGGTCTCGGCATTCTCGGCGAAGTGGCGCATCGTTGAGGCGCACTTGAACGCCTCACCTTTCGCGGCGGCGAAAGTCTTTCCCATCTCAGCGGTCATCAGCGCCGCGATGACCGGGATCTCACCCTCGATCAGTTCGGCGGCGGTGCGCATCAGAGCCGCACGCTGGGCGATCGGCGTCTCGCGCCAACGACGAAAAGACTCCGCGGCGAGGGTCAGACGGGCCTCCACCTGCTCGGACGTGTGGGCGGGGTACTCGGCGATGCGTTCGCCCGTGGCGGGGTTCGTGGCAATGAATGGCATGGGACTAGTCTGCCAGCAATCGCGCCTCGCTCTTCGAGGCCGAGGCGAACTGCGCCCAGAAGGACGGCCGGGTCGCCGAGACGCCCACTACGACGAGGGCCATCACCACGGCGCCAATCCCGGTCACGGCGCGGACACCCCACCATCTCGCGAGGGTCGCCTGCGCGACGGCGCCGAGTGGGTACGCGGCCGAAAGCGAAAGCGTGTACAGCGACAAGATCCGCGATCGCTCGCGCTCGGGTGCGTGCAGCTGCACCGAGGTGATAAGGCCCGTCAGCGTGCCGACGTAGGCCGCACCGAGCACGACGAGTGACGCCATCGCCCACGCGAGCGTCGGCGAGAGCGCGTAGAGGATCTCACTCACGACGGCCGCCGCGATCGAGAGGCGTAACACGAACACCCTCGACGTCCGTCGCGCGAGGCCCGGAAGGGTCATTGCCCCCACCACCGCCCCGATCCCCTGGGCGGTGACCAGCCACGACGTGCCGACCTTGCCCGCGCGCAGGACCTCGATGGCCATCGCGGGCACGAGGGCGATGAAGGGGCTGACCGTGACCGCCACCACGGCGACGGCGATGATCGGGTACTTGCAGCCGTTGATCGACCACGCCCGCCTCGCGCCGTCGACGGTCTCGCCCCACAGCCGAACCGGCGCGTCGATCCGCGGCCGCGGTGTACTACGGACGAAGAGGAAGGCGACCGCGACGAAGAGGAAGGTCGCAGCGTTAATCGCGAAGCACCACCCCGGTGAGCCAAACGCGAGCACGAGCGCCGCCAGCACCGGGCCGATGACGCGCCCGAGGTTGAACTGGGCCGAGGACAACGACACCGCGGCGAGGACTTCGTGGCGATCCACCAGATCGGGCAGGAGCGACTGCCACGCCGGCCAGGCCGCCGCGCTCGCGAGTCCTTCGATGATCGCGAGGTAACAGGCCGTGGCGGGCGCGAGGTGACCCGTGAGCTCGGCCGCGGCCAACGCCGCAGCGGCGAGGGTCATCACCACGTTGTTGAGTTGTATCCATCGCTGGCGGTTCCATCGGTCGGCGACGAGCCCCCCAAGGGGTGAACCCACGAGACTCGGCACCCACGCGGCGGCCGTCACCAGCCCCAGCCACAGGGTGTTGTGGGTCGTCTGGGTCAGATAGATCCCGAGTGCGACCGACTGCATCCAGGTACCCGTCGAGGATACGAAGGAAGCCGCGAGGGCGATCGAGAAACTCGGGTGTCGCAGCGGTGCGAGGGACGCGGACGACATGGACGTCCACGCTACCGGCCGACGACGACGATTCAGCCGCGCCGACGACGCCGTGGACGCAGCGCGAACCACCAGATCGACAGCACGGTCGCCACGACGCCGAGGACCCCGACCGTCGACCGTGCCCCCTTCGCGTTGTGCTCATGCATGGACCCATCGTACCGACGAGGCCGGGGGCGTACGCCCCCGGCCTCGTCACAACGGTGGTCAGTGGAAGGACTTAGTCCTGCTTGCTCGCTTCGACGGTGAGCTCCAAGACGACCTTGTTGCCAACGACGAGGGCACCGTTCTCAAGTGCGCCGTCAAAGTTGACGTTGAAGTCGCGACGGTCGATCTCGGCCGTGGCCTCAAAGCCCGCGACCGTGACACCCGGCGCCA
>JAJYPU010000198.1 GCA_021795095.1 Actinomycetes bacterium | reverse complement strand
CCGTCCAGAAAGTCCCGTAACTGACGAGCAGCACCCCGACGCCCATCTTCATCGCGTTCTCGGGGACGTTGGACAGCTGCTTGGCCACGACCACGCCCACGATCCCGACCAGCACGACTGCGATCGCGGCCACGGTCGAGGCGAGGCCCAGTCGGTGCGCCGAGGTCCCGAGGGTGAGCACGGTGATCACGACCTCCAGACCCTCAAGGAAGACGCCCTTGAACGCCATGACGAAGGCGATTCGGTCACGCTGTGCCGCCCCGGCGGAGGCCAACTCGGCCACTTTGGCGCGATAGATTGCGTCCTCGTCGTGCATGGCCTTGAGCCCGCTCGATCGCAGTATCGCCTTGCGCAACCACTGCATGCCAAAGATGAGTAGCACCCCGCCCACCACGAGTCGAAGCACACTGAGCGGAACGCGCACGAGTGCCGGGCCGAACAGGGCCACGAGCGCGGCGAGAACGACCAGGGCCACCGCGGTCCCCTCGAAGGCCGAGCGCCAGCCGCGAGTGTGACCGACCGCGAGCACGATGGTGAGCGCCTCGACCATCTCCACGGCGCACGCCAGAAAGACCGCGCCGACGAGCACGACTACGCCCGTCGATCCTGACACCACTGCGATCATGAACTCACCTTTCCCGGATTCATCACAAAACACGACGACGCGTCAAAGCAGACCTTGACGGCGTGGTCCCGGCTGAACCGGTGCGACGAAAAGACCTTACTAAGGAAGGCCTGCGGTGCGACTCGCACCACGTGGTCATACCCCCGTCCATTGAAGGCGGCGTCGACGACAACGCCGGGCACCCCGCGGGGATCGCACGCGTCAAGCAGCTCAACGCCCGCAGCCCGCACGAGGAGGTTCACCGCCTCGTCGGGGGCGACTCGCTGAGTGGCGGTGGCGGCGATTCGCTGGTCCGGCGCGAACGGCAGGGTCACGTCGTAGCAGTTCGTTCCGGTCGCCGTCAGCGATGAGACGGGGAACTCGCCGGCGAGTCCCGTGAACCGGGCGACGAAGGCATTGATCGGTCGTTGGTAGATCGCCTCGGGCGTGTCGAACTGAACGAGTCGACCGTGGTTGAGCACCCCCACCCGGTCGGCGAGGGCGAAGGCCTCGGACTGGTCGTGGGTGATGTAGACGGCCGTCACCCCGGCCGCCCGGGTTAAGGTCGCGATCTCGACGCGCAGCTGCTCGCGCCGGTCGGCGTCGAGGTTGGACAGTGGCTCATCAAAGAGGATGAGACCGACCTCCGCCGACAATGCCCGAGCCAGGGCGACACGCTGCTGCTCGCCGCCGGACAGCTCGTTCGGGAAGCGCTCGGCGAGGTGGGCAATTCCCACGCGCTCGAGTAGGTCACCCACCCGCGCCGCGCGCTCGACCTTGGTTCGTCGTGAGGTGGCGAGTGGGAAGGCGACGTTCTTTGCGACCGTGAGGTGCGGCCAGAGTGCGTAGTCCTGGAAGACCATCGCGAGGCCCCGCTTCTCGGGGGCGACGAAGTCGCGTGGACTCGCAACGACACGATCGTCGATGGTGATCACGCCGGCGCTCGGCCGTTCAATCCCGGCGAGGCAGCGCAACAGTGTGGTCTTGCCCGACCCCGACGGACCGAGCAGCACGAGGAAGGTCCCCGGTGCCACGTCAAAACTGACGCCGTCGAGGGCGACCTTGTCCCCGAACTGGCGGGTGACACTCTCGAGCGAGACCCCGACGGCGCGAGGCTGGGTCACCGTCATGACTTCACCCCGCTCCACCCAATTCGACGCCAGCCACGCGGGGTCACCAGGTGGTAGAGCCCGAGCGCGACCACAATCACGACGAGCATCTCGAGCAACGTCAAGACCGTCATCGCCGTGCCGGTACCGAGCTGGAAGTTAGCGAGGTAGGCCTGGATGGTCACCGACGCCGGCTCCGCGCTCGGCGGATACAGGATCTGGGAGATGGCGAGCTCAGCGATCGTCTTGGTGAAGGTGAGCAGCCACCCCCAGAGCAGCACCCTCGAGAACAGGGGCAGGCTCGTCGTGCGCCATGTGCGCCATCGCGACGCGCCGTGCACGCGCGACGCCTCGGCGAGCGACGGCTGGATCTGCCCGACTGGACCAGCCATGAAGCGTGTCTGTCCCGGCAGTGAGTTCGCCACCAGCGCGAGCATGAGCAACGGGAGGGTCTTGTAGAGGTCCACGACGTGGGTACTGATGAAAGAGAGGTTGTAGAAGAAGATGTAGCCAACCCCGAGGACGACACCGGGCACCGCCACTGAGCCGAGGAGGAAGACGTCGGTGATCCGCTGACTCCAGCCGCCGACGTTGGTGATGAGACGTCGGGCCAGCACGATCGCGAGCAACCCGGTCACCGACGCGACCACCAGTCCCAATTGGTTAGACAGGATGAGTGGCGCGGCGAGACTCTTGTCCGCGATCGACGGGTGCAGGACCTGCTGGTAGAAGCCGGTCGACAGTCGCACCGGACTTGACGAGTAGACCCCGAGGTTGGTCACGAACGAACCCGCGACGGCACCGAAGACGGGGACGCCCAAGGCGAGGAGGAAGACCGCACCGATTCCCGCGGTCGCCCCGAGACGCCCGAGGTTGCGGAACTCGCGACGTCGGGCGGGACGGCTACGGCCCGACAGCACCGCGTACGAGCGCCGGCGCATGATCCGTGACTGCAGAAGGATTGGCGGGATCGTCGAGAGGATGAGCACGATGGCGATCACCGCCGCCACCGAGAAGTTGGCGGGAAAGTTACTGATCGCGTTGAAGAGGGTGAACGTCGCCATCGGGAAGTTCGCGTGGTAACCGAGCGTGAAGGCGACACCGAAGTCACTCATGGTTTCGGCGAAGCTGATCGCGAAGGCGCTCAGCAACGCGGGAGCGATGATCGGCAACACGGTCTGCAAGGTTCGCCACCGGGTGGCCCCGTGGATGCGCGCCGCGTCCTCGAACTCCGATCCGAGTCCTCGCAGTCCCGCGGCAATCACAAAGTAGGCGAAGGGTAACGCCGCGGTGCTGAGCACGATCACGATGCCCAGTGGTCCGAAGAACTCGCCGTAGAGGAAACGCGTGTTCACGCCGAGGAAACTTGCCGCCCCGTAGGGCTGCAATAGGTCACTCCACCCCAGGGTCATCATCCACGTCGGCACGATGAGCAGTAGCCACATGAGCACGGCCCACACGCGACGCCCGTAGACGTTGGTGCGGTGGATCAGCCACGCGAAGACGGTGGCGACGACGACCGCGACGACCGACACCGTGAGCGAGACCCAGAGCGAGTTGACGATACCCCGACCGGTCGAGCCCCGCAACGCCTCAGCCACGTAGCGAAGCGTGAAGTACTGCGGACCCTGTTGGAAGAGCCGCGGGCTCGTCGCGAGCAGCAAGAACGAGACGACCGGCGCGATGATGAGCAGGCCGAGCACCGCCCAAAGTGCGACCGACGCCACCGACAGTCGTCGGCGACGATGGGTGAGTGGAGGTGGAATCGTGGTGAGTTCAGTCGCCATAGGGGTCCTTCAAGGGGCGGCGCTGCGGCCCACGGGGGCCGCAGCGCCGCGGGGACGATGGACTAGCCGTTGTTGATGGTGGCGCTGAACCAGGTGTTGACCGAGGCCTCGAGTGGACCCCACACGTACGGGTTGGTGGTCTGCATCGGCACCGTGCTGAGTGGTGGGATCACCTTGTTGGCAGGCTTCTCGCCGTTCAACACGGGCCAGAAGAGTGAGTCGCCCTGGGGATCGCCAATCTGCATGACGTGCTGGCCCGCCGGGGAAAGGACGTAGTCGACGAACTTCTGCGCCTCGGCGCG
>JAJYPU010000197.1 GCA_021795095.1 Actinomycetes bacterium | reverse complement strand
ACGACCTCGAGACCTTGGCCGCCGCCGAGGCGGCGGGGCTCAACTTGGTGAAGGCACCCGTCAACGTCGCCTCAGTCGCGGCGGACATCGCCGACCTGCTGGCGCCCGCCTTCGACGCGGCCGAGGTGGCGTTGCAACTGCGACTGCACGACGCCACGGTCTACGGCGACGACGCTCGTATCGGCCAGATCGTGACCAATCTTCTCACCAACGCGCTCAAGTTCAGCCCCGAGCACTCGCACGTGACCTTGAGCGTCGAGGCGAGCGATGGCTTGGCCCGGTTGGAGGTTGCTGACGAGGGGCCGGGGATCAGCGCGGCGGAGATGCCACGCCTCTTTGATCGGTTCTGGCGCGGAACCGCCGGACGTCGAACGAGCGGCAGTGGCATCGGGCTCGCCGTGGTGGCCGGTCTGGTGGAGGCTCACGGCGGGCGTATTGAGGTTTCGAGCGAACCGGGGCGGGGTGCCCGCTTCGCAGTTCTCATCCCTCTGCGCTAACAACACGCAATCTCCACATCACGTCCAGGGGCCATACACGGCGCCCTGGTTGCATGAATGGCGAGGCATCGACCATCCGGTCGCCTCGAAGAGGAGATGAAGATGAACGTGAAACGCAAGTTCGTATCGACCGTCGTGGCCGTCGGTGTCCTTGGTGGCTCCGTCGTCGGGGCCGTCCTATCCAGTGGCGGCATCGCGATGGCCGCGGGCCGTAGCGCGCAGGGGACCACGCAGATCGCTCGCGATGCGAGTCGCTCCTACTGTTTTGAGTTGTCCGCGCTCGTGAACGACGGCACCATCTCCCAGGCTCAGGCGAACGCCGTACGAGCCGCGATGATCACGTACATGGAGTCGGTCATCAAGGGTGACGGCTCGACGTTCCCGATGCCGATCGGCAATGCGGCGGGCGTCATGCGCACCGTGCTGAGTACGCTCGTCAGCAACGGGACGATCACTCAGACCCAGGCCGACGCGATCGTCGACGCGATGGTGCATCACGGCATGATGAGCGGCTTTGGGGCGAACGGCTCCGGCTACGGCGACATGATGGGTGGCTCAGCCTTTTCGAACGGGACCATTCGCTACGGTGGCGGCATGATGGGTTGGTAAGCCCTGAGCCACGCCACGTCCACGTCGGTCGTGGCGTGGCTCGTGTCGGCCCCTTCGACGTGGTGCGTGCGGTGGTGTCGACATGGCCCCGTTAACCCGTCGCACGAACCACGTGCGGCCGTCTCGGGGTCGACGGTGGTAGACGGCGTCGGGTGATCACGCGTCAACGTTGGGCAAGAAGACGCGGAATCGAGACCCCACGCCGAGTGCGCTGTCAACGTCGATTCGTCCGTCGTGTGCGTGGACCAACTCGTTCACGATCGTCAGCCCGATGCCGGTACCACCCGTAGCGCGCGAGCGCGACCGGTCGGCGCGCCAGAATCGGGTGAAGATGAAGGGCAGATCCTCAGCGGCCATCCCGATGCCGTTGTCGCGCACCTCCAGGACGGCCTCGGCGTTCGTGTGCGAGACGGTCACGTCGATGCGTCCACGCTCGGCGGTGTAGTTCACGGCGTTCGTTAAGAGATTCACGATGACCTGCTCGAGGCGTGCAGTGTCGCCGTACACCCACGTTGGCTCGGTGCGTACGTTGAGCTCGATGTGTCGCTCGTCGATGCGAGGCTGCACCGAGGGAATCGCGGACGTGACGAGCGTGGCCAGGTCGAGCAGTGATTTATTCACGATGATGCCGGGCTGTTGTGCGTCGGCGAGTCGTGAGAGGTCATTGAGGAGTTGCGTCAGGCGCATGACCTCACGGTGCATGGCCGAGAGATTCTGCTCGAGCGGCAAGACGTCGTCTTGGGCGGCTTCGACCCGGCTCAAGAGTCCATTCACCGGTGTTCGTAGTTCGTGGGCGAGGTCCGCGACCCCCTCTCGTCGAAGTCGCTCCTCTTGCTGGAGGGTCTCGGCCAATTGGTTGAGGGCGTGGCCAACGTCGCGGATCTCGGGTTCCGCGCCCTCGACGACTCGGGCGTCGAGCTCGCCGTGGCTCAGCCGTTCCGCGACCGCTCGAATCCGTCGCAGCGGTCGCGACAGTGTCTGGGAGAGCAGGAGTGCCGTTGCGAGGGCGGTCAACGTGGCGATCGCTGCAGCCAGAAGATGCAGCCCGTTGAGTGAACCGGCGAGTCGAACGTCGGCCGCACTGAGGAGTTTTCCCGTGGGCGCGGAGACGATGATCGTGGCGATGTCCACGCCGTTGACGACGACGGGCGTGTTGGCGGTCGCGCCAAAGGGTCGCGGACCGATTGGTAGGACGCGCCCGTCTCGGAGCTTCACCATGACCCGTAGATCGACGAGGTCACCCGCGTGACCGAGTTCATTTCGTACGTCGGTGGTCCAACCCCCGGCGTTCAGGTACGCGTCCGCGGCGATGTGCGACAGGTGGACGCTCGACGCGGCGAGTCGTTCGCGCGCCGCTTGGTTGAGGCGCGGTGTGAGCCCCAGGTTGCCGATCAGCGCGGCCAACGCGACGGCGAAGAGCGCGACGGCGACCAGCGCCACCGTGAGTCGCGTCCGGATGCCGAGCGTCACCATCAATCAGATTTCGATCGCGCAAAGCGATAGCCGGATCCGAAGACGGTCTGGACGAACCGCGGCCGGCGAGAGTCGACTTCAATCTTCTTGCGGAGGTTCTTCACGTGCGCGTCGATGGTGCGCTCGTACCCTTCGTAGTCGTAGCCCTGGACGCGATTGATCAATTCGAAGCGGCTGTAGACGCGGCCGGGGTACTGCGCGAGCGTCACGAGTAGCCGATATTCGTTTCTGGTCAGGTTCACGAGCGCTCCGTCGACGCGCACCTCGCGCGCAGTGGTGTCGATCTGCAGCGCGCCACCGTGGAACGAGAGCTGGTCAACCAGGGGCAGATCCGTCGCCTGGGTGCGCCGCAAGATCGCCCGGACTCGAGCGACGAACTCGCGGGGGCTGAACGGCTTGGTCAAATAGTCATCGGCTCCGAGCGCGAGGCCGTTGAGACGTTCTTCCTCGGACGCCTTGGCGGTCAGCATCAGCAGTGGGACATCGGAACGTGCGCGGATGTCCCGGGCGACCTGTTCGCCCGACGTGTCGGGGAGCATGAGGTCGAGCACGATCAGGCCCGCGTGCACGCGTTGGGCCATGGCGAGTCCGTCGGCACCGGTTCCCGCCACGAAGACGGTGTACCCGTCTCGTTCCAAGTACGCGCGCGTGACTTCCTGGACTGCCACGTCATCATCAATGATGACAATCGAACTATTGAACTGGCTCTGGGACATATACCGCACAGTTTCTTTGCGCCGTGTGAAGTCGATGTGAAGTTTCGTCGAGAACCATCGCGATCGACTGTGGCCCAAAGTCACAATTACGGGGTTTGACCCGACGGGTGCGACGGATTCCTGGCCGTGGAAGCCCTCACTGGACCATGACGAGGACGCCCGTCTCGTCGCGGCGCCCGGCCCTTCACGTCCGTGTGGAACTTCATACGTGCTTCATAAGTGGTTTCTATCGTCATCGCTATGACCGACACGGACTACCTGCTGATCACCACGCACGACTGTCACCTCTGTGACCACGCGCGTACGGTCGTGGCGAGCATCGCCATTCCCATTCGTGAGTACGACGTGACCAGTGACGTGTCCCAGGCGCTCGCGACGCGAGGCGTGCCACTCGCGATGCTGCCGGTCCTCGTGCAGGGCGACCGGGTGCTCGCCTACGGACGATTCTCCGAGCGGCGACTGCGTCAGGACCTCGGACTATGAGCATCCTGCTCGGCGGTTCCCTCGCGGCAGCCT
>JAJYPU010000196.1 GCA_021795095.1 Actinomycetes bacterium | reverse complement strand
GCCCCCGAGTAGTGGGGCAGGAAGATACCGGCGGCCGCGTAGGCGAGCATGACCAATCCCGAGCAGTCGACACCGGCGCGCGACGCGCCACCCCAGACGTAGGGGACGCCGAGGAACGACAGCGCGGCGCGCACGGCGATGTTGGCGCGCGAGTCCGGCGGTGGCGCCGGGAAGTTGGTCTGGGGCTGGGCGTTGCGAAGCGTGCTCGCCGATTGGGCCGCCGCTGCCGCCACCTGCTGGTTGATGAAGTAGGCAATCTGGCCCTTCACCTTGCTGAGCGTGTTCTGGAGCGTGGCCTGCAGCAGTTTCGCCTCGTGGAAGGCGCGCGCGGCCGTTCGCGCCGCGTTTGCGGCCTTACGGTCCTCGGCGGCGAGGATGGAGCGTTCCTGGGTCAACTTGATCCGGTAGCTCTTCAGATTCGCGATCGTCGTCGAGACGTTGCCGGCGGCGAGTTGGTTGTAGACGTTGGTGGCGCCGATGTTGGAGGCGTTCTTCGAGAAGAGCGGGTTGTTGCTCGCCGCGGACCCGTTGGTCACGTAGGCGAAGATCGCGTCGGCCTGGAGCTGGCTGTTGCCCTTGGCCAGGTCGCGTTGGATCTGGGCGACGATTGACTTGGTGTTGGTGATGACGTCGGTGATGTGGTGCAGCGTGATCAAGGTCATGTCGTACTTCTGACCGAGGTAGCCGACGCGGTTGTCGATCGTTTGGATCTGTCGATAGAGCGTGGCCGCTTCGCCGCGCGCGTTGGTCAAGTTGGAGGCACCGGCTGGTATCGGCAGCGCCGTCGTCAACAACGCTGCGGCGACGATCAGTCCCCGCATCGGTAGTCGCTTTAGCCCTCGCGTCGGCCGTAGCGTCGAATGGCGCGCGGGGCGCTCGACGTCAGTCACGCGCACCACGCTACCGGTTCGACGGCCCCGGCGCCCCGGCGTTTGTCGGGGTGTCACGCAACGTACCTGATCAGCGTGGATCATAAATTGTCGGCGTGAATGCGGTCATGACCCCCCTCGTTGCAGAAATAGGCTCTCTGCCATGTCTGAACGCTCACGTAACCTCCCACGTCGCTCCTGCCTGTCAACCCCGGGGTCGTCCGACCGATTCCTCGCCAAGGCGCCGAGCGCGACGGCGGATATGACCTTCCTCGACCTCGAGGACTCGGTCGCACCCAACGAGAAGGTCGCTGCGCGCGCCAAAGTCGTCGCGGCGATCCGCGAGCAGGACTGGGGCGAGCGGGTGCTGTGCGTGCGAGTGAACGCGTGGGACACGCCGTGGACCTACGGCGACGTCATCGAGGTGGTCGGCAACGCCGGTGCGCGCCTCGACGAGGTGATGCTGCCCAAGGTGCAGTCGGCCGCCGAGGTGGTCGCCATGGATCTGCTCTTGACCCAGGTCGAGCGTAACGCCGGCTTGCCCGTCGGGCACATCGGCATCGAGGCACAGATCGAGACCGCGCGTGGGCTCATCAACGTCGACGAGATCTGCGCGGCTTCCCCGCGCCTCGAGACGATCATCTTCGGCCCCGCCGACTTCGCGGCGTCGATCGAGATGCCGGTCTTGACCGGTGGCGTCGCCATACCCGAGTACCCCGGCGACCACTTCAACTACGTGTTCTCGAGGATCCTCATGGCCGGTCGGGCGAACGGCCTGCAGGTGATCGACGGACCGTTCCTCAAGGTCCGCGAACTGGACTCGCTGCGCGAGTTCGCCCAGCGCACCCGGGTGCTCGGCTACGACGGCAAGTGGGCGCTCACCCCAGACCAGGCGCTCGTGCTCAACGAGGTCTACTCACCGACCCAGGAGCAGTTCGACAAGGCGTGGGACATCCTCGAGGCCTATCGGGTGGCGACTGACGAGAACAACACCGGCGCGGTGATGTTCGGCGACGAGATGATCGACGAAGCGAGCCGCAAGATGGCGAAGAAATTCCTGACCAGAGGGGAACGGGCGGGACTGAAGCGCTCACTCAGGTAGCGGGTCTTATTAGGAGTCCTTCCTACTAAGGTGACGGCGTGACGACCGCGCCGGCTACCGACCGTTCTCCCATCGCACGGGTCCGGGCGTCGTTCTCGATCCACGAGCGCCGCAGCCTGCTGTTGATGTTCGGCTTCGTCGCGCTGTTGCACGTGGTCGGCTTCACGCTGCTTATGGTGGCCGCGACACGACACTTCGGGATCGACTCGGGTAAGACCCTGGGGATCGGCACGGGCGTGCTCGCCTACACCCTGGGGATGCGCCACGCCTTCGACGCTGACCACATCGCGGCGATCGACAACACGACCCGCAAGTTCATGTCCGAGGGCAAGCGACCGATGTCGGTCGGCTTCTTCTTCTCCCTCGGTCACTCCTCGGTGGTCTTCGCGCTCACAGTCCTACTCGGCCTGGGCGCGCGCGCCCTTGGCTCACAGGTTCGCAACACCCACTCGTCCCTGCACCACTACGGGGGGTTGATTGGCACCGTCGTCTCAGGCAGTTTCTTGTATCTGATTGCGATCTTGAACCTCATCATCCTCGTGGGAATCGTCCGGCTCTTCGTCGCGATGCGCCAGGGCCGCTTCGACGACTCCGAGCTCGAGAAGCACCTGAACGCGAGGGGCTTCATGATGCGCTTCTTCGGCCCGCTCGCACGCTCGATCGACGCGCCGTGGAAGATGTATCCGCTCGGGGTGCTCTTTGGCCTCGGCTTTGACACCGCCACGGAGGTCGCGTTCCTCGTCCTCGCGGGCACCTCGGTCGCGGCCGGGTTGCCGTTGTGGGCGATCCTGTCGCTGCCCATCCTCTTCGCCGCGGGCATGAGCTTGCTCGACACGATCGACGGCTCGTTCATGAACTTCGCGTACGGCTGGGCGTTCTCTAAGCCCGTTCGTAAGGTGTACTACAACATCACTATCACCGGGCTGAGCGTCTTCGTCGCGTTCTACATCGGCACCCTCGAGCTGGCCCAGGTCTTCGCCAATGAATTGAAGCTCTCGGGTGGGTTCTGGTCGTTCGCCGCGTCCTTCAATATCAACCGCGCGGGCTTCACCATCGTCGGGCTCTTCGTGGTCATCTGGCTGGGCGCACTCGGGTTCTGGCGCTACGGCCGCGTCGAGGAGCGCTGGGAGCGCGCCGCCATGCGCGCCCAGCGCGCGCGTGGCGAGAAGGTGAACCTCCACTCGGCGGGCATCACGCTCGGCGCCGTGCACGAGCCTTTCACGATCGACGAGTAGGTCAGTCCCGGTCGAGCAGGCGCCGGGCGACCACCTTGAGACAGAGCGTCTCATCGGCGCCCTCGAAGATCGAGAGCACACGGGCGTCGACAAAGTAGCGACTGACGGGGTACTCCTCGGCGTAGCCCATGCCCCCGTGGATCTGCAGGGCCTCGCGGGTCACCCACTCGGCGGCCCGACAGACGTACGCCTTGGCCATCGACGCCTCCATCGACCCGCCGCCGTCGCCCATCAGACGCGCGACCGCGAGAGCGAACTGGCGTGAGCTCTGGATGATGGCCGCCATCATGCCCAGCTTCGCGCGCGTGAGCTCGTACTCGATGATGGGTGCGCCGAAGACCCGCCGCTCGCGGGCGTAGGCCAGCGCCGCCTCGTAGGCCGCCTGCATGACACCCACGGCGCGCGCCGCGGTCTGGATCCGACCGTTCTCGAATCCCGCCATCTGGTAGTAGAAGCCGCGGCCGAGTCCGGCCTCGCCACCGACGAGGTTGTCGTCGGGCACGAACCACTGCGAGAAGCTGACCTCGTAGGAGTGCATGCCGCGATAGCCGATCGTGTCGATCGGACGGCCCTCTAACCGTCCGCCATTGTCCTGGTTGAGCACGAA
>JAJYPU010000195.1 GCA_021795095.1 Actinomycetes bacterium | reverse complement strand
CCGTCGCCGCGACCGGTCACACCCATCAGCCCCGACCTCGCCTGCGCCAAGAGGTCAAAGGATGGCTGGGCGGCGACCGGACCGCCCGAGGTCGCCGGGGTGACGCTGACCCAGACGCAGTCGGGGTTCGCGTCGTGGAGTCGATCGATGTCGAGCGCGGCGAGTTGATTGGGAAGGTAGTTCTCAACGATCGCATCCGCTTGGCGCACCAGATCAATGATTGCCGCGACGTGCGCCGGATCGCGCAGGTCGGCCACGACGTTGCGACGGTGACGGTTCACGGCCAGGTAGTAGGTCGCGTCGTCGCCGAATCGCGGTGGCGCCAGCGCACGGACGGGGTCACCGTCGGGGCCCTCCACCTTCACGACGTCCGCTCCGAGGTCGCCGGCGATCATCGCGCACAACGGACCCGCGAGCACCCGTGAGAAGTCGAGCACACGCAGACCTTCCAGGGGAAGACCCGTGCCACGGTTCGACTCGTGTAGCTCCCAGCGCACTAGAGCACTTTCGACAGAAAACTCTTCAAGCGCTCCGAGGACGGTGCCGTGAGGACCTGACGCGGATCCCCCGACTCCTCGATGATCCCGCGATCGAGGAAGTACACCGTGTCGGCCACTTCGCGAGCGAATCCCATCTCGTGGGTGACCACGATCATGGTCATCCCACTGCGAGCCAGGTCCTTCATGACGTCGAGCACTTCACCCACCAGTTCGGGGTCGAGTGCCGAGGTCGGCTCGTCGAAGAGCATCAACTTGGGCTCCATGGCCAGCGCCCGCGCGATGGCTACGCGTTGCTGCTGACCGCCGGAGAGTTGGCTCGGGTAGTTCTTCTCTTTCGCGTCGAGTCCCACTCGCGCTAGTAACTCACGCGCCCGCGTCGCCGCCGCGTCCGGTGCGACGTTCTTCACCTTCACCTGACCGATGGTGACGTTGTCGAGCACGGTGAGATGTTGAAAGAGGTTGAAACGCTGAAAGACCATTCCGATGCGTGAGCGCTCAACACAGATCTGCTTGTCACTGCGTTCGTAGAGCTTGCCGTCGCGCGCCTCGTAGCCCACCAGTTGACCATCGACGAGCAACTCGCCCGCGTCGTGCTTCTCCAGGTGATTGATGCAACGAAGCAGAGTGCTCTTGCCCGACCCGGAGGGTCCGATGAGGCACGTGACCTCGCCGCGGTTCACCGTGAGGTCAACGCCCTTCAATACCTCGATGCCGGAGTAGTGCTTGCACACCGCCCGAGCTTCGACCATGGGCACGACGTCCACGCTCACGCTGAGGCCTCCCTCGTCATCGCCGGCCGGGGTGTACGGAACTTCGCCAGGATGCCCCTCGCGTCCTGGCGAAGGCGCGCGATCGGGGTCGGCGGTGGCGTCCGCTGCGCGCCACGCGCGAAGTGGCGCTCCAAGTAGAACTGGCCAATGGACAGCACGGTTGTGATGATGAGGTACCAGACGCTCGCCGTGATCAACAGCGGCATGACCTCGTAGTTCGCGGCGTAGATGTTCTGGGCGGCACCGAGCACCTCGACCACGGAGATGGCACTGGCGAGCGAGGTGGTCTTCAGCATCGAGATCACCTCGTTGCCCGTCGGCGGGATGATGACTCGCATGGCCTGAGGCAACACCACCAGACGAAGGGTCTGGCCCCGAGTCATACCCAGTGAACTGGCCGCTTCGATCTGGCCCTCGTCTACGGCGATCAGCCCGGAGCGAGCGATCTCGGACATGTAGGCACCCTCGTTCAGTCCGAGACCGATCAACGCGGCGCGGAACGGGTTGAAGAGTGAAACAGCGTTGATGTGCAGGAACGCCACGTGCGTGAACGGAATACCGATCGACAAGGACTGGTAGATCGCTGAGATGTTGAACCAGAAGAGCAACTGCACGTACACCGGGGTTCCCCGGAAGAACCAGGTGTAGCTCCAGGCCGTCGAGGAGAGCAACCGGTTCGGTGAGAGTCGCATCACGGCGATGGTGATGCCGAGCACGATCCCCATCACCATCGCGAGGATCGTCAACTCGATCGTCAAGAGCAGTCCGTGAAGGATCTCCGACGAGGTGAAGTAGTGGAACACGATGTTCCAACTGAAGCGCCAGTTGGTCACCGGGTGGCACGTCCGCAGCCCGTTCACCGTGTGGCACGACGTCTGCCCGGTGGAGACCTTGGAGAAGAGCGTGTGGACCAGCATGGCCACGACCACGATCATCACCGCACCGGCGATCCACCGTCCGACATGACGGACGGGGACGACCTTTACCGCGTCGCCCCCGTCCGAAGTCATGATTACGTTTCTAACACAACCGACAACGCAGATACGTTCCTACGAGGTCGCTCCGTTGAGTTGAATTCGAGCCACCGGAAGCGCACCCGCCTGGACGCCGTAGTGGGCCAGAATCGCGTGGTAGGTCCCGTTGGCGATCAGCACTTTCAGTGCCGCCTGGATCGCCTTGGCGAGCTGGTGGCCGGCCGCGGTCTTAGGCGTGGCGATGCCGTACGGTGCGACGTTGACGGCCTTACCGACGAGCTTGAATGCGCCCTTGGAGGTCGCCACGATGTAGCCGGCGATCTGGCTGTCCGCGAAACCGAACTGTGCGTGGCCCGACGAGACCGCGACGTTCGCCTCGGTCTGGGTCGAGAACGTCAGCACATTGAGCTTCTTGTTGGACGGGCAGCTCTTGGCGGCCGTCTGAGCATCTGTCTGCTCGACGGTACCGGTCTCGACTGCGACACTGTGGCCACAGAAGCTCTTCAAACCGGAGAAGCCGAACTTCGACGAGGACTTCGCGTACACGCCTTCACCGGCCTGGAAGTAGTCGACGAAGTTGACCTGGGCCTGGCGGGCCTTGGTGTCGGTGAACGACGAGTTGCCAATGACGTAGTGGCCCGACTTGATGCCGGCGATGATGTTGTCGAACGTGACGTTGTTCTCGACCACTTTCAGGCCGAGCGTCGTGGCGATCGCGTTGATCATGTCAACGTCGAAGCCGACCATCTTGGTCCCGTTCATGTACTCGTCGGGCGCGTACGTGGCGTCCGTCGCGACCTGCAACACCTTGCCCTTGTACGCCGCCGGCACCAACTTGGCCGCCGCGGCGTTGTAGTGCCCTGACGTGGACGCTCCCGCGACCGCGCTGGAGGCCAGAACGAGCGTTGCGACGCCCACCGTGGCCAGTGCTTGACGCACGCGTGAAATCCGCTGCATGAAATCTCCCTCACTGTTTACGCCGTTGTGACGCAACCGTTATTGTTATCAGATTGACCCGGTCAACGGGGGTCGGGCGATCGTGGGGTGCCTCGTCGACTTCGCGCGAGGTCACCGACGTCGCATTCGCGCGACGCCCTCATCGATTTCTCCCACGTTTCCCCTCGTCGAAAGGGTCGACCTGAAACGTACCCGCCTCAACCGACCCGCTGGGGCCACCGTCCGCGGCGATCGGGGCCGAGGACCATGTCAGTCAGGTCTCGACCAAGGTGCTCCTGACGCCAGACGAGCTGCTCCTGGGCGGCGGCGAGCACGCGGTCATCGTCGCGGCATGGCGTGCGCCACGTCGGATCGGCGATGAGGTCATAGCACCGAAAACTGCCGTCGCTGAATTGGACGTAGGCCACGTCCGTGCTCACCGAAACGGCGAGGTTGTACCGGCTGAGTGATCGATCGTAAGGCCACGGCTCGCGCCCGTTTCCGATGAACAAGTACCGGTAGTCCCACTCGTAGTGCGCGGCGTCTCGCCAGGGAACATCGAGCCCGTCGAGCAGCGGGGTCAGGGACCGACCGTCGCACTGGGTCGGCGCGTCGACCCCGAGGGCGTCGGCGAGGGTC
>JAJYPU010000194.1 GCA_021795095.1 Actinomycetes bacterium | reverse complement strand
GGGGTCTGCGAGAAACAACGTCGGGCGCTTGTAGGTGACGAAGCGGCCGACGAAGCCGATCGTCAGTCGCTCGGGGTGCAGCACCGATACCGCGGCGACGCGCTCACTGGGTGCGTTGCGGCGCGCGAGGTCCTTTCGAGCGCGACGTCGCGCGAACTCCACGAGCGCGGCGCGCGCGTCGTTCTTCACCCGCCAGAGCTCGACGTCATCCGCGTCGCGCAGCGTCGACCACAGCACCGGGTCCCCGGGCGTCGTGCGCCACGCCGGGCCCACACTCGTGGTGAGTAGCTCGCTGAAGTGTTCGGTCGTCCAGGACTCGAGGTGCACCCCGTTGGTGACGTGGCCGATCGGCACCTCGTCGATCGGCAGCCGCGGCCAGAGCACGCCCCACTGGTCACGGGTGACTCGACCGTGCAGTCGGCTCACGCCGTTGCGGTTTCCGGCGAGACGCATCGCGAAGACTGTCGGGCAGAACGAGTCCTCGGGCCAGTCGGGGTTCACCCGGCCCAGTGCCACGAGCGACTCCTCGGACACGCCGAGCTGGGTCGCGTAGGGAGCAAGGTAGCGCCGGGCGAGGTCGGGGGCGAAGTAGTCGTGCCCGGCCGCGACCGGAGTGTGGGTGGTGAACAGGATCCCCGGACGCATCGCGACCAGGGCCTCGTCGAAGCTGAGGCTCTCGGCGGCCATGAGGCGCCGAGCCCGCTCGAGCAACGCGAAGGCGCAGTGCCCCTCGTTGAGGTGCAGCACGTCGGGCTCGATAGCGAGCGCGGCGAGGGCCCGCACACCGCCGACGCCCAAGATCAGCTCCTGGGCGAGGCGCGTGCGTGCGTCGCTGTCGTAGAGGCGGGTCGTCAACGTCCGGTCCGCCTCGGTGTTGGTGGCCACGGCGCTGTCGAGCAAGAAGAGTTGATTGCGCCCGACCTGGGCCCGGTAGACCGCGACCTGGACGTCGCGGCCCGGCAGGTTCACCGCGACCTGGACGGCGCGGCCCTTGGCGTCACGCGCGAGCTCGATCGGCATCTTCTCGGGCGACATCATGTCCCAGGCCTCGTGCTGACGCCCGTCGCGGTCGAGCCACTGGTGCGACGTGCCCCGATAGAGCAGGCCGACACCCACGAGCGGGACGCCGAGCGCGCTCGAGGCCTTCAGGTGCTCGGCGGCGACGGTCCCGAGACCCCCGGCGAAGATCGGGAGTGAGTCGGTGAGGGAGTACTCGGCGGCGAAGTAGGCGACCACCAGGTCGCGGTGTTCACGGTGCGTCGTCGAGAACCACGTACGGGTGGTCGATCGCTGGTAGGAGCGAAAGTCGTCGATCACGCGCGCGGCCAGTTCGGCGAGCTGCTCGTCGGCCGCAAGCAGCGCGGTCACGCGCTCGCGACCGAGTCCGAGCAGGAGTTGCTGAGGCCACTCGAGCGCGCCCGGACTCGCGGAAGGGTCCAACTTGGCGAAGAGCCCGCGGGTGTCGACCTTCCAGGTCCAGCGCAGGTTCAGTGCGACGTCGAGCAGGCTCTCGTAGGTCGCGACGGATCTCGAGGGCGTGGTGCTCGAGGTACCGTCTGCCACCTCCACCTCCCGTCTCATACGACCGTACGCGTGTCCCGCGGGGGAACGACGATGAGATTCGTAGCATAACCTTCGCCCCATCGGGAACCCCGGCGACGCGTCCCGTGGCGGCGTCGCCGCGCGACGACCGCTCGCTTTAGGCGCCGGTCGTGCCGTCGTCCCGCGCGGCGATGCCGAGGGCGCTTCGTAATTCGGCACTCGCCCAGATCTCGTCCATCGAGCCTTCGAAGCGGATCGTGCCCTTCTCCAAGAGGTAGCCCCGCGAGGCGTGTTCGCGCGCGAACGTCGCGCTCTGCTCGGCGAGCAGGATGCTGAGGTTCTCGCGCGCGAGCATCGAGAGCCACTCGCCGAGCTCGCCGACGACCGCTGGCGAGAGCCCCTCGGTCGGCTCGTCGAGCAGGATCATCGCCGGGTTGGTCATGAGGGCCCGACCGATCTTGAGCATCTGCTGTTCGCCACCGGACAGGTGGCCCGCGGTGCGACGACGCAACTGGGCGAGCTTCGGGAAGAGGCCGTAGACCCGCTCGGTGTTCCACGGACCGCTGCGACGAGGACAGGAGCGTCGGGCGACCTCGAGGTTTTCCTCCACGCTCAGGCTCGAGAAGACTCGCCGGCCACTCGGGAGAAAGGCGAGTCCGAGTCGCGCCGGTCGGTACGAGGGCGCGCCCAGCAGCTCCTCGCCGTCCAGGCGTATCGAGCCCGACTCCGGTCGGGTGAGCCCGATGATGCTACGCATCATCGTGGTCTTGCCGGCGCCGTTACGCCCGAGCAGCGCGACCACCTCGCTCGGCTCGACGACGAGCGACGCGCCCTGGAGGACGTGACTCGCGCCGTAGTAGGTGTGGATGTCACGGACCTCGAGCCTCACGACGCACCCCCGTCCTTCGCGGCCCCGTGGCCGAGGTAGATGGCCATGACCTGGTCGTGTGAGCGCACCGCTTCGGGTGTCCCGTCGGCGATCACCTGGCCCTGGTGGAGCACGGTCACGTGATCCGAGATACCAAAAACGACGTCCATGTCGTGCTCGGAAAGCACGACCGTGATGCCTCGGCCACGCACCTCGGAGACAATGAGATCGGCCGTGGCGCGGGTCTCGGCCGGCGACATGCCCGCCGTCGGCTCATCGAGCATCAGCACCGTCGGCTCGATGGCGAGGGCCATCGCGATCTCGAGCGCGCGCTGCTCGCCGTGTGACAAGGTGCCCGCGATCGTGCTCGCCCGCTCGGCGAGTCCGACCTGGTCGAGGATGGCCGTCGCCTCGCGCAACGCGGTGCGATGGAAGTTGGTGACCACGTCCAGGGTGCGCCGACGTCGCGAGACGATGCTCGCCGCCACCGACTCCGCGACCGTGAGGCGGGAGTAGACGCTCGACAGCTGGAAAACCTGGACGAGTCCACGACGCGCGACGGCGTGGGCGCGCTTGCCCTCGATCGATTCACCGCTCAGGGTCACGTGACCCGAGGTGGGTTTGAGTGATCCGGTGATGAGCTTGAACAGCGTGCTCTTGCCGGCGCCGTTGGGTCCGATGACCGCGTGGATGGTGCCGGGCAGGACCTCGAAGTCGACGTGGTCGACCGCGCGGAAGGAACCGAAGTCCCGCACGAGGCCCTCCACGACGAGCAGTGGCTGGCTCATGACGCGTCACCCTCCCCCGTTTCGGCGACGCCTGGCCTCTCGTCGTGGGTCGCGCGCACCGTGCGGGCGTGGCGCACGCGCGCCGCGACCGCCGAGCCGGCGCCGGCGAGCCCGTCGGGACGCAGGAGCACGATGACGAGCAACACGACCCCGAGGACCAACTGCCAGTCCTGGGTGTACTGGATCAAGAAGTGGTTCGCGAACTCGTAGACGAAGGCGCCAAGCACCGGTCCGAGGAAGCTGTACATGCCCCCGATCACCGCCATGAAGATCGGCACGCCCGAGCTGGTCCAGTTGAGCAGCTCGGGGTAGGACGACTGACTGTAGACGACGAAGAGCGTGCCGGCGACCGAGCAGAAGAAGCCCGAGATCACGAAGGCCGCGAGCTCGTGGGCAAAGACGTTCACCCCGAGCGCCTCGACGCGGCTGCGATTGTCACGGATCGCGCGCAGCACGAGCCCGAAAGGCGATCGGGTCACCTTCCACAGGATCGCGATGGACACCGCAACCAGCGCGAGGGTGAAGAGGAAGCTGTTGCGCGGGTCAAGCAGCCAGGTGGGCACCATCGACCCGAACACGCCGTTGGTGCCGCCGGTGAAGTTCGCCTGGTTCTCCGCGATCACGTAGGCGAGCTGGGAGA
>JAJYPU010000193.1 GCA_021795095.1 Actinomycetes bacterium | reverse complement strand
GTGGTGACGCTGGCGCGTCGGGGACAGTGTTGTGACAGCGGCTGTCGACACTGCCCCTACCTCGAGTCCACGTCGTAACGGAGCGAGCCGCCACTACCCGCGAGGCGGGCAGTGGCGGCTCGAACCGTAGCTTCGACCTACAGCAGGTCGCGCAGCGGCGTGTAGTCGATGCCGTGGGCTTCGGCCACGGGGCCATAGGTGACCGCACCGTTCACGGTGTTGACACCTTCAGCCAGCGCGTCATCGGCCAGGACCGCCTCGCGCCACCCGTGGTGGGCCAGTTCCATCGCGTAGGGCAAGGTTGCGTTCGCGAGCGCGGCGGTGGAGGTGTTGGGCACCGCACCGGGCATGTTCGCCACGCAGTAGAAGATCGAGCCGTTCACCTCGAAGACCGGGTCAGAGTGGGTGGTCGGGTGGGTCGCCTCGAAGCAGCCGCCCTGGTCCACCGAGATGTCCACGAGGACCGAACCCTCGCGCATCCTCGCCACCAGGTCGTTGCTCACCAACTTGGGCGCCTTGGCGCCCACGACGAGTACCGCACCAATGACGATGTCCGCGCCGATGCACGCCTCTTCCAGGCTCAACGTCGACGAAGCGATCGTCTCGAGGCGTCCGTCGAAGTGATGGTCGATCTGACGCAACCGGTCGAGGTTACGGTCGAGGATTTTGACGTTCGCGTGCAGGCCGACCGCGAGCGTCGCGGCCGCGAGCCCCGCGACACCGGCACCGATCACGACGACGTTCACCGGCGCGACGCCGGGGACACCACTGATCAGTGAGCCGTGGCCGCCGCCGGGTCGCATGAGGTGGTGGGCACCCATCAGCGGCGCCATCCGCCCGGCGACCTCGCTCATCGGCGTGAGCAGAGGCAGCGAGTTGTCGCGAAGCCGAACTGTCTCGTAGGCGATGGCGACGTTGTTCGCCGCCACGAGGGCGTCGGTGCACTCACGTGAGGCGGCCAGGTGCAGGTAGGTGAAGAGGACCTGGTTCTTGTGGGCGGCTAGCCGCGGGTACTCCGCCGCGATCGGCTCCTTGACCTTCATGATCATGTCGCTGTCGGCCCAGACATCGTCGACGTCGTCGACGATGGTGGCGCCGTTCGCGACGTAGTCCGCGTCGCTGATCGACGAACCTACGCCCGCGCCGCGCTCGATGAGCACCTGATGACCCGCGCCAGTGAGCTCACGAGCACCCGCCGGGGTGAGTGCCACGCGGTTCTCGTCGGTCTTGATTTCCTTCGGTACGCCTATTTTCATGAACTTCATCCTAATTTGCCGATTGCGGTGCCCTCGTTGGCTCCGACTACGCCTTCTTACGCGCGAGCACGATGCTCAGGATCGCAAAACCGATCCCGACCGTGAAGATCGCGGTTCCAAAGACGAACACTTGTGGCGGGATACCTACGCGGGTCGCACCGTACACCCAGACGGGGAACGGCACGCTCGTGCCACTGAGGAAGTTCGACGTCACGAAGTCGTCGATCGAGATCGCGAAGGCCATCAGCGCTCCGGCGAGCACACCGGGCATGATCAATGGCAGCGTCACGCGCGTGAAGGTCACCGCGGGGGTCGCGCCGAGGTCGTACGCGGCCTCCTCGAGCGCGGTGTCGAACCCCGCGAGCCGGGCGCGCACGGTGACCGTGACGTAGGCGATCGAGAACATCACGTGGGCGAGCACGAGGGTGAGGAAACCACGACCGATGTTGAACGTGACGAACAGCCCAAGCAGCGACGCACCCATGACGATCTCGGGGGCGGCGATGTTCAAGAAGATCACCTGCTCGAAGGCACCCTTGCCCCGGAACCGGGGTGGACGGTAACGCACGAGCGCGATGGCGAGCATCGTGCCGAGCACCGTGGCGATGAGCGTACTCACGAGTGCGAGACGAATCGAGAGCCAGAACGAGGCGGTGAGGCCGGGCACGTTGCTCCACTGGTGGTACCACTGCGAGGTGAACCCATTCCAGGAGAAGCTGACCAACTGCATGCTGCCGATCGTCTTGTTGAAGCTGTAGAAGATCATGACGATGATCGGGAATACCAGGTACGCGATGACGAGCCACGAGTAGGTCGGCAGTACGAACTTGGTCCATCGCCGCCGCTTGGTGGCCGACGCCTCGGGCGTCGAGGTGGATGGTTGGGCGAGCAACGTCATAGGTACTGCTCGATCGTTCGCGAGCCCAGGAGGCGGGCGTAGAGGAAGATACCGAGCAGGGCCACCACGAGCAGGATCGCCGACAGTGACGCCCCACCGGCGTAGTCCAACGTCACGAGGAACTGGTTCTGGATGACCGTCCCGATCATGGTGTTGGACGTTCCACCGAGGATCTCCTGATTGACGTAGTCACCGAACATCGGGATGAACGTGAGGAGGAAGGCCGCGAAGATGCCGGGCACGGTGAGGGGCATGATGACCTTCATGAAACCCACGCGCTTGGTCGCGTACAGGTCGTAGGCGGCCTCGAGCACCCGTCGGTCGATCCGTTCCAATGCCACGTAGAGCGGCAACGCCGTAAAAGGCAGGTAGTTGTAGGCCAGCCCCGCCATGACCGCGTAGCTCGTGCCCAGGATGTGGAAGCCCTGGGGTAACAGGTGGATGTGCTTCAGCGCTCCGAGGACCACGCCATTGTTGGCGAGTACGAACTCCCAGACGATGGTGCGGATGACGAAGGAGACGAAGAAGGGCACGAGCAGCATCAGCAGAAAGAAGTTCTTGCGACGCCCGCCGTAGAAGGCGATCCAGTACGCGATCGGGAACGAGATGATCAAGTCCACGATGGTGGCCGCGGCGGCGAAGTAGAGACTGGTGATGAACTCCTGGTGGTACAGGCTGACCTCGCTCGAGAACTCGCCCCAGTGCCAGGCCATCACGCACGCCCCCGTCGAGGGGCTGCAGGTCTTGAGCGACAGCGAGAGCATCAACAGCAGCGGCACGAGGAACAACAACAGGAGCCACAGGCCCGACGGCAGGCTGAGTAGGTAGGGCGCTAGCGCCCTACCTACTCGCCGCTTGCGTCGTGGTGCTACGCCCCCTGGATGATCGGGAGGAACAAGTTGTTCCACGCGTTGATCTCCTCTTGATTCTTAAACGGGTAGTAGTTCTTGGACAGCTTGACGCGCTCGGGCGTCGGGAAGACGGACGGTGAGTCGGCCGTGACCGACGTCGCCAGTCCGATCGACGGCTTCATCGCCTTCAGCGCGGCCGCATCCCAGCCCGTCGGGTGTAGCAGTTGCTGCTTGGCCGAGGGAACCGGGCAGATGTAGTCGTTGTAGTACTCCACGACGGCCTGGGTCATCGGGCTGTAGTAGAAGTCCATCAGCTCCATGGCGTCGAGCGGGTTCTGGGCGTAGAGCGGGATCGCCATGTTGTCCGTCCAGAGCATCAGCCCCTCCTTGGGCGTCATCAGCACCAGATCCTTGTACTTGCTGTTCAGGTTGGCCTGGAAGATGTCGCCGGAGTAGCACTGGGAGACGACGGTGTCGCCGTTCTTCAGGTGCTGGATGTAGCTCTGGTCGTAGTAGGCGGCCACCAGGCCGTCACTGCGCTGCTGCTGGAGCTTCTTGGCGGCCTTGGCCCAGTCCTTCTCGGTCGAGCTGAACGGCTCGACACCGATCGCGAGCAGGCCCGCGCTGCCCAACTCGAAGGGGTCGGACAACATGCCGATCTTGCCCGCGTACTTCTTGTCGAACAGGATCTGGATGCTGTCACCCGGATCCTTCACGTGCTTGGCGTTGTAGGCGACCGAGGTCCAACCCGACTGCCACGCCATGGTGTACTTATTGCCCGGGTCCCACGAGGGGCTCTTCACGAGCGGTCCGGCGTACTTGTTGAAGTTCGTCATCAACTTGTGATCCA
>JAJYPU010000028.1 GCA_021795095.1 Actinomycetes bacterium | reverse complement strand
AGGTCGACCTCATCATCGGCGCCGACCTCGCGTCACAACTCGACCGGTGGCACGAGGCGTCCGAGCTGGCCACCATGGTCCGCGTCGGCGTGGTGCCACGCCCGGGTGGGGCGCCGGCCATACCGGTTGGCTGGGTCAGCTACGAGATAGCGATGGAGCCGGTGGACCTCTCGAGCACCTACATCCGTGACACCCATCCCGACCACGAAAATCTTCGGGAATTCGTCCCCGAGGGCGTAATTCCGCTCTACGAAGGCTTCCGAGGGTAAGGTTTGACCGACATGGCGGTTCGAAACTTTGATGTGACCAGTCCGCGCGCGGCGCGCTACACGCTGCTCGAACCTGCGCCCCGGGGTCGTATCGACGCCCGTCGGGCGAGACAGCGCTGGTCACTCGTCGGTATCGGTGCCCTAGCGGTTCCCTTCGTGACCGCGGTGGTCGTGATCGGGGTGGTCCACTGAGCGAGATCGCGTCGCGCACGGTGGTGGCGCCGGGGGTCTTCGCGGCCTACGTCTCAGAGCTCGTCAGTGCGGCGGTCGCTGGCGCCGAGGAGAAGGTCGCCCTGGACGTCGTAGTCATCGACATGCGCACGCTCGTCGACTCCTTTGACGCCCTGGTCATCGCCTCGGGTCGAACTGATCGTCAGGTACGGGCCATCGCCGAGGAGGTCGAGCGCCTCGTTGCGCTGGCCGTCGGGAGTCACCCGATCCGCGTCGAGGGGGCGACCGAAGCTGAGTGGGTCGCGCTCGACTACGGCGACGTGATCGTGCACGTCTTCGATGAGGCGACGCGCGAGTACTACGACCTCGAACACCTGTGGCGCTCGGCGCCCGCTTACCGCCGCTAGCCGTTTCGTAGCGACTGGAAGTCGTTCACTGTGATGAGCGTGCTCGTGGTGCCATTGGGCAGCGGCAGCTTCTCGGGTACCCCGTCCACCGTGATGCGGATGCCGTGGATGGCCCCCACGCCGAAGGCGGTCAAGGTCAACTGACCGACCGCGAGGATGAGCTGCTGGCGGGGGATGGTCGCGAGCGAGCGGGTCAGGTCGATGATGCCCACGCCGTGGTCGATCGTCGCCTGGGTCACGACCAAGTTGTTCGGCAGGGCGCTGGTGTAGCCAGTGGCGACCTCGATGTCGGTGGGGCCGAGGATCAACTCGCGCAGGACCGATGACAGCGTCGGGGGCGAGGGGACGATGCGGCTCGAGGGGGCCAGGTGGCCCGTGGCGTCCACGATGTAGACGGGCTGGGTGATGAAGATCACGTGCCCGCTGGCGGTGCCGGGGATCGTCTTGCTCAGCAGGCCAAGGGGGACGAGCGCCGGGTTGATGCGCGACGGGGCCCTGGAGGTTGGTACCAGTGTGCAGGAGCTCAGCAGCACCGACGCGAGGACCAGCCCGGCGACCGGGCGCACGCGCGTCACTCGACTACCTCGTCAGAAATCGGTAGGCGGATCTGGATCCGGGTGCCGCCTTCGGGGCTCTCGGTTGCGCTGATCGAGCCCCCGAAGGCCGAGACGTGGTCGCGCACGAGCGCGAGGCCGAGACCCGTTCCGCGCACCACGCCGCGGTCGTTGGCCGCGCGACCGCGAAAGAAGCGGTCGAAGATGAGGTCGCGTTCGCTCAGCGCGATCCCGGGTCCGTCGTCGTCGACGTTGATCACGAGTCGGTGGTCGGCCTCGTCGATGCGGATCGCGATGACCCCGTGGGCGTAGCGCTCGGCGTTGGAGACGAGGTTCGTCATGATCCGTTCGAAGCGACGACGATCGACGTGGACGTAGGGGTTGTGCACCGCCGGTTCGACCTGGATGAGCGGAACGGGCAGTCCGTGACGTTGGGCCGCGCTGCGCGCCGACTGGCGAACGAGTTCGATGGCCGGGACGTGCTCGATGACGTGGGGCGCGGCGCCGGCGTCGATGCGGGCCAGTTCGAGTAGGTCATCCACGAGTGACTGGAAGATCGCGAGGTCCGCGATCAGCAGGTCGAGACTCTCGCGACCCGCGATCGAGAGCTCGCTGCGGTGCTGTTGCAAGACCGAAGCCGTGGTCGCGAGCGTGGTGAGCGGTGAGCGCAGTTCGTGGCTCACGTCACTCGCGAATCGCGCGTCGCGTTCGAGCCGGTCCACGAGTCGGCTCACCATCGTGTTGAACGATTCGGTCAGCTGTTCGACCTCCTGGTCGGCCTGAGTGATCGAAAGACGAGTGGCGAGGTCGCCGTCGGCGATCGCCGCGGCGGCGGCCGACACACGCTCGAGTGGGCGAACGGCGCGCCGCGACACCCACAGCGCACCGCCCAACCCGATGAGCGAGGTCAAGACCGCGCCGAGTCCGAGGACGGTCACCAGCGTTCGCAGCGTGCTCTCCAACCCGCCGAGCTTGAACACCTCAAAGACCTGGGTCTCGACGGCGGGAATGGGGACGCCGACGACGAAGATGAGACGACCCTGGACGTTGAGGGTCTGTTGGACGACGTGGCCGCGGTCGACCATCGAAATGATCTTCGGCGTGACGTCGGCGATGGCGGCCCCGTTGCTGCGAGACAGCCACTGCAGGTGAGTCTGGACGAGCACGCTCGAGTCCGTCGCCCGTTCGATCGAATTGAGCTGGTTGGCGAGGTCCGGCGGGGACGTGTAGAGCGTCGAGCGGATGAGGGCCGCGTTCACGTAGCTCTGCTTGAGGTCGGTCTGCTGCTGGTTGTTTATCAGGACGCGCTGGATGCCGAAGAAGGTGACGGTCACGAAGATCGTGCTCAGCAGCAGGGCACTCAGCCCGAAGGTGACCAGCAGACGCAGACGCAGGCTTCGGCGCCGCACTAGAGCACCAGCTTGTAGCCCGCCCCGCGCACGGTCACCAAGAAGTTTGGGTTGCTCGGGTCGGGTTCGATCTTCGTGCGAAGCCGGCGAATGTGCACGTCCACCAATCGGCTGTCACCGAAGTAGTCATAACCCCAAACCCGCTCGAGCAAGTCTTCGCGCGAGAGCACCCGTCCGTCGGCCGATGCCAGGTCAATGAGCAGGCGGAATTCCGTTGACGTGAGGTGCAGCTCGGCCCCGTCGTCGTGTCGCACGACCCCTTCATCGGGCACGACGTGCAGGTTGCCCAGTTTGAAGGCGTGTGTGGTCTTGTCGGGCCGTCGACGCAGGTGCGCGCGGACCCGGGCGAGCAACTCCTCGGGGATGAACGGCTTCGTGACGTAATCGTCGGCACCCGACTCGAGGCCGAGCACCACATCGGCGGTCTCGTCGCGCGCGGACACGATCACGATCGGGAGATCGCTCGACTGGCGAAGGGTCTGACAGGTCTCGAAGCCGGTCATGCCGGGCAGCATGACGTCGACGATCGCGATGTCTGAGGCCATGCGCTGAAACAGCGAGATGCCGACTTCGCCGGTGGAGGCGTCGTCGACGGCAAAACCCTCGCCCTCGAACATCAAGCGAAGGGCGGTGCGGATGTGGTCGTCGTCCTCGATGATCAGGATTCGCGGCACCGACACTCCTTTAGTCATGGCAAGACTACCTAGGTGACCGGACTTCACCGAGGCTATCGGTAGCCTGGGAACGTGTCGGAGCAGGAATCTGGCGGGGCGCGACTGGCGTCCTGGGAGGTCGAGGGATTCATCGCGACGCTGCGCGCGGCCGATCGTTCACCGGCCACGGTTCGGGCCTACGGCGGTGACGTGTCGCGTTTCATCGACTGGGCGACGACCTCCGGTTTGACCGCGCCGGACGCCGTCCGCGCCCGCGACCTGCGCTCCTATCTCGTCTGGTTGTCCGAACGGGGCGACGCGCGGAGCTCGATCGGGCGTCGACGCGCGTCACTGCGTGCCTATTTCGCCTGGTTGGTCGGGCGTGGCGTCATCGAGTCGGACCCGTCGTCGCGACTCCTCGCGCCACGACCAACGCGGGCCCTGCCGACCATCGTGGTGCGCGAACAGCTCGACTCGCTGCTCGACGAGGAGTGGGGCGACGACCCGTGGGCCCTGCTCGACCGGGCGGTCTGCGAGGTCCTCTACGGCGCGGGGCTGCGCGTATCGGAGTTATGCGGACTCGATCAGGTGAGCGTCGACTGGTCGCGGCGATTGCTGCGGGTCATGGGTAAGGGTCGCAAGGAGCGCCTGGTGCCCCTGCACGACCGCGGGTTCGACGCGGTGCGGCTCTGGCTCGAGGATGGTCGCGACGACGTGGTCGCCGCCGATTCGCCCCCGGAGGCGCTCTTCTTGAACCGTCGGGGACGACGTCTGGGCCCCCGCGACGTCCGGCGGATCCTAGAGCGGCGCGTGGCGCGGGGCCACGTCTATCCCCACGCACTTCGCCACACCTACGCGACGCACCTGCTCGAAGGGGGGGCGGACCTGCGCGTCGTCCAGGAGTTGCTCGGTCACGAGAGTCTCACGACGACCCAGCTCTACACCCACGTCTCCAAGTCGCGACTGCAGAGCGTGCACCGTCGGACTCATCCACGAGGCTGAATCGACTAGCATGGCCAGAGCCCTCCCACCGTGGGCGGGCAATTGATTGGGCTTTGGGGTTTCGTGCGGTCACCGTTCGCGGTGCTCCCCAGGGCGTCAGTAACCGAACGGAAGGATACGAACGTGGCGTTGGTCACACTTCAGGAACTATTGGACTCGGGCGTGCACTTCGGGCACCAGACCCGTCGTTGGAACCCCAAAATGCGTCGATTCATCCTCGGCGAGCGCAACGGGATCTACCTCATCGACCTTCGCAAGACCCTGGCGGGCATCGAGTCCAGCTACGGCTACGTGCGCGAGCTGGTGGCCAACGGTGGCACCATCCTCTTCGTGGGCACCAAGAAGCAGACCCAGGGACCGGTGGCCGACTACGCTCAGGCCTGCGGGATGCCCTTCGTGAACCAGCGCTGGCTCGGCGGGATGCTCACCAACTTCGCCACGGTCGCCGGTCGCGTCAAGCGCATGAGCGAACTGCGCACGATGCAGCGGGCCGGTGACTTCGAGAACATGCCCAAGCGCGAGGCGCTGCGGCACTCGCGCGAACTCGAGAAGCTCGACCGGAACCTGAGCGGTATCGCCAACCTCGAGCGCGTACCGGACGCCATCTTCGTCATCGACACGAAGAAGGAGCACATCGCAGTGACCGAAGCGCGCAAGCTCGGCCTACCAGTGGTGGCGGTCGTGGACACCAACTGCGACCCAGACATCATCGACTACGTCATCCCTGGGAACGACGATGCGATCCGAGCTGGTGCGCTGCTGTGCCGCTTGATCGCGGACGCGGTCACCGAAGGACGCTTCATCCGCCAGAACCGAGGCGCCGCCATGAAGGCCGCTGCAGCCGCGGCTGCCGCAGCGCCGGCCGTCGCCGAACCTGCCGTCGCCGAACCTGCCGCCGCCGCGCCCGTCGTTGAGGCCGAGCCTGTAGCGACGCAGCAGGCCCCCGTCGCCGAGGCGCCCGAGGCCGAAGCAGCTGCTGCGGTCGTGGTTACGGAGTCCGCGAGCACCGACGAGGTTGTCGCAGAGGGGCTCGAGCCCGCCGCGGTCGCCGAACCCACCGAGTCCGACGAGACCGCGGCATCGGCCTAAGTCGAACGACGACGAGAACAACGGAGGAGAATCAAGGTGGCAATCACCGCAAAGGATGTCCAGACACTGCGCCAATCGACGGGCGTGGGCATGATGGACGCGAAGAAGGCGCTGGAAGCGAACAACGGTGACATGGAGGCCGCGACCCAGTGGCTCCGAGTCCAGGGACTTGCGTCGGCCGCGAAGCGCTCCGACCGGGTCGCGGGCGAGGGCGCCGTTGCAGTCGTCCGAGACGGAAACGCCGCGGGCATCGTCGAGCTACGTTGCGAGACTGACTTCGTGGCCAAGTCCGAGGAGTTCGTCGGCCTCGTCGACGAGATCGCGGCGCGCGTCGCCGCCGACGGCGAGGACGCCACCGCAGCGTTCCAGGAGCGGATCGAGACCCTCTTAACGACGCTGAAGGAGAACATCTCGGTCGGTCGTGTCCGTCGGGTCGTGGCCGGTGGCGATGAAGTCGTCGAGACCTACATCCACCAGCAGTCGGGTCGAGGCGTGAATGCCGTCGCTGTCGTGGTTCGTGGTGCCGATCGCGAGGTCGCCCATGAGATCGCGGTGCACATCGCCTTCGCCAAGCCGCTCTACCTCGCGCGTGCGGACGTCCCCGTCGCCGAGGTCGAGGCCGAGCGCGCCACGGTCGAGGAGATCTCGCGCAACGAGGGCAAGCCTGAAGCCGCCCTGCCCAAGATCATCGAGGGACGCCTCAACGGCTGGTTCAAGGAGCGCGTGCTGCTAGAACAGGCGTACGTGAAGGATGAGAAGCAGACCATCGAGCAGTATCTGCACGGCGCCACGATCACGGCGTTCGCGCAGGTGGTCGTCGGAGGCTAACGATGCGACGGGTCGTCTTGAAGCTGTCGGGCGAGGCGCTCGCTTCGGCCGCCAGCGACGAGACGATCGACGCGTCGACTGTTGACTTCCTCGCCACTGAGGTCGCCGCGGCGATGGACCGCGGCGGACTCGAGTTAGCCGTGGTCGTGGGTGGTGGCAACATCTGGCGTGGCGCGACGGGCGCGATGGCGGGGATGAATCGGGCCAACTCCGACTTGATGGGGATGTTGGGCACGGTCATCAACGCCCTGGCGCTCCAGGATGCGATCGAGAGCCACGGCCGGGCCACGCGTGTGATGTCGGCGATCGGCATGGATCAGGTGGCCGAACCATACATTCGACGCCGCGCCGTGCGACACCTTGAGAAGGGCCGCGTGGTGATCTTCGCCGCGGGCATGGGCAACCCGTACTTCACCACGGACACTCCGGCCGCGCAACGCGCCGCGGAGATTGAGGCCGAGGTCGTCCTGAAGGGCACTCACGGTGGCGTTGACGGCGTCTACAGCGAGGACCCCCGGGATAATCCCGAGGCCGTTCGATTCGACGAGATCTCCTTTAATGACGTGATCGCGAAGGACCTGCGGGTGATGGACATGACCGCGATCACGTTCTGCAAGGACAATCACTTGCCAATTCGAGTATTTGACCTGATGGCACTGGGTAATCTAGGTCGCGCCCTCGATGGGCACGCCGTCGGTACGCTGGTGAGGTAATGGAGAACGAACTCGTAGACCTGGTAATGGAAGACACGCGCGAAAAGATGGCGCGAGCCCTGGAGCACGTGAAGGCCGAGTTCGCCTCGGTGCGCACGGGACGCGCGTCGTCGTCGTTGATCGAGAACCTGCTCGTGGACTACTACGGGACCGAGACGCCGCTCAAACAGCTGGCCAACTTTTCGGTGCCCGAGCCACGGTTGCTCGTCGTCTCGCCCTTCGACAAGGGTGCGATGGCTGCGATCGAGAAGGCGATCGGTAACGCCGACCTTGGGCTCAACCCATCCAACGACGGGCACGTGATCCGCCTGACCTTCCCGACGCTGACCGAGGAACGTCGTAAGTCATTCGTCAAGATCGTTCGCTCCAAGGCCGAAGAGGGCAAGGTGGCCATCCGCGGGATCCGTCGTCACGCTCGCCAGGAGCTCGAGACGCTCGAGAAGGATGAGGGCCTGCCCAAGGACGAGATCGAACGGCTCGAGAAGGTCCTCGACAAGATGACCCAGGACGACGTGGCCAAGGTGGATGAACTCTTAACGCACAAGGAGCAAGAACTTCTTGAAGTCTGACGACGGGTCCTTCTTCGACGAGCCGACGGGCGATGTGCCCTCGGTGAGTTCGACCGACCCCCGCGTGACGTTCACCGGAGTCGAGCGGGCCGCGGACGCCGCCGACGAGTTCGAGGTCGACGTCGAGCCATCGCTGCTGCCCCACTGGACTGAAGCGCCCACGGGCCAGGTCCCGATCGTGGTGGCCCGAGACGCCGCTAACCAGGACGACCCATGGTCGGCCATTCCTGCGCCCGCGTGGCGCGAGGGTGAGGCGGACTGGGTCGCCCACGAGGACCAGTTCGACGCGTCATTCCTCGCGGGCGACGTGCGTGAGGACGACACCCGCCCCTGGGAGTTCGCAGTCGCCCCCGAGCCCGAGCTCGAGATCGAGGTTGACGAGACGCCCGACCAGGACGCGCCACGGCCCGAACCCGTGCAGCGGACACGGACGAGGCGCCCGGCGACCCACCACCCGCTTGCCGGACGCGCCGTGCGACAGAGTTCGTCGCGCAGCGTGTCGCTCGCCACGTTCACCGGCGCGCTGCTCGCGGTACTCGTGTCGGTGGTCTTCCTCGCTGGCGCGATCCCCGTTTCGGTGCTCGTGCTGCTCGCCCTCGGTTTGGCGAGCGCCGAGGCCTACGCCGGGTTCCGGCGTGCGGGCGCGCACCCGGCGACGGTCCTGGGCATCGTGGCGGTCGTGACCCTTGGTATCGCCGCGTACAACAAGGGACTGCCCGCGATCGGGGCGATCACCGTCTTGCTCGTCGTCTTCGGCTTCGTGTGGTATCTGAGTGCCAAGCAGTCCATCGACACCCTCGACGGACTGGGTGCGACCGTATTCGTGTACGCGTGGATCGGCGTGCTGGGCTCTTACGCCCTGATGCTCATCGCACCGATGTACTCGACCGATAAGCACGGACTCGCGTATCTCTTCGGTGCCGTGGTGCTTACCGTGGCCAATGACTCGGGCGCGCTCTTCATCGGTCGCTGGCTCGGACATCGTCCGCTCAATCGGGCGCTCTCGCCCAACAAGACGATCGAGGGCTTCATCGGCGGCACCATCATTACGCTCATCGTCTCGGTGATCGTGCTCCCACGGATCACTCCGTGGACGACGATGGCGGCGTTCGAGACGGCGGTGGCCCTGTCGGTCGTCGTGCCGCTCGGCGACCTCTTCGAGTCGATGGTCAAGCGCACGCTCGGCGTGAAGGACCTCGGTCGGCTATTGCCGGGCCATGGTGGCATGCTCGACCGGATCGATGGCCTGCTCTTCGCCCTACCGACCGTCTTCTATCTCGTACACGTCCTCAAGTTGGGCTAGGGCGGTGACTACGCGTCGCCGAGTGGCGCTACTGGGCGCGACGGGTTCCATCGGTCGTCAGACACTCGACGTTTTGCGACGTGAGCCGGCGTCTTTCGATCTGGTGTCGATCGCCGGTGGCACGCGATTGGCCGAGCTGGCCGAGGTCGCTCGCGAGTTCGGCGTCCGCCGAGTCGGGGTGGCCAGACCGGAGGACTACGTCGCCGCGCGCGAGATCCTGGGCAACGGGGTAGAGGTCGTCGTCGGTGGGGACGGACTGGGCGAGTTGGCGCGCGACGCCGACGTCGTCGTGAACGCCGTGGTCGGTTTCGCCGGACTACCGGTCACGATCAGCGCCCTCGAGGCCGGACGCACGCTCGCGCTCGCGAACAAAGAGTCCTTCATCGCGGCCGCGCCGCTGGTCGCGCGGGTCCGCGATACGCCCGGGGCACTCGTGCTGCCGATCGACTCGGAGCACTGCGCGATCTATCAGTGTCTCGCCGACTCGTCGCGGCCGGGCCACTCCGACGTGCGCCGGCTCCTGCTCACCGCGTCGGGCGGTCCGTTCCGCGGGTGGTCACGCGAACGACTTACGACCGTGACGCGCGCTGACGCGTTAAAGCACCCGACGTGGTCGATGGGGCCCAAGGTCACCATCGACTCGTCCACGTTGATGAACAAGGGGCTCGAGGTCCTCGAGGCTTCGGCCCTCTTCGGGGTGGAAGTGGAGCGGATCAACGTGGTGGTGCACCCCCAGTCGATCGTGCACTCGATGGTCGAATACGTCGACGGCTCGGTCATCGCCCAGCTCTCGCAACCCGATATGCGCCTTCCCATCGCGTTCTGCCTTGGGCGCCCGGTGCGTTTTGACCACGCCTGGGGCGCGATCGACTTCACCGCCGCTCAATCGTTGACCTTCGAGCCACCGGACCTGGCGGCCTTCCCCGCGATCCCCCTGGCCTACGCCGCGGCGAGACGCGGTGGCGCGGCACCGGCCTGGCTGTCGGCGGCCAACGAGGTGGCCGTGGCCGCGTTCTTGCACGACGCGATTGGTTGGACCGATATCGTGCCGATTGTGGCAGCGGTGATGGACCAGTACGACGACGTGCACCCCGAGTCCGTCGAGGCGTTGGTCGCCCAGGACGCGGCGGCGCGTCGTCTGGCGACAGACCTGATCACGAGGGACCGATGACGGCTCAACGATGGGCGATCACCCGATTCCTCGCCGCGGTTGCCGTGGGCGTGGTGCTCTTGGACATGTGGGCGGGATGGGCGCTGCCCGTCGTCATCGTGGCCATCGTCGTGATGGTGATGGGACACGAGTTCGGCCACTTCATCACGGCCAAGCGCGCGGGGCTGCTCGTGACGGATTTCTTCGTGGGCTTCGGTCCCGTCGTGTGGTCGACCACGGTGGGCGAGACCCGCTACGGCGTGCGGCTCCTGCCGCTCGGCGGGTACGTGAAGGTGCCCGGCATGACCTGGAGTGACACCGTGGATCCCGCGATTGAAGGTCGGACCTATCGCGCCGCGTCCTATCCGCGCAAGGTGCTCTTCGCGTCGGCCGGCTCACTGATGCACGTCGTGATGGCGCTGTTGCTCGCGTGGGCCTCGTTGACGTTCGTCGGCCTGCCGTCGGCGAGTCACATCGGCATCGGCAGCTTCACCCACTTCGACGGCCAGCGGCGAAACCCCGCGCAGATCGCGGGACTGCGAGTCGGCGACCAGGTCCTGTCCATCGACGGCGTGTCCATCACCAACGTGAACCGCCTCGTGAATCTGGTCCACGACCACACGGGCCAACGGTTGCGGATCGTGGTCGAGCGCAACGGCGCCAAGCACACGCTCTACGCCGTGCCCGAGGACGGGCGACACCTGCGTGTGGGTGGTCAGCCCGTAGCCACGGGACCGACGCCCGTTGGCTACCTCGGTGTCGGATTGAAGGATCTGATCGTGCACGAGTCGTGGCTGGGTGCCGTGCCGGCGTCGTTCACCAAGGTCATCTCAACTGTCGGACTCGCCGCCAAGGGCATCGTCCACGTGTTCTCGCCCGGTGAGTTCGCAAGTCTGTTCCACCAGGTCACTAATCCCGTCGCGGCGTCGAACCCGACCGCCCAGCTGAACCGCCCGCAGTCGATCGTCGGTGTGGTGCGCCTCGCGGTGCAGAGCACCCAACTCGGCGTGGGGGTGTTGCTCGAGATCTTGATGGTCGTGAACATCTTCGTCGGGCTCTTGAACATGGTGCCGATGCTGCCGCTCGACGGTGGCTACGTGCTGGTCGCCACGTACGAGCGCATTCGCAGTCGGCGAGGTCGCGCGTATCACGCGGACATCCAGCGCCTTCTGCCCGTCGTGTACGCGTTCTCCCTGGTGCTGCTGGCCCTGTTCGCCGCGACGCTCTACTTGGACATCGTCCACCCGATTGTGAATCCCTTCCAGTGATGGAGTCGGCCGACCCGCGGCACGGCAGAATGGTGCCATGGACGTAACCGCTAGTTCTCTCACCCCGCGCCGCCGCACCCGTCAGATCGCCGTTGGATCGGTGAAGATTGGAGGCGACGCGCCGATTTCGGTCCAATCCATGACCACGACCAAGACGGCCGACGTCGAGGGGACGCTCGCCCAGATCTATGCGCTCGCCGCCGCCGGGGCGGACATCGTGCGCTGCACCTGCAATGAGCGGGCCGCCGCCGAGGGGCTCGTGCAGATCGTGCCTCGCTCACCGGTGCCGATCGTGGCGGACATCCACTTCCACGTCGAGATGGCCATCGCGGCCCTCGAGGCGGGGGTCCACGGGCTGCGACTGAACCCGGGGAACTTGCGCAAGCCCGAAGAGATCCGACTGGTCGCAAGTGAGGCCCGTGATCGAGGCGTGCCGATCCGCATCGGGGTGAACGCGGGCAGCCTGCACCCCGACATCTACGAGCGGTTCGGGGGGGCGACGCCCGAGGCGCTGGTCGAGTCGGCACGAATCGAGTTGGCCTATTTCGAGGAAGTCGGCTTCTCGGACGTCAAGATCTCGGTCAAGGCGTCGTCGGTGGCGACGATGATCACGGCCTACCGACTGGCCTCGGAGACGTTCGATCACCCCTTGCACCTCGGCGTCACCGAAGCGGGTCCGCTCCCCGGCGGTCTCATCAAGGGCACGGCCGGCATCGCCACCCTGCTCGCCGAGGGCATCGGCGACACCCTGCGATATTCGTTGACCGCCGACCCCGTCGAGGAGGCCCGCGCCGGTCGCCAGCTGCTGGAGTCGCTCGGGCTGCGTGAACGAAAGGGGCTGGACCTCATCGCGTGCCCGAGCTGCGGGCGAGCCGAGGTAGACGTCATCCGGGTGGCCAACGAGGCCCAGGAGGCGCTCAGCGCGCTCGAGTTGCCGATCCAGGTCGCGGTGATGGGCTGTGTCGTCAACGGACCTGGTGAGGCTCGTCACGCGGACCTCGGCATCGCCGCCGGCAAGCACCGCGGCCACCTCTTCATCCAGGGCCAGATCGTTCGGGTTGTCCCCGAGGCGGACATGGTCGAGGCCCTCGTCGACGAGGCGAAGAAGATCGCCGCTGAGGGCGTGGCCGCGCGGCTGGCCGCGCGTGACGTCTCGGCCGAGGCCGAGGCCGCGGCCGACCGGGCGCTCCTGCTCGACGACCGTGGTCTGGACGTGAACCACGGCGGCGAACGGATCGAGCGGATCCGACGTCGCGTCGAATAGTCCGTGCTTGGCTAGGCTTTCGCCACTCAAGTGAAGGAGAATCGTGGCGTCACCTAATGCCCTGACCTCGCAGTCCGAAGACTTCCCCCGCTGGTACCAGGACGTTGTTGCCAAGGCAGAGATGGCCGACAACGGTCCGGTGCGCGGGACCATGGTGATCCGGCCCTACGGGTACGCCTTGTGGGAGCGGATCCAGGCGGAGATGGACGCCCGGATCAAGGCCGCCGGTGCCCAGAACGCCTACTTCCCGCTGTTCATCCCCCAGAGTTACTTCGCCCGCGAGGCCGAGCACGTCGAGGGATTCAGCCCAGAGTTGGCGGTGGTGACCTACGCCGGTGGTGAGGAGCTGAGCGAGCCCGTGGTCGTTCGCCCGACCTCAGAGACCGTGGTCGGCGAGTTCATGGCCAAGTGGATACAGAGCTATCGGGACCTGCCCCTGCTGCTCAACCAGTGGGCGAACGTGGTGCGCTGGGAGTTGCGCCCCCGGCTGTTTTTGCGCTCGTCGGAGTTCCTCTGGCAAGAGGGGCACACGGCGCACGTCTCCTACGAGGACGCCGCGGCCTACGCGATGCGCATCCACCTCGAGGTGTACTACGACTTCTTGGTCAACGTCATGGCGGTACCCGCCTACGTGGGCATCAAATCGCCGCGGGAACGCTTCGCTGGCGCGATCAACACCTTGACCTGTGAGGGGATGATGCGTGACGGCAAGGCGCTGCAGATGACGACGAGCCACGAGCTCGGCCAGAACTTCGCGCGTGCGTTCAACATTGTCTTCCAGAGCGAGGCGGGCCAGTCAGAACTCTGTCACACGACCTCGTGGGGTGCCTCGACGCGCTTGGTGGGTGGGCTCATCATGGCCCACGGTGACGACCGGGGACTCGTCGTGCCGCCGCGGATGGCGCCGATCCAAGCGGTGATCGTCGCGGTGCGCGACGAGCCCGCAGTGCTCGAGGCCTGCACCACGATCGACGCTGCGTTGCGCGCCGGCGGGATCGCTACGTCGGTTGACCGGGGTCGAGGGTCCTTCGGGCGACGGGTGACGGACTGGGAGATCAAGGGCGTGCCGCTTCGCGTCGAGGTCGGTCCCCGCGACCTCGCTAACGGCGTGGTCACTGTGGTGCGCCGCGATGACGGCTCCAAGCACCTCGTGGCGCTCGACCAGTTGGCGGCTCGGGCGGCGGAACTGCTCGAGGAGATGCAGGTCGCGCTGCTCGAGGACGCCCGGACCAGGCGCGACGCTGCCACAGCCAACGTGACCTCGGTCGACGACGCCATCGAAGCCGCCCAGACGGGCTTCGCCCGTGTCGCCTGGGACCTGGTCGGCGACGCGGGGGAGGCGCGGCTGAACGACCTGGCGGTCTCGGTGCGCTGTATCCAACGCGCCGACGGCACGACACCGAACAGCCCCGACGAGGCCGACCTCGTGGCGATCGTCGCCAAGTCCTACTGATTGCGGCGTCTCGGGCCGTCGGGTCGGCGCCCGGTTTGGCGTCGTCGAGACCGGCGCCTCGTCGCGCGGTGCGTACGCCACGCCCGTCGATCAGCAAAAACGCGTAAGTAACGCCGAGCGGATCCGCGTCGGAGGCGTTGCTCATCGCCGGACGCAACTGCTACAATGGTTCGACAGTCCGCCAAGGACGTTTGGACTCGTTTAAGCGCGGGCCTCGGGCCCGCGCTTTTTCTTTGTCCCGCCCGGCGACATAGAGAGGAGATGGCCATGGATCTGGAGACACCCGTGCGATCACTCCTTAGCCCACTGGGACTCGACCTCTACGACCTGGAACTCGTCGCCGGGACGCTCAATGTCGTCGTTCGCCGCGAGGGTGGCGTCGACGTCGACGCCCTGACCGCCGCGAACCGCGCGATTTCGGCGTGGCTCGACGAGAACGACCCGATCGAAGGCCACTTCACGCTCGATGTCTCGAGTCCGGGCTTAGAACGGCGCCTTCGCACCCCCGAGCACTTCGCGAGCGCCGTCGGCGAGATCGTCACGCTGCGCGAGCACCGTGACGATGAACCCACTCGCCGTCTAGAAGGCGAGATTGTGCGCGCGGACGACACGACCGTGACGATCGCCGACGCCGAGCGCGGCGAGATCACCGTCCAACTCGACGCCATCGAGCGCGCGCGGACCGTCTTCCATTGGGGTCCCGAGACGACGTCCGCTAAGAAGCCCAAAGCCTCGACGGCGAGTAAGAAAGGCAAGTGATGGCGAACTTCGAATTCCTTGAGGCGCTCGGCCAGATTGCGCGCGACCAGAACATCGACGAGGGCGAACTGCTCATCGCCCTCGCGAACGCGCTGCTGGCGGCCTACAAGCGCCGGCCCGACTCCGCCGAGGACGCCGAGGTCGAGATCAACCCCGAGACGGGCGAAATCAAGGTCTGGGGACTCGAGCTGGACGTCGAGGGCAACGTCACGCGCGAGTGGGACGCGACACCCGAGGACTTCGGGCGGATCGCGGCCCAGACCGCCAAGCAGGTTCTGATGCAGCTCATCCGCGACATCCAGCGTCGCCAGATGTACGAGGAGTTCGCCAACCGCGAGGGTGACATCGTCTCGGGCACGGTCCAGCAGAACGACAACCGCTACACGCTGCTCGACCTCGGGCGTGTCGAGGCGCTGCTGCCCCAGGCCGAGCAGATCGCCTTCGAGCGCTACGAGCACGGCGCACGCATCAAGGTGTACATCGTCGAAGTGCGCAAGACCAACAAAGGTCCCCAGATTGTCGTGAGCCGCACGCACCCGGCCCTAGTGGCCAAGCTCTTCGAGATCGAGGTCCCCGAGATCGCCAACGGCATAGTCGAGATCAAGGCAATCGCTCGAGAGCCCGGTCACCGGAGCAAGATCGCGGTGGCCTCGAATGACGCCATGGTCGACCCGGTCGGGGCGTGCGTGGGAGCCCGGGGCTCGCGCGTGCGCAACATCACCAACGAACTGCGCTCTGAGCGCATTGATGTTGTGCCCTACAGCGACGATCCCGTCGAGTTCATCCAGGCCGCGCTCGCGCCGGCGCGGGTCCGTGAGGTCCGCCTCGACGAGGAGCAGGGTGTGGCGACGGTCATCGTGCACGATCAGCAGCTCTCCCTCGCGATCGGCAAAGAGGGCCAGAACGCACGGCTCGCCGCCCGGTTGACCGGGTGGCGCATCGACATCCGCTCCGAGAATGAGGGTGTCGAAGAGGAGGTCGTTGACGAGGTCTGGACCGAGGACGACGTCGTCGTCGACGAGGTCGTCCACGTCGTGACCGTCGGCGAGGAACACGCCGCGGCCAGCGCCGATGATGCGGTATCGGTGCAGGAGGGCGAGGCATAGCCCCGTTTCGAACGTGCGTGGTCTGCCGCGCCCGACGCCCGGACGTGGAACTGTGTCGGGCGGGTCGCGGTGAAGATGGGTCGTGGTACCTCGGCCGGGGGGTCGGGCGAGGTGTCTGGTGGTGTCGTGACCGGGATTGTGGGTCGCGTCTGCGGTGGGGCGCGGTAGCGCGAGCGCTACGGTCGCCGGTGTCCGCGGCCGACGTGGACGACCTGGTCGCGCTCGTTGGTGCGGGGGCTGGTCCGCACTGCTGATGGTTGTGAAAGAATAGGTGACTGTGTGTGCGCGCGTCGTACACACTCCGATGTAAGGGAACGTTTTGGCGCTGAAGAAGATCCGGGTACACGAGCTCTCGAAGGAACTCGGGATGACGAGCAAGGAGTTGCTCGCGCTCGCACAGAAACTAGGCATAGGTGCCTCGAGCCCATCCGCGTCCATCGAGGACGCCCAGGCCGACCGCATCCGTCGTCGCGCGGACGCCGACGGTCTGCGACGCCAGGTACAGCCTGACGAGCCCAAGGGCGCCAAGACCGCCCACACCGCGAAGCCCGCGGCGGTTGCCGAAAGCGCCCCCGCCCCGACACCCGCGCCAGCGGTCGAGAGCGTGCCAGCGCCGCCACCCGCGCCACCCGCGGCCGCGCCCGAACGGGCCGTCGCCAGCGTTG
>JAJYPU010000192.1 GCA_021795095.1 Actinomycetes bacterium | reverse complement strand
ATCCTCGCCGCCCAACGCGGCATCGACCAGTTCGTTCGCGACGCCCTCGACGGCCGGTGGCGGCCGCGGGACCACGCGAGCCTCGCCGATCGCCGGATCCTGCTCATCGGGACCGGGGGCGTCGGCCACGCGATCGCCGAACGGCTCGCCCCCTTCGAAGTCGACGTCGTGCGCGTCGCGACGCACCCACGTCAAGACGACCTCGGCGAGGTCATCGGGGTCGCCGACCTGCCCGCTCTGTTACCGTCGGCCGAGATCGTGATCGTCGTCGTCCCGCTCACGGAGGCCACGCATCACCTGGTCGACGAGACGTTCCTCGCCGCGCTGCCCAACGGCGCGCTGTTGGTAAACGTCTCGCGGGGCGCCGTCGCTGACACCGCGGCGCTCTTGCGCCACGCACAGTCCGGTCGGCTCCGGCTCGCCCTGGACGTCGTGGACCCCGAGCCCCTGCCCGACGACCACCCGCTCTTCGCATTACGCAACGTGCTCATCTCGCCCCACGTCGGTGGCGCGACGTCGGCGATGCTCCCGCGCATGGCGCGACTGCTCGCGGACCAGATCGACCGAATCGGCCGGGGTGACGAGCCGCGAAACGTCGTGCTCCGCACCTGAAGAACACATGCGAGAGACCGAGGCCAACGGGCCGGCAACGATGGTGGAGACGATGGGGCTCGAACCCACGACCTCAGGCTTGCAAAGCCCGCGCTCTACCAACTGAGCTACGTCCCCCGAAGGAGACCCAGCCTAGCAATGGACCGGCGGCGACTCCACGAAGGCCGAACGACCCGCGACCGTCAATGTGGCGACCGTGGTGCGCATCACGACCTGACTGGCACGCGGCCGTCATCCACCGCCGCGCGCAGCGCACGGTAGTCGGCGAGATTCTGGGCCCGATACGTCTCGGCGAACTGACCGACCGCCTCGATGAACGAGTCCCCACCACCGAGATAACCCGCGATCGCCGCCGCCGTGCCCGAGCGGGCGTGGGCGCGCGCGAGCACCCACGCGCACACGCGCCCGTAGGTCATCAACTGCTTTGCCCCGAGCCGTTCGACGTCAACGGACGCCTTGCGGTCGTAGAGCTGGCGAACGTAGAAACCCCGGTCGCCGCGCGCGCTGTACCAGCCGAGGAAGGCGTCGGGCGTCGCCTGCATGAGACGCTGGCCGCGCACGACTCGGTCGCCGGGATTGCTCGACGAATCCTCCGGTGACGCCAGCACCGACCCACGGGCCTCCTTGATCTGAAGGAAGAAGGGGTCGTCGTCGTCGCGACCGGTGAGCAGCACGGCGTAGCCTTCGGTGCCCACCGACCCCACCCCAACGACGAGGCGAGCGACGTCCACGACGCGAAACTGGTCGAGCAGGAACCGACGGTCGCTCACCAGTGAGTCGCGATACCCCTCGAGGACGGCGTCGACTGTCGCGCGACTCTCGTCGGCCGTGGGTCCGAGGTCGCGCAACGGCACCATGCGTGGCGGGTTGAGTCGGATCCGCGGGCCGTCGGGGGTCCGCTCGATCAGATCGTCGAACTTCGACCTCGTCGACTGGGTACGCACGCGTCCGATCAGATCGTCGACGTTACGCTTCGCGGCGTCGGTGAAGAAGCCACCGAGGTCCTTGAACACGTTGGCCACCTCGAGTGACGCGTACCACACGTCGAGCCGGTTCATCGTGGAGAAACGTCTCATCGACGATCGATAGACGCCGACACAGCCACGCACGATGTGCAGTCGTCGCGCCTCGTCCAGACCGCCTAGGTCCGCCGCGATCGACAGCGACGCGCACAGTCGCTTCAGATCCCATTCGAAAGGACCCGGTGCGGTCTCGTCGAAGTCGTTCACGTCGAAGACCAATCGCTGTTCGGGTGACGCGAACAGGCCGAAGTTCTTGAGGTGCGCGTCGCCGGAGAGTTGCACGACCAGCTCGGTACTCGGGGACGCTTTGAGGTCCCCGGCCATTAACAGGTCAGCCCCGCGCAGGAACGCGAAGGGGCTCGCGACCATGCGCGAGAACCGCAACGGTGTGAGGTCGACCAGTCGGTGGCTGGATTGTTCGAGCAGTCGCCCCACTGGATCGTCGTCGACGGGTCGTGCGGCGAGTGTCGCGTGCGCTCGACGTGGGGCCGTGGCACGGTCGGCTCGACCGCGTTCGCGCTCCGCGTCGACACCGAAGCGCGCGACGCTCACGTCGCGCCGACTACTGCCCGCTCACCGCGGAATCTTGGACCGATGTGAAAGGCCACCAACGCCCAGATTACGAGGTCGGTGACGAAGATTGCCCCCGGGAACAGTACGCCCTCAGTCGTGAAGTGACGCAGCGACATGACCGTAATAAGCGTGTTGATCACGCCGGTGAAGAAGGTCCACGCCGTCTCAGAGGACGGCAACAACCAGGACTTTCGAATCGTCGGCAGGCCCGCCAACTGGTCGGCCACGACGAAGGAGATCAACGCCACCGTCGGTTCGTGAACGAAGGCCCAGAAGGCGACGCCGGCGATCGAGAGTGACCCGCAGAGCACGTCGAAGGGGCCAATCCGCCACACGCCGTGGTGGCCGCGGAAGGACACCGTGACAATCAACAGCGGGATGAGACCGAACATAAGGGTCATCAAGGCCGCGAGTCCGACGTGTTGCTGGACTTCGACGACGAAGGCGAGGATCCCCTCGACACCCCACAAGCCCCACGTCACCCGGTTCGGTGTCGTCACGCCACGTAGCGTGTCTCGGACGTAGCCAACTGTGCCGATGACCGAAATCACCGCGGCCAGGTAGACGAAGCGTGGATCGATCACACGACCAGTCTGCCCCAGGGTGACGACGGTGGCACCGGCACTATCCTGAACCGGCGTGAACACCGCCGAATTCCTCGGGCTCGAACGGCGAGACGAGCGCACGTGGTCGTTACGTGTCAACGAACGCGTGATGACGCCGGGTCGGTTCCTCTTCGGAGGCTGCGCACTCGCGGCGGGAGTTGTCGCGCTCGAAGGTGCCAGTGGCCGACCCACGGTGTGGGCCAGTGCGCAGTACCTGTCCTACGCCCCCGAGGGGGCTGAGGTGCTGGTCACGACGGAGCTCGCGGTCGTGGGTGGTCACGTCACCCAGGCCCGAGCGACGGCAACGGTCGACGACACCGCCGTCGTCACCGTCAACGCCGCGCTGGGCACCGGATCACTCACCGCCCCCCCGTGGACCGTTCGGCCCCCGGTCGCGTCACCGCTCGACTGTCCGCAACGCAATCTGCCGAGCTGGTATCAGAACTCGATCTTCGACCACCTGGAGACGCGCCTCGCGATCGGTCGACGCTTCGCGCAGATCGACGGCACTCCCGGATCACCAGTCACGGCGCTCTGGGCGCGGATCCCAGGCCACCTCGACCCATCGGCGGCCACCATCGCAATCCTCGGCGACTTCGTCTCGGGCGGAGCGATGGACCCGCTCGGACGTCGCACCCGCAGCCGCAGTCTTGACAACACAATTCGCATCGCCACCCTCGAACCCACGGAGTGGGTGCTCTGCGAGATCCACATGCACGCGCTCACCGGTGGTTTCGCTCAAGGGACGGCGTTCCTGTGGAGCGAGTCAGGGACGCTCCTCGCGACTGCGAGCCAGTCGCTCGCCACCAGACTGTGGGAGGCCCCGTAGGGCCGCGAAGCCCGCTGGTGTAGATTGGTTGGCCTTGGGGCTATAGCTCAGTCGGTTAGAGCGCGTCACTGATAATGACGAGGTCGTAAGTTCGATTCTTACTAGCCCCACCAAGAGGTTTTCACGTTTCGGCGTTCACAGTCTTCACGTTTGGTGTGACACACATCAGTGCCATGGTCGTTTGCGGGCCGCCTTCATCTGTCGCTAGTTGAACTCGGGTCTCGT
>JAJYPU010000191.1 GCA_021795095.1 Actinomycetes bacterium | reverse complement strand
GCGTGGCGAGTTTCGGCAACCCTTCGGGAAACTGGGCGAGAGCCGCCTGGGATCCCGCAACGATGACCTCGTCCTCGTTGATCACGTCGCCCGCGGCGCGCACGATGTGATCGAGATCCTCACGTCTCACGGGCGGTTCTCTACCAGTTCACGCCCCGCACCAATCGCGACCGCAATCTCTTGGCGGACGTCGTCGAGCGATCTGCCGGCCTTTTCTGCGACTCGTACCCCATCGGTACGCATGATCACCGCAAGACGCTCTTCGTCGCTGAGCACGCCAGCGAAGGGAGACGCTTGGCGTAGATCTCGCGCCGCCTGGTCGGTTGACGTCATCACCCGTATCAGTCTGGCGACTGGTCCATCGATGAGGTCCTCCCACGCAGCCAGGTAGGGCTCGGTGTTCGCGCCGGTGTCCGCCGCACGCAGCACTTCCAGGTTGCGTCGCGCGCGCTCAAGCACACTCGCGCCGTTGTCTTCGATCTTGGCTGCAACAGCTCGGTGCATCTCGAGCGTGCGAATCTCGGGGGCCGAGAGGCGCGGGTGCACCTCAACGATGAGGTCGCAGCCGGCGGCCGCGGCAATGCGCTCCAAGGTGGAGAATCCTGGGTCATGACGGCCCTTCGCATAGTCGATGAGAGCCGAGTGCGTTGTACCAGCGCGACGGGCTAACTCTCGCCCGGAGAGTCCACTCGTGCGCCGGAGACTGGTCAGGATCTCGTCGATGCTCTTCATAGTGGTAGTATAACGCATACCACTAACAGTGTCATGGCCGAGCGTTCGCGAGTTCGGGCTTGGCGGAAAGCCTTGACAACAGACGGCCGTTCGGGCGAATTCGAGAGCCACCGCATGCAGGGGCAGGGTTAGACGGCGTTGCCCGTCCGGTGTCAGAATCAGCGCGATCAGGGATCAAGGTAGACACCTCACCAATACGTGAATCTCCCGTCGATTGTCGCTAAAAACACGAGCCCCTTCGGCAAACAGTGAAGATGTTGGAGGGTAGGTCGACGCGAGAATCGCGCGGCACCACAACCCATCCACGTGTCAGGCGCGTCGCACGACCGTGCCCGCGGCGCTGTCCTCGACGATCCAGCCGAGCGCGACGAGCTCGTCGCGGTAGCGGTCGGCGAGGGCCCAGTCACGCGTGGCGCGCGCCTCGTCGCGCCGAGCCACGAGGCTCGTCGTCTCGGCGTCGAGTGCTGAGGCATCGGCCACGAGGCGCAGTCCGAGACCCGCGAAGCAAGCGCCGATCGCGGTAGCGAGCGCGTGGGATCGCGTCGTCGCGCCCTCGTCGGCGAGGGAATTGGCGCGCGTCAGGGCCTCGAAGAGCACCGCGACGGCTGCCGGAGTGTCGAGGTCGTCCTCCATCGCAGCGGCGACCACGTCGTAGAGCGCGCGGCCCTCGTCGCTCCACTCGACATTCGAGGCGCGCTCGAGGGTCGCCCCGGCGAGGGGCACCAGGTTGAAGCGGCGCGCGAGGGCGTCGAGGCGCGCGAGGGCCCGCTCGGCGTCCTTAATCGTCGCGGGCGAGACCTCGATCGGGCTGCGGTAGTGCGAGCGCAGCACGAGCAGCCGGTAGGCGCGTGGGTCGGTCTGGGCGAGCAGGTCGGTGAGCGAGGTGAAGTTGCCGAGCGACTTGCTCATCTTCTCCTCGCCGACCATCACCCAGCCGTGGTGGACCCAGTGGCGTGCGAAGTGACGCCCGAGAGCGATCGCCTGGGCCCGCTCGTTCTCGTGGTGGGGGAACTTGAGGTCGAGTCCGCCGCCGTGGATGTCAAAGCCGTCCCCGAGCAGTCCGAGGGACATCACGACGCACTCGGTGTGCCAGCCGGGGCGACCCGACCCGAAGGGCGAGGACCAGCTCGGTTCGCCGAACTTCGCGTTCTTCCAGAGCGCGAAGTCGAGCGGTGAGCGCTTGAACAGGTTCGCCTCAACGCGCGCGCCGCTGCGCAGGCTCTCGAGGGACTGGCCCGCGAGCAGGCCGTAGTCGGCGATCGTGCTCACGTCGAAGTAGACGCCGTCGTCGAGCTCGTAGGCGACGTCGCGCTCGAGCAACTCCTCGATCAGTTCGACCATCGACTCGACGTAGGCGGTCGCGTGAGGCGTGGCGTCGGGCCGGGCGACCCCGAGGGCGTCGAGCGCCGCCCACCAGGCCGCCTCGTAGGTCTCGGTGAGTTCCTCTTCGGCGACGTGCTCGGCGTCGGCGCGCGCGATGATCTTGTCGTCGATGTCGGTGATGTTGGAGACGAAGCGGACCTCGAGACCGGTGAAGACGAACCAGCGCCGCAGCACGTCCCAGACGAGCGCGTGGCGCCCGTGGCCGAGGTGGGGCAGGTCATAGACCGTGGGTCCGCAGAGGTAGATCGAGACCCGACCCGGCTCGCGCAACTCGAGGGGCGCCACGGTGGCGCGCGCGGAATCGTAGAGACGGATCACTGCTCCTGCTTCGGCCAACTCGTTGCTACTCGGCCAACGCGACACGTGGCCTCAGCCGATACTAACCGTCGCACCAGCCGTCGCGAGGAGCGGGCCCATCACGCCACGAGTCGGCGGCACCGCTCGCAGCGCGCGGTGACGAGATCGACGAGACGGGTGGTTACTGGTTTACCCAGGGCCGCGACATCATCGGTCCGAGCCGCATCGGCGAAGGCGTCGGGAGCGGCATCGGCGAGCTCACGAACCCGACCGACGAGGGTGTCGGCGTCCAGTCCCAGTTCCCGTGCGGCCTCGGGCCATCGGTTGCGGTCCGTGGCGACCCGGTAGTCGCCGCCGATCGTCATGGCGAGGCGCAGTTTGCGTTCGTCGGTTCCGTACGGGAGCGCCGAGGCGACGTCGTAGAGCGGTGCGAGACGGACCTGATCACCGGCGAGCAGCAACGAGTAGTTCTTCGCGTGCGCGTCGGTTCCCGCGATGAGCCAGTTCCAGATGAGGGCGTCGGCAAACCTCGAAACGGCGTCCTCGGCCACCCTCGGGGCCATGGCGCGGCGCAGGAGTGCCACGACGTCGCGAGGGCTTGGCCCACCCTCGTTCTGGTACGTGGCGAACGGCGGGTGGGCGAGCGCTTGGCAGAGGTCTTCCTGGTGGACCCGGATCACCGCGTCACCCACGGTGCGCCGGTCGTAGCGCTCGACGACGATGGCGGACTCGCCCGCGAACTGGTGGACCTTCGTTCCCACCGCGACCAGGCCGACCCGACGGGCGGCGTCGAGGCAGAGATGCTCGTTGAGGTCGTGGTCGTCGAGTCCGGCGACCGCCGGCTTCACGATGTGGGTGGTCGCGCGGTTGCCCGACGGCACGCCCCAACGCCCACCCTCGACGAGCAGCGCCGTCTTCGCCTGGGCGCCGGCGAGGCTGAACTGCCCGGTGAAGGAGCGGCCGAGCCACGACGTCGAGTCGTCGCGGAGGTCTCGTAGTCGCTGTGCGACCTCACCCTCACTGAGCCAAGTAACTCCGCCGGGACGGTTGGGGTGCCCGGTCTCCGCCTCGGGGGCCGCGAACCGCACCGCCCCCGCGCAGTCCTCGCCAATCGGGGTGGCGAGCAGCGAGAAGGGTGTCGCGCGTGAGACCTGGAAGTGGCGAGCCCAGCGGGCCAACACCGCGTCGTTGTCCGGCAGGAGCCCCCAGAGCCACGGCGTGACGGTTCGCTCCGTGTGCGAACGCACCGCGATCGGCATCGACAGCGAGAGCGGCGTTGCCCCGGGCGCCGCTCGGTACTCGTCGGCGTAGTCGAAGCGGATCCGCCCACCCTTGAGCCGGTGGAGCGTGCCGGCGACGGCGTCCTCCAAGAGAACGAGCAGCGAGTCGGTCACCGGTCGCGGTACTCGTCGAGGATGGCGTCGAGGTCGACGGGCCCACCTTTGAAGACGTCACCGAGGGTGC
>JAJYPU010000190.1 GCA_021795095.1 Actinomycetes bacterium | reverse complement strand
TGGCAGTCGCGGTCTCGCCTGGCGTCACGAGCTGCCCAACGACGTCTTCGAGTGTGCGAGCGTGGACGCGGCCCGGGCCCTCGAGAACTTCGCTGCGTCAAGACGAGGTGAGCGCAGTGGTGCTGCTGTCGGGTTCCCCCGCTTCCAGGCCAAAGGGAAAGTGACGCCGAGCTTTCGGCTGCGCAACCGCGCGACGCCAGGTCGGACGCCCACGAGCCAGCCCATCCGCTTCACCGATCCCTCGCACCTGCGCCTGCCCAAGTTCGGACCAGTCAAGGTCTTTGGCCCCACCCGCCAGGTCCGCCGGATGATCGACTTGGGTCGCTTTCACATCTACTCAGCGACACTGACTGAGCGTGCCGGTCGGTGGATCGTGTCACTCACCGGGGTGGCTGCTGAACTCCACCGGGCCGAGTGCAGCCGAACCAACCGTCACGCCGTCCCCGTCGGGGTCGACCGAGGGATCATCTCCCTCTGCGTCGCCGCCGACGCGAATGGTGTTCTCACCCAGAACTTCGAGGGGGTGACAACACTGAAGCACGCGCTGCGCACGCTCAAGGCGGCCAACCGGGCCCTGGCCAGAACCACACCAGGGTCCAAGGGTCGCCAACGAGCACGGGTCCGGCTCGCCAAAACCCACCGCAAGGTCGCCAATACCCGGCAACACCTGGTCCACCAGGCTTCCAGGGCCCTCGTGGACCGATGTCAGGTCCTCGTGATTGAGGACCTCAACGTCGCGGGGATGGTGAGGAATCGACACCTATCGCGGTCCATCTCGGACGCCGCCATGGGCGAGCTCTCGCGCCAACTCTTCTACAAGGCCAGGTGGCACGGGGTCGAGGTGCGGGTCGCCGACCGATGGTTCCCGAGTTCCAAGACCTGCTCGGGCTGTGGCGTCGTCACAAACGACCTCGACCTGTCGACGCGGACCTACTCGTGTGGGGTCTGCGGACTAGTGATTGACCGAGACCTCAACGCGGCGATCAATCTCGCCCGCTGGCAGCCCACGGGACCATCCGCGGTGACACTGTTGGAACCAACGCACGCTCTGCTTCTCTCTACTGCCTGATCCTTCACGGATCTGCACCGCGAAGCACGCGGGAAGAGCCGATCGTCACCCGCACAACCATCACGACAACGTGATGAGGGCCTTGGGTCGGAACCGAGCACTCAGACTGACAATTGTCTGGGAACTCGGACGGTGAGCAAGCACCACTGAACTACTGGTTCAGTTGGTCAAGGCGAACCGGTGGGTCCAATTAGGACACACGCTGTCAGCCCCAGCCCGTGGAAGGGTCGGTGCAGAGGTACAGGGGTAGCGAGGTGCAGAGGTCTTGCAGGGACTGTGCGCGAGGACACTCGCCACGCTCACGCTGAACGACCTTCCCTCTGTCCCGCGGCACGCTCTCACCTCACACGAGTGACAGCGCGCGTATATTGGCGCTCGGCGAGTGTCGACACCGCCTTCGCGAATCTCCAGCACGCGACCGGCGATGGCATCGAGTATGGGCCATTCGAATTCGCGGTGTCATCAAGACGGGCCGCTCCTTGTCTTCGCCCTCCCCAGCCCCAACCGGCGGGACGTGATTGGCTTCAACTACGCGCTACGCGACAAGCCACTGCGCCGGAACTTGAGGCTCGACAAGACCCACGCGACGTACGGTCTCGACGACTCATTCCAGTAACGCCGGGTAGTTTCGAGTCGTGTCAATCGAGACCTCCTCCGAAGCCGGGTTATCAACCTCGGCGCGAGACGGTACCGTTCACGGAGGAATCGGCGGACTCGACGTGGTCTTCGTACCCGCCGACCCGCCTCGACGGGGCGCTTTCTACTGCTACGAGTGTGGTGACGGACGTGTGGTTCCCGAGTCACTGGTGCTCGAGGACGCGATCGACGTCGTGTTACCGACCGCGGCGACGATTCGGCGACGTCGTGTCCCCGCGACCCGACTAGGGGTCATCGACGCGATCACGGTGCTGCGCGACGCCGAGACCAATGGGGGGTCCGCGAGCGCGATCGCCTGGTCCCAGGTGATCAGCGCCGCTCTCGTGCTGATCGCGCGCGGGCGCCTCTACCCAACGGCGAGCCCGGACGGATTCGACGCGTGGGGGGTCGGACCGCTCACCCCCTCGGAGCGAACGCTGCTCGACGCGTACGCCGCCGCGCTCCCGAGCGCCGGCCACGCCACGGTGCTACCCGGCGTGTCGCCGGTCACGGTCTCATCCCCGCGATTCCTGATCGCTGCGATGGTGGACGCCCTCGCCGACTCGCTGGTGCGAACGGCGGCGGCGCCGCTCGTCACCGGCCACGAGCTCTTCGCATCGACGTCGGCACAACCGGTCGACGCGGTGCGAGGCTGGCTCGAGGACGCGTCGAGCGAGCTCGATGGTGGTGTTGACGTGGCCCTGCGCGTCGAGCTCGGTGAGTCAGCGGCTCGAGCGGTTCCCCAGGTGTCGAGTCGTATCGACCCGTCGCTCATCGTGGATATCGACGCGGTGTTTGGTGCATCGGTGTCGCTCAAAGCCCACTTCGGCGCTGACGTCGAGTCAGACGTTCTGCGAACGCTTCGACGCGGCGCGCGGCAGTGGCCACCGCTCGAACGCCTGCTTCGTGAGCGCGTGCCGAGCGCCCTCGACCTTGACGAGGACGAGCTCGTCGATCTACTCGGCGACGCGCACGGCGCGCTCGTCGACGCCGGTATCGCGGTGTTGTGGCCAGCGGGCCTCGTGCACGACGGGATCAAACTCGAGGCGTCGATTGGCGCCGACCCCGGTCGAGTCGTCCAGTCGGGATTCGACCTGGATTCGCTGGTCGCGTTTCGCTGGCGCGCGACACTCGACGGCGAGGTGCTCTCGGAGCAGGAGGTGAACCTTCTCGCCGAAGCCAAGCGCGGGCTCGTGCGACTGCGCGGTAAGTTCGTCGTCGCTGACCCCAATCTTCTCAGTCGTCTGCGATCGCGCCGCGAGCACCGACTCTCGGCGATCGAGGCACTCGCGGCGGCGCTCTCGGGTTCGATCGAGCTCGCCGGGGAACGAGTCGACGTGGTGAGCGAAGGGGCTCTCGCCGATCTCTCGGCGCGTCTGGTAGCGATGGACGGCGGCGGGAGTGGCGATGCCCTCGACCTCGCCGGACTCAACGCGGAGCTGCGCCCCTACCAGCGTCGTGGCGTCGCGTGGCTCGCCCACATGACCGCGACCGGACTCGGTGGCTGTCTCGCCGACGACATGGGACTGGGAAAGACCCTCCAGGTGATCGCCCTGCACGTCGCGCGATACGCCCCGAGCGGTGCGATGACGCTCGTGATCTGTCCAACGTCATTACTCGGCAACTGGGAGCGCGAGATCCGTCGCTTTGCTCCTGGTGTGCCGGTACGGCGCTACCACGGCGCCGATCGCAGCCTGGAAGACCTCGAAGCCGGCGAGATCGTCATCACGAGTTACGGCGTCGCACGCCGCGAGGCGGCGGTGCTTGACGGCGTCAGGTTCTCACTCGTCGTCGCCGACGAGGCCCAACACGTGAAGAATCCCGCCAGTGCAACCGCGCGTTCCCTCCGTCGCATCACGGCACCCGCGCGACTGGCGCTCACCGGCACGCCAGTGGAGAATCGGCTCTCGGATCTGTGGGCCATCCTCGACTGGACGACGCCGGGGCTGCTGGGCCCACTCGACCGGTTCGTACGTCACGTTGCGACGCCCATCGAGCGTTACCGCGATCCCGTGGTCACCGACCGGTTGGCGCGCACGGTGCGTCCGTTCCTGCTGCGACGGCGCAAGACCGACCCCGAGATCGCGCCCGACCTGCCGGCGCGAACGCTGAGTGACGTCCCGGTGGCGCTCAGCGCCGAGCAAGTCCAGCTCTACGAAGCAGAAGTTCGCGAAGCGATGCACACGATCG
>JAJYPU010000189.1 GCA_021795095.1 Actinomycetes bacterium | reverse complement strand
TCGCGCCCCACGTGACCGCCGCAACTGGGCTCCACCTGTTCAAGATTGACGGTCGTCGCTTCGGCGTTCGACGGATCGTCCACGTCCTCGAGTTCAGCGGCACCCAGTTCTCGCTCCAGATCGGTCTCGCGCACCAAGCGATCGACGGGGGTCGTCAGACACCGGGCTCGATGTGCCGGACGACCGTGGGTTGCGTCGCGGCGGTCAACGGTGACTTCTTCGACTGGACGCCTCGCGGGCAACCCGATCCCGCTGACGAGGTTGGTGGAATCACTCGAGACTGCGTGCTGCTGCACACACCGGAGATCTCGCACCAGCAAGCAAACCTCGACGGACAATCGGTGAGCGCAGCGTTCAATTGGACGAGCACCCTCGACGTCAACGGTGTCACTGTGCCGATCACCGCCATCAATCAGCAGTTGCCGATGTCCTACGTGCAGGTCCATCTCCCGTTGACGGGAACCCTGCTGTTCACCTCACCGTACGCGCTGCGCACGCCGGTGGCGGCCGGCCGGGTCACGTACGTATTCTCGGCTGTCAACAGTGCCGTGAGCCCGACCACGATCAACGCGACTGCCGAACTCAGCTACGTCATCCAGACGACCACGGCCGTGGCGGTTAGCCCGGGTCAGGTCGCCGTCTCGACGCCACTCGGGTCGCCGCTCGCCAACTTGGTGCCCGGTGACACCGTGTCGTTGACCACTACGTCGACCTCGGGGTGCGACAGCATCGGGGGACACCCGATCCTCCTCGATCACGGTGTGGCCAACCCGGTGAACCCGGCGGATACGTATATGACACGGCCCTACGCCAGAACGGTGATCGGTTGGACGACGTCGGGGGCGACGATCCTCATGACCGTGGACGGCGCGGACGGCGTGTCGGGCGCCACGGCGAGTCAACTCGTTCGACTCCTACGGTCGATCAACGTCGTCACCGCACTCGACCTCGACGGTGGTAATTCCACCACGCTGTACGCGAGAGGACGCGTACTCAATCGGCCGTCGCACGGGACCGAACGTCGAGTGTCGACTGCTTTGCTCGTGGTGAAAAACCAGTGAAGCGCAACGCCACAGGTATCACTCGGAACCCGGCGGGCGCCACTCGGGGCGCCTCGCCAGAGCGAGAACTGAACTTATCGCGTCGAGGCGGGTAGGTCGACATCGCCCCGTCCACGACGCCAGAACTTCGCCCACCGCCGGGGCGGTCTGTGGTGAAGCGGGTTCGCACGGTGCTACCCGGGGCCTTACGACTCGTGCGATGCGATGCGATGCGATGCGATGCGACGCGACTGCTTGCAACGTGAGAATCCCTCGGACCCGCTCGCGCTACCGAACTGCGATAGTGCGAGCGGGTCCGAGGGACGACTCAATATTGACGTGTTACTTCTTGGCGCCCAAGATGTTGACACTGGTCGCGACGGTCGGAGCCGACGCCATGGCGCGAACTACGACGCGGTCACCCGCGGCCAACGTGACCGTGTTCTTCACGTTCGAAGCGCGAAGGATCTTGGTGGTCGAGACAATCGTGAAGAACTTAGAGACCTTCTTCGCGTTCGTGACGGTGATGGAGCCAGGCGCGTACGGCGTGGCAATGACGCCCTGGAACGCGATGGTCTTCTGCGCGCTCATGGCCAGGATGTTGATACTGGTCGCGACGAGCGGCGTCGACGTCAGCGCCAAGGCGCGAACCTCGACACGGTCACCCACGGCCAAGGTGGCCGTGTTCTTCACGTTCGAAGCGCGAAGGATCTTGGTGGTCGGAGCGATGGCGAACGTCTTCGAGACGCCCTTCGCGTTCGTGACGAGGACGGAGTCGGTCGACAGCGTCTTGATTACGCCCTGGAACGCAATTGACTTCTGCGCCTTCACGCTGGTGTGGCTGGTGGTCTTGGTCGGGTGTGACGCCGCTGAAGCGATGCTCACCGCGCCTGCCGTGAGACCGACGCTCAGCAAGCTGGCTACGGCAACTCGCCCGAAAGTACCTGTCTTGGATTCGTACATGGTGTTTCCTTCAGTTGATCTGTCCGAGACAACCCCGAACTGATTCAAGTGTGCCGCGCCGAATTGTGGATTGAGTGTGAGTGAACAGTGAATTACCAAAGTTCTAAAAGAGGGCGAGCGAACTCGGCTCGGTCAATCAAAGTGGGTCCCTAGAACTTCGCCCAATTGGCTCAGTCTCTAGCCCAACGGCGCGGACGTCGCTCTGGGAGTTGCACCGTCGTGGTGTACGAGTCAATGTCTCGTCTCGCAGTGTCGATGGTTTGATGCCAAAGGTTTGCGCGGAGTTTCTTGGACCCGTGCGGACGACGTCGCGCGGATGGTGGCGCGCGGGCGAGCCTGTGGGTTGACGGCGCAAGTCGCTCCAGTGGAACATGAACTCCTGCTCCTCATTTGGTATTAACTGGGGGTGATGCGCCACTGCAATAACGGTTGAAACCCTAGTAGTTGGAGGAACATCACCGTGATTCAACGCACGTCACTCGCAAGTTGCGTCGTCGGTTGTGCGATCTGGTCGAAGGCGACGGTGTCGCGCGATGCGACCGAGCGTGGGTCGCGCGACGATGGACCGATCCGCCGTTCTGTTACGTCGCGTCGACTTGCGACGCACGGGTCGGGGCCGTTCTGTGGCGGTCTTGACCTTCGTCGTCAAGCGAATCTGTCGCGGGGGATCGAGCCGTGCATATTGGACTTTTGGCCCTGTGTTCGTGGCCATCACATACCTACGGTAGGGAACGGGGCCGTTGACGAAGGGATGCACTCGTGAAGGCTCTGCAATATCGAACCATCGGTTCTGCGCCGGAAGTGGTCGAAATCGACACGCCGGTGCCGGGCCCGGGGCAGTTGCGACTGAGGGTCACCGCCGCGGGCGTTTGTCACTCGGACGCCTTTCTGATGAGCCTGCCAGCCGAGGCCTACACATTTGGGCTTCCCCTGACGCTCGGTCACGAAGGTGCCGGGATCATCGACATGGTAGGCGAGGGTGTCGACGCCCGGCACCTCGGCGTGGAAGTCGTCGTCTATGGCCCCTGGGGCTGTGGTCAGTGTTACGCCTGCGCCCAGGGCCACGAGAACTACTGCGAGCGAGCCGTCGCCGAGGGTATCGCTCCCCCGGGACTCGGTGCGCCTGGCTCGATGGCCGAGTACATGATCATCGACGATCTACGTCACGTTGTGCCTCTCGGCGGCCTCGACGCGGTCAAGACGGTCAGCCTCACCGACGCCGGTCTGACGCCGTACCACGCGATCAAGGGTTCGCTCACGAAACTCGTGCCAGGTTCGACGGCGGTAGTGATCGGTGTCGGCGGCCTCGGACACGTTGCGGTGCAACTGTTGCGCGCGCTGAGTCCAGCGACGGTGATCGCCCTTGACGTGGACGACGAGAAGTTGGCACTCGCCACGCAAGTTGGCGCACACCACACGATGCGTTCGGACGCAGCCGCAGTGTCGTCGATTAAGGCGATGACCAACGGATTGGGGGCGAACGCCGTCTTCGACTTCGTCGCCGTGCAGGCCACGATGGATCTCGCCAAGGCGGTCCTTCGCACCGAAGGCGACGCGGTGCTGGTCGGGGTCGGTGCTGGTGTGTTGCCGGTGGGCGTGCTTGCCGGGCCGTACGACTCGTCGATCCGTGCTCCGTACTGGGGTACGCGGTCCGAGCTCTTCGAGGTGCTCGAACTCGCGCGGCGCGGTCTCGTACACGTCGAGACCGAGGTCTTCTCCCTCGATGCCGCCCCCACGGCCTACGAGCGGCTGCATGCGGGTTCCCTGCGCGGTCGAGCGGTCATCGTGCCGTAGTCACTCCCGACCTCGTGGCTCGGTCGGGTGACGGTTCGCCCGCGTGCCACACGGTTCGGCGCGGTGGGTGGCGTCCAGGCGAGCATCGGGCGCTCGCGCACTTGCGT
>JAJYPU010000188.1 GCA_021795095.1 Actinomycetes bacterium | reverse complement strand
CAACGATTTCGCCACGGCGGGCAAGGACCTCTTCGCCCGCTACGCCGAGCGCATGATCATCGAGAACGAGCTCGACGCCGACATCGCGGGATTCCACCTGAACGCCCTCAGCTCGGGACTGCCCCTCAACGTCGACCTCGACACGACGCTCACCGTGGCGGCGGGCAACTGCTACCGGCTTCTCGCGCGCACCCTGCCACGCTACGAACTCGCGACGCCCGATCGGCTCTGGCGCCACTTCCTCGACAACACCGGCAGCGTCACCGTGGCCGAGGACCACGTCCGCGTCGACCTGGCGCTACGGACCTACACCCCGGTGCTGATTGACGCCGGCTTTCCCGAACTCGACGTCGAGGTCCCGTGGTGGGGTGGGCGCAGCCTACGCTTCGGCTTTCCACCGCGCTGACTTCGCGGGTCTCAAACTGGAGGGGAATTATCTTCCCGAGGATCGAGGCTAACGCGCATCGTCGCCAGGTCATCCGCGACGAGGTGATCGCCCTCGAGGCCGACGACGTTGATCGCGATGAGATGCGACGTGTTGCCGCGTTGATGGAGACACTTGGTGCGCCGCGGTGACGTAATGGAACTTCGACTCTCCAAGGGTGTCGGACACGACCAACGCGAGCGTCGCTATGACGTCGTCGTCCAATCCAATCTGATGTTGCCGCAGTCTCTCGTCTCGACCGCGCCCACGTCGAGCGCGGCGAAGGTGGCGTTATTGCGACCCGAAATCGAGATCCTGGGCAATCGAACCAGGGTCCTCGTCGAACAACTAGCCGCGCTCGACGTCAACTGGCTAGGCAATCGCGTCGCCCAACTGGGTCGCGACACGATGTGGGTCATCGACGACGCACTCGGCATCGTCCTCGACCTTCGGTGAACAACGCGGCCGTAAAGGACTGCACGTCCAATGCGTTTAGCGGTTATCGCCGAGCGCGAGCCGTTGGACTCGCCAGATGACCCGTTGGACTCGCCAGATGACCCGTTGGACGCGACCCCGGTGCGCGTTGACCGGCGTCGTGAGCCAGTAGCGAAGCCGTGCCACGAGACGAGCCCGTCGCGATCGCGCTCCCGCGTAGATCACCGTGGCACGCGCCATGGCCCGAACCTTACGCGAGCGCGGCCCAGTCGAACTGCGGTGGCGTCGGTTGTACGCCGATCGCCGACCGCGGGAATCGAGCAGTGTTAGTTCGCCTTGACCGCGGCGACCATCTTCGTGAGCGTGTCCTTCGCGTCACCGAAGACGAGCGTGGTCTTGGGGTTGTAGAGCAACTCGTTCTCGATGCCGGCGAAGCCGGGGCGCATTGAGCGCTTCAAGAAGACGACGTTCTCGGCGAGGTCGGCGTGGATGATCGGCATCCCGTAGATCGGCGAGGTCTTGTCGTCGGTCGCGGCGGGGTTGACCGTGTCGTTCGCGCCCACCACGAGACAGACGTCGGCCGTCTGCAGCTCGGAGTTCGCCTCGTCCATCTCGACCAACTGCTCGTAGGGGACGTTCGCCTCGGCGAGCAGCACGTTCATGTGGCCCGGCATACGGCCCGCCACCGGGTGGATGCCGTAGAAGACCTCGATGCCCTTCGACTCGAGGACCTCGGCGAGCTCACGTAGCACGTGCTGACCCTGGGAGACCGCGAGGCCGTAGCCCGGGACGAAGACGACGCGGCTCGCGAAGCCGAGCAGGATGGCGATGTCCTCGGGGGTGCCCGAGCGAACACTTCGCCCGTCGGCCCGCTCGGTTGCGCCACTCGCGGTGACGTTCGAGCCGAAGGCCGAGAAGAGCACGTTGGCGAGACTGCGGCCCATGGCCTTACTCATCAAGCGGGTGAGCAAGATACCCGATGCGCCAACCAGGGTACCGGCGACGATCAGCAGGTTCGAGCCGAGCGTGAAGCCCGAGGCGGCGACGGCGAGGCCGGTGAAGGCGTTGAGCAGCGAAATCAGCACGGGCACGTCGGCCCCGCCGATCGGCAGCACAAAGATCACGCCGAGCACAAAGGCGAGCGCGAGCAGTACCCAGAGCAGGGGCTCAGAGGCCGTCACGAGGATCGTCACAATGATCGCGAGTGAGGCGAGTCCAACGATGCCGTTGATGACCTGCTGGCCGGGGTAGGTGACCGGGCGACCGGTCATCAGCTCTTGGAGCTTGGCGAAGGCGATCGCCGAACCGGCGAAGGAGACCGTGCCGATCAGGACCCCGAGCAGCACCTCGAGGGTGACGTAGGTCGCGGGGTGGGTCGACTTGATGTGCACGAACTCCGTGATCGACACAAGCGAGGCGGCGCCGCCACCCACGCCGTTGAAGATCGCCACCAGCTGGGGCATCGCCGTCATCTTCACGAAGCGGGCCACCGGCACCGCGACGATGAGACCGATGAGCATGCCAAGCAAGATGAGCGGCACGTGGTAGAGCGCGTGGCCGTCGACGTACTTGAAGAAGGTCGCCACGATCGCGACCAGCATTCCGAAGGCCGCGACCATGTTGCCCTGCCGGGCGCGCTTGGGACTGCCGAGGCCCTTCAGGGCCAGGACGAAGGTCGTTGCCGAGAACAGGTAGAGCAGGTCGATGAGTGTTTCGCGACTCACTGAGCCACCTCTTCCTTCTTCGCGGCGGGCTTCGCCTTGGGCTTGAACATCTCGAGCATCCGGTCGGTCACGACGAAACCGCCGACCACGTTCAAGGTCGCGAGGATGACCGCGAGGAAGCCGAGGACCTCCTGGAGGTTCGTCGTCGCACCACCGAGGATGAGTATGGAGCCCACGAGGATGACGCCGTGGATCGCGTTCGAGCCACTCATCAGCGGGGTGTGCAGGATGCTCGGCACCTTGGCGATGATCTCGATACCGACGAAGATCGCCAGCATCAACACCGTCGCGTACTGCAGCAGGACGTTACCCATCACGCACTCTCCTTGGAATCCTCGACCGGCGCCGTGATCGCCACCGCCGGTACGCCGAGCGCCTCGGCGGTCGGCCCGTGGGCGATCGAACCCTCGCGCGCCACCGTCACGCCGACGACGACCTCGTCGGACCAGTCCGGGGTGAGCTGGCCCTTTGCGCCGAAGAGCGCGAGCAGCTTCAGCACGTTGTTGGCGAACATGAAGCTCGCGTGCGCGCCCATCTGGGCGGGCGGGTTCGCGAGTCCGACGATGCGAACGCCACCGTGGGTGACGACCTCGCCGGCGACCGTGAGCTCGCAGTTGCCGCCGCCGTCGGCGGCCATGTCGATGACGAGCGAGCCCTCGCCCATCGCCTCGACCATCGCGGTCGTCACGAGGATCGGTGATTTGCGTCCGGGAACGGCGGCCGTGGTGATCACGACGTCGGCGTTGGCGACCTCGCTCAACAGCGCGGCCTGCTGCTGACTGCGCTCCTCGTCGGTGAGCTCACGGGCGTAGCCGCCCGCGGCGTCGGCGGTCACGCCGAGCTTGACGAAGACCGCACCGGCCGACTCGGCCTCTTCTTTCGCGGCCGAGCGCACGTCGTAGGCGCGAACCTTGGCGCCGAGGCGCTTGGCAGTGGCGATGGCCTGCAGGCCCGCCACCCCGACGCCCATAACCAGGACCTTCGCGGGGCGGATGGTGCCCGCGGCCGTGGTGAGCAGAGGGAAAAACCGGTCGAAGTGGGTCGCGCCGGCGAGCGCGGCTCGGTAGCCCGAGACCGTCGCCTGGCTCGAGAGCGCGTCCATGTACTGGGCCCGCGAGATGCGCGGCAGCAGGTCAAAGGAGGTGATCGTCACCTTGCGCTCGTTCATGGCGCGCACGACGTCCAGGTTGAGCAACGGTGAGAGGAACGAGAGGTGCATCGAGCCCTCGGGCAGCCGGGCCACCTCGTCGAGCGTCGGTGGGTTCACCCGCAGGTTGACGTCACCGACCGCCTGGTCGACGATCGTGGCGCCCGCGGCCACGTAG
>JAJYPU010000027.1 GCA_021795095.1 Actinomycetes bacterium | reverse complement strand
GCGCGCGAGCATCACCCCTCCCGCGGCGCGCATGCGCTCGACGGTGGGCGAGTCGCTCGGCGCCACGCGGTCGGCGAGCGCCGCGGTCCCCTCGGTGGTCGCGTAGCCCGTCACGTCGATATTGGTCTTGACGGTGAACGGCACGCCGTGCAGGGGCCCGAGTGGGCGTCCGGCGGCGAGCTGTTCGTCGGCGGCGTCCGCGGCGGCCAGGACCTCGTCCGGGCGTACCTCGACGACGGCGTTGACGGCACCGTTCACGGCCTCGATGCGCGCCAGGTGGGCCTCGGCGACCGCACGGGCGGTCGTCTCGCCACTTCGGATCATTCGCGCGAGTGAACCCGCCGACTCCTGGAATAGTTCACGCGTCATGTGCACCCCCGTGTCTCGACTCATCTCGAGGGTAGCCCGCCGGTCCCGCTCGCGACCGCTTCGATGGGTGGTGATCGGACTATCGCGCGCCTTCGGCGTGGCGTTGGGTACGCGCGACGATCAGCCTCGCCACGACGAGCAGCACCAGCACCATCACCACGAGGATGAGGCTCGCGTCGAAGGACACGATGTGCGCCTCGGCCGAGGGCTGGTTCCAGTCGGTCCAGACGTAGTAGGTCAGGTAGGCGATCGGGTGGTGCAGGATCGACCACGTGGGCAGATTGTTGGTCACGCCTGCGGTGTAGAGCAGCGGCGCGGTCTCGCCGCCGGCAATCGAGAGGGCGATCAGCAGGCCCGTCACGATGCCGGGCAACGCCGACTTCACGACCACCTTACGCAGGGCGTACCCGGTGGACATGCCGAGCGCCTCGGCCCCCTCGCGGTAGTTCGTGGGCACTTGACGCAACGCTGACTCGGTCGACTTGGCGATGTAGGGCACGACCATCATCGACAAGATGATGAGAGCCGGTAGCAGGGAGAAGCCCCAGTGCAGGCCGACACAGAGCGCGACGTAGCCCACGTACCCGAGCACGATGGATGGAAAGCCCGAAAGGACGTCGACCGCGATGCGCATGGTGCCGCCGCTGGCCCGTCCCCGACGACTGATCGCGAATTCCGACAGGTGGATGCCGGTCAGGACACCCACCGTGCCCGCGATCACGAGCACGCCGAGCATCAGCACACCCGTGCCGACGATCGCGTTGGCGAGACCACCGCTGGTACCCTGGGACATCGTCGTGAGGACGTTCCAGCGCCAGTTCGGCACCGCGCGCACGACGACGCCGATGATGAGCCAGAGGGCGGGGCCGACCACGAAGAGCAGGGATCCCCAGGTGAAGACCCGGAATCCCGCGGACTTGGCTCGTCGCCAGCCGGTCTTCGGGTACCCCGTCGTGACAATCGACACGGCTATGACCGCCCCACCGGCGCGGACATGCGCGACGATCGCCCAACGATGAAGCGCGCGAGCAAATTAACGACGATCGAGATAACCGCGAGCAGGAGCCCTGCTTCGGCGAGCGTCGAGACAGCAAAGCCCGTCCCGTCGGTCGCCGCTGAGTCCAGTTGGCTCACGATTGTGGCGGCGATCGTCGTCATGGTCCCGTAGACGTTCGGCGCGATCGCCCCGAGGACCGAACCCGACACCATCGCGACCGCGATCGTCTCACCGAGCGCCCGTCCGAGTCCGAGCACGGTGGCCCCGATGATGCCCGAACGCACCCAGGGGATCGTGACCCGTCGTGCGACTTCGGCGTCGGTCATGCCGAGCGCCTCGGCACCCTCCTTGGGCAGGGGCGGCACCTGGAGGAACAGGTCCCGGGTCGTCGAGGCGATGATCGGCACGATCATGAGACCGAGCACGAGCCCGGAGGTGAGCAGGCCCTCGCCGTACCCGACGGATCCCGCGAAGTAGCGCAGCACCGGCACGTTGGGCACATTGTTGGCGACGATCGGGTAGACGTCGTGGGCGAGGAATGGGCCCAGCACCAAGACGCCCCACAGACCGATGAGCACGCTCGGGATGCCCGCGAGGATCTCCACGAAGAACCCGACCGGTTGCGCGATCCACCGGGGCAGTCGTTCGGTGAGGGCGAAGGCGGTGCCTATGGAGATCGGCAGTGCAATGATGATCGCGATCGCCGATGTCTGCAGCGTGCCCGCAATGAGTGGCCAGGCCCCGTAACGCGCGCCGGCAGGAATCATCACGCCGTGGACGTGCTCGACGCCACCGTAGGTGTTGCCGGGTAGCCACGCGGTGCTCGTCAAGAAGCCGAACCCGTTCACCTTGATCGCTGGCCACGCCTTGAGCGCGAGTACGACGACGACGAACAACAGCGCGCCGACGGGGATGAGGGACGCGGTGCGTCCACTGACGCGCCAGACCCCCTCTTCGTGTCGGCGCACGAAGCGCCCGATCCGCCGAGACGATGTGTCTCGGCGGATCGGGTCCACGGTCGTGGGGTTGACAGTCAACACGTTCCTCTCAACCCTGCGCCAACTACTTGATCTTGTGGATCTGCTTGAAGGACTGCACCGCCACGCGGTTGGGCAGCGGAAGGAAGCGGACCTGGCTCAGGTACTGGTTCCGGTTGCCGAACTTCGGGCTGATCGCCCACTCGAGCAGCGAACGAACGGCTTGGGCGGTCGCGGGGTTCGACTGCTGTTTGTTCACGATCGCGTACTCGTAGTTGATGATCGGGTAGCCGTTCTTCACGCGGCCGTTTATCATCGAGATCGTGCCGTTGGCGGGGGTGATCTTCGTGTACCCCGTCGCTTCAGCCGCGACCGCTTTTGTGGTGGGCATCACGTACTGACCGGTGCCGTTCTTCATCTGCGCGTAGCCGAGGCCGTCGCCGAGGCCCTGGGTGAGAAAGCTCACGCCGATGTAGGCGACGCAGCCGGGGGTCGCCGAGCAACCCGAGACCATGCCACCGTTTCCCTGCTCAGCCAACGAGTTCTTGATCGCGGGCCAGGTGACCGTCGTGCCGTAGTTGGTCGAACCCCACTCGGAGCCGTCCTGGCGCGCCAGGTACTGCGAGAACAAGAACGTGTCACCACTGCCGTCGGAGCGGTGCAGGGCCACGATGGGCAACGACGGGATCTTCACGTTGGGGTTGAGCGCCGCGATCGCCGGGTCGTTCCAGTTCGTGATCTTGCCGAGGTAGATCTGGGACAAGACCGTGCCGTTCAACTTGAGGTGCGCCGTGACGCCGGGGATGTTGTACATGATCACCTGATAGGAGATCGCGAGCGGGATGTTCAACAGGTTGGGCGAGCTCGCGAGCGTCGTCGGTGACAGGTACGCGTCAGACGAGCCGATGTTCACGGTGCCGCTCGCCGCGTCGGCGATGCCGGTACCCGAACCGGTTCCGGCGGTGCTGACGGTCACCTTGGGGTAGGCCGCCTGGTAGTCCGGTGCCCACAGGTTCCAGAGTGGGTAGAGCAAGGTGCTCCCGGTCTCGGAGAGGTTGGCCGGTGCCGGCTTCTCCACGGTGAACATGGCAACCGGCTTGGACTTGGCCTTGGCCTTGTGCTTGGTGCTGGCGGTCGCGACGCTCGTCAGACCCGCCACGGCGATCGACCCTGCGATCGCGAACGTCGACGCGAGTCGAACGCTCGTACGAATAGTCAACTTCACAACATTCCTCCTAGTAGGTGATGGAGTCACGGTACGCAGCCCAAGTGAACTACGTGTGTCCCAGCGGTGAGAGCAAACTGATTTCTGCGTAATTTCGAAAAACTCGAATTAACCCATCAATCCATTCACGTAGCGCGCCGTGTCAGTCTCACGGGCGTGATCGAAGACCTGGCTCGTCGGTCCGTGCTCCACGAGACGACCCTCGTAGAAAAACATCGTGTTGTCCGAGACCCGGCGCGCCTGGCCCAGGTTGTGCGTGACCACGATCAGCGTCAGCGCCGGGGTGAGGGTGCGCATCAAGTTCTCGACGGACTCCGTCGAGAGGGGGTCGAGGGCCGAGGTCGGCTCGTCGAGCAAGAGGACCTCGGGACCCACGGCGAGCGCGCGAGCGAGACAGAGCAACTGTTGCTGTCCCCCCGAGAGACGATAGGGCGACTCGTTGAGCCGGTCCTTGACCGCGTCCCACAGTCCGACCTCGCGCAGACGGATCTCGGCGACCACGTCGAGCTGCTTGCCCTTGGCAATGCCGTGCGCCCTCACGCCCGCCACCACGTTGTCCTTGATCGACATCGGGAACGGGTTGGGCCGCTGGAATAACATGCCGACGCGACGTCGGATGGCGAGCAGGTCCTGGGACGGTGCCCAGATGCTCTGTCCGTCGAGCAGAACGTCACCCTCGTGGCGGAATCCGGAGACCCGGTCGTTCATCCGGTTGATCGTGCGCAAGAAGGTGGACTTACCCGAACCGGTGGGCCCGATGAGTGCGGTGATCGTCCCGCGGGCGAAGGCCATGTTGACACCGTTCAGAATCGCCTTGGCCCCGAAGTGCAGGTTCAACCCGTTGGTCTCGATGACGTTGGTCGGCCGATTGGCGTCGGGGTCGAGCTCAGTGAGCACTGACGCGATCCGCTTCGAATCGACGTCGCGCCTGACAACTTCTTCCATGTGCCCTCACACTTCACGAGTTGCCACGAGCGTAAACAACGCAGGTGAACGCCAGGTGAACGAGACGTAATGCCCGGGCCATTTCTCGGTAGCGGTGTCACGAGGACCGGGTCTTCGGTTCGCCTAAAGTGACGGGGACGACGAGCGATTGAGGGGACATGCGCATTGGGGTCCTGACCGCCGGTGGCGACGCGCCGGGGCTGAATGCGGCGATTCGCGCCATCGGGCTGATGGCGCTGCGCGATGGCCATGAGGTGATCGGCATCGCCAACGGCTGGTCCGGCCTCGCCACACCCTTCGCCGGCCGCCGACTCAACGCTGATGACTTCCGCGGCATCGTCGGACTCGGCGGCACCATCCTCGGAACCGCACGCTACGACCTCGACAATCCCGCCGGGGGCCGCGACACCGTCCTTGCGACCATCGGCGAGCACCTCGACGCCTTGGTCGCCATCGGCGGCGACGGGACCCAGCGGATCTCCAACTGGCTGGCCGAGCGCGGCGCACCGGTCGTCGGCGTGCCCAAGACGCTCGACAACGACTTGCTCGGCACCGACTACTGCATCGGCTTTGACACCGCGATCAGCCTGGTGGCCGAGTCCCTCGACCGCCTCTACACGACCGCGGCCTCGCACCACCGCGTGATGGTGGTCGAGACCATGGGTCGCGCGACCGGCTGGGTGGCGGCGCTCGGCGGCCTCGCCGGCGGCGCCGACCTGATCGTCATCCCCGAGTTCCCGATGACGATGGACGACATTGTCGCGCACCTCGTCAAACGTCGCAGCGTGGGCAACGCCTTCTCCATCGTCGTGGTCGCCGAAGGGGTCAACCTGCGCACGCTCGGGGGCACCGAGCTCGGCGAGCTCTCCACCGAAGGGGTCCGCGGCGTGCGGCTCGCGACCCGCGGGGTCGGTCAGTTCGTCGCGTCACGCATCGACGAGCACGGGGGCTTCGAAGTCCGCACCACGGTCCTCGGTCACCTCCAGCGCGGTGGCAGTCCGACCGCACACGACCGGATCTGGGCCACGCGGGTCGGCGCGGCCGCCTACGAGGCGGTCATCGCGGGTGATTTCGGCAAGATCCCGCTCGTTCGCGGTGGGGGCATCGAGCTCCAACCGCTCACCGTCGTGGCCGAGGGCCAACGCCGGGTACCGCGTGAGCTCTACGACCTCTGCGCGGCCTTCTTCTAGTTTGCCGCCGGCGCAAGCTGGCCCAGCCGGTAGTGGGTCCGACACAGCACCTCGTAGTGCACGTCTCCTGCGGCGACGTCACCGTAGTAGAACTGGTCGCCCGAGCGGGCGACCACACCGCCAACGACCCGCGCGTTGCACCGCCCCCGGCGCCCGCACCAACACGACGACGTGAGCGGCAACTCGTGAGCCCAGTCCGCGATCGCGAAGAGACGCGCCGAACCCGGGAAGATGTTCAAGAGGAAGTCCGACGAGAGACCAAAGGCGTGCACGTCGACGTCGTGGTCGTCGACTAGGCGCGCGAGCTCGTCCACCTGCTCGGCGCTGGCGAACTGCACCTCGTCGATGACGAGGATCCGAACGTTGCGCGCTAGTAGTTTCTCTACGGCCTCGCCCAGGTCGGCGCCGGGGTTCACCGCTTCGGCCTCGGCCTCGATACCGATACGGCTGGTCACCATGCCCGTCGCACTGCGATCCCCGAAGGTCCACAGCGCGACGTCGCTGCGGCCCTGGCGCAGTTGCCAGCAGAGCTGCAGCGCCAGGGTGGACTTGCCAGCCGCCATCGTGCCGTACGTGAAGGTCAGCTCAGCCATCGTTCCCCATTCCGGGCAATCACCTTACTTCGCGGACGTCCGCGCTCCGGGGGGTGTCTAGATTGGGGCGATGGACTACTCCGTACGGGCGATCGCCTACATCCGCAACGACCGGAGCGAAGCGCTCGACGATAACTGGGACGACGTGCTCAGCACGGTCGAACTCGCGGCGGACGTCCCCAGCGAGGCGTTGCACGGCCTCGATACGTTCTCGCACGTCGAACTAATCTTCTTCGCGGACTGGGCCGAAGACGTGCCGCCAGCGCCGTGGCATCGACGTCCTCGGGGCAACCCGAACTGGCCCGACGTGGGCGTCTTCGCCCAACGTAACAAGGACCGCCCGAACCGACTGCTGTTGACGACCCTGCCGATCGAGAGCCTCAGCGAGCGGTCCTTCACCGTACGCGGCCTCGACGGTATCGACGGGACGCCCGTACTCGACATCAAGCCGGTGTTCCAGTGGAGCGTCCCGCGCGGCACGCTCTCGACGCCGTCGTGGAGCGACGAGCTCGGCGAGACCTACCGCTAGCCCGACCCTTCGGTCGCGAGGTCGACTTACTGGCCAAAATCGTCGGGCATCTGGATGGCCACGACCTCACCGGTCACCGTCGGCTCGTCCCCCGCCCACAGCGTCGAGGCGATCGTCACCTTGCGACCCTTGATCTCGCGCACGCGGCCTCGGATCTGGAGCGTCGGTCCGAGCGGGGTCGCTGCGGCGTAGCGCACGTAGAGCGAACCAGTGACGAAACGCAACGCCGGGAGCGAGTCCATGTCTCGACCCTCGTCGCGGTACATGGCGGCGGCGGCCGTGCCCGTGCTGTGACAGTCGATCAGAGAGGCCAAGAGTCCGCCGTAGACGAAGCCGGGAATCGCCGTGTGGAAGGCGGCTGGAGTGAAGGACGTGAGGCTCTCGTCGCCGTCCCACACCGTTTTGACTTGATAGCCGTGCTCGTTCAATCGCCCACAGCCGTAGCAGTGGGCCAGGTGCTCGGGGTAGTAGTCCTGAAACGCCTTCATCACACCTCCATCGTCGATCGGGGCTGCGGCGCCCGTATTGCATCGTGCCTGGCCAGTCACGGCCCAGGACCTCGCTTCGAGCCAGGCGTCGAGTCGCTCGCGCGTGGGGGCCTGTGCCGGACCGAACGACTCGATCGCGATCGCGGCCGCAGCGTTGGCGCGCCGCGCCGCGTCGCGCGCCGAGAGCCCGGCCGCCAGCCCCGCGAGAAAGACACCGTTGTGCGCGTCCCCCGCCCCGTTGGTGTCGACAGTCGTCACGTCGTAGCCCGCGACCCGGATCACCTCGCCGTCGGCGCCAACCAGACAGCCGGCCGGCCCGTCGTGGACCACCACGCCCGCGCGCACCCGCCCGAGCAGGGTGCGCGTCGCCGCTTCGAGCCCCGCTTCGCCCGCGAGCGCACGACACTCGCTCGCGCTCGCGAGCAGCCAATCGGTGCGCTCGAGCACGTCGTCGAGCACGGCCGGCGCTGCGTCGCTGAACCGCGCGCCCGGGTCGAAGGCCACGACGACCTCGTCGGGGATCGTGTGCACCCACGGCGCGATGACCGCCGCGAGTTCCGGGTGCGCGAGGTTGTACCCGGAGAGATAGAGATAGTCGCCGGACCCGAGGTCGAGTTCGGCCAGGGAGGATGTGCCCAGGCTGAGCTCGGCGCCGGGCGCCGTCATGAAGGTCCGTTCGCCGTCAGCGTCGACGACCACGACGCAGACACCGAGGTCGTCATCGCCCTCCAGCGGCCCGTGGGCAATCCCCTCTGCATCCAGGCTCGCACGGGCAATCTCGGCGAAGGGACCGTGACCGAGCCGCCCGCCGTATCGGGCGTCCAAACCCTGGCGCGAAGCGGCCGCGAGTACGTTGAAGCCGCCGCCGGTGGACAACGAAGACCGGGAACTGCGTACGTCGCCACCGCGCTCTGGGAGCTGTTCTACGCGCAGCGTCAGGTCGACGAGAACGCTGTCGAGGACGACGAGTCCCACGTCTACTCGTGCTCGGCGAGGAAGGCGCCCACCACGTCGCGATAGCGATCGGGCTCCTCGACGAACGGCATGTGACTCGACTCCTCAAAGACTGTCCAGCGTACGTCGGCGATGCGGTCGTAGAAGGGCTGAACCGTCACCGGAGTCGCCTCATCATGTCGCCCCGAGATAAGCAGCGTCGGTGCGACGATCGAGCCCAGCCGTTCGATGATCGACCACGTGCGCAGGCTGCCGATGCAGTAGAACTCATTGGGTCCGTTCATCGTGTGATAGACGGTGGGGTCCTCGTTGAGTTGGGTCATGGTGGCGACAACCTCTGGCGGGTTGGGCAGCACCCGACAGACGTGGCGGTCGTAGAACACCTGGGTCGCCGCGAGGTACGCCGGGTCATCGGTCGTGCCGTTCGCCTCGTGGCGATCGAGGGCTTCACGCGCGTCGTCGGGGAGGTCTTGGCGGAGCCGGTTCGCCTCGGCGACCCAGAGGTCCATCGAGGCCGGCGAGTTGCTGATCACCAGTGACTGGAGCCCGGAGGGTCGCGTGACGGCGTACTCGGCACCGAGCATGCCGCCCCACGACTGGCCGAGCAGGTGGTGGGGTCCCACGTCGAGTTTGTCCAGCAGGTTCGTTAACTCCTCGAGGAAGCGCTCGACGGTCCAGAATTCGGCCCCTCGATCCCTGAGGTGGGTCGAGTTGCCACAACCGAGCTGGTCGTAGTGGATCACCGGCCGTCCAGTCGAGGCGAGACTGGCGATCTCGAGGAGGTAGTTGTGCGCCGCGCCAGGTCCGCCGTGCAGGACCACGAGGGGGACCTGTCCTCCCTCGAGGTCGCCCGTGACCCGGTACCAGGTCTCGTAGGGACCGAAGTCGACGGTGCCAGTGCGTGACGGCTCGAGGATCATGTGGCGACCTTATCCGACTGGTCACACTGCACTAAGCCGATGGTCCGAGTGATTTTTAGCGAGTCATTATGTTGTGGCGTCGTTCCCCCGCAACGACGTTGGTAGCGTTGCAGTGCACGTTTTCGATGCTCGACGACACGAGGCACCGCTCCACCATGGCACGACGAACCCCTCTTCACGCACGGCCCCGCGAGCGCTCGCGCACGACCCCCGAACGTGGCACGCGCACTCGTTCGCGTCGCCCCGGCGTCGAAGGCAACACCCGACTGACGAGTTCGTTGGGCGCGGTCCTGCTCGTGCTGCTCTTCCTCGAAGGTCTCACGATCGTCAGCATCGGGTCGCTGCTCACCCCGCACATCGTCATCGGGGTCCTACTGATCCCGCCGGTACTGCTCAAGATCGGGTCGACCTCGTGGCGGATGGTCCGGTACTACATGGGCCATCGCGAGTACCGGCGCAAGGGTCCACCTGCCCCGCTCCTGCGGATCCTCGGCCCCGTCATCGTGGTACTCACGGTGGTGTTGCTCGCCTCGGGTGTCGGGCTGGTCGTCGGAGCGCCCACCTCGTGGCGTCCGCAACTGTTCACGATTCACCGGGCGTCGTTCGTCCTGTGGTTCGCGGCGATGGCCATTCACGTCCTCGGGCACCTCGTCGAGACCGCTCGATTCGCACCGCGCGACTTCATCCCCTATACGCGACGCCAGGTCAACGGCGCGTCGTCTCGTCAGTGGGCGCTCGCCGCGGCGCTGACCGTCGGCGTGATCGCCGCGTTCGCCGTCCTTCCCTACGCCGCGAACTGGCGCGCCAGCTTCTTCGGCTGAGCTACTGACGCGCGAGGGGTACTGAACCGCCAGGCTCGACCGAGACGACACGCGCGGTCGCCTCGCGGTCCACGAGGTATCGTGCCACTTCCTCGGGCGTGCCCGCCAGCAGCGGGAACGTTCCGAAGTGGATTGGCGTGAACCTCGAGACGCCGAGCAGCATCACTGCGTACGCCGCCTCGCGCGGTCCCATGTTGTAGTGACCGTCGATCGGCATCAGCGCGATCTCGGGTGCGTAGAGCTCACGGATCAATGCCATGTCCCCGAAGACGTTGGTGTCGCCCGACATGTACACGGGCCCGCCACTGCCCTCGGGCAGGTGGGCGATGAATCCGACCGGGTTCCCGCCATAGATGTTGGCCACACCTTCGCCGGCCGCCACGCCACAGGAATGGTCCGCGGTGACCATGGTCAGCCCGATGTCAGCGACCCGCACAGTACCGCCCTTGTTCATCTCGACGATGTTGGCAAGACCCTGGGTCGCGAAATAGGCCGCCATCTCGGGCACGCACACCACCGTGGCGCCCGTGGCCAGCGCCAAGGGGACCACCGAGCCCATGTGGTCGAAGTGGCCGTGGGTCACCGCGATCACGTCCACCGACCCGACGCCGTCCATCGACACCGGGCTCTTCGGGTTCTCGAACCACGGGTCGAAGACCACCCGCGTCCCCGTCGACGTGACCATCAGTACCGTGGCGTGCCCCAACCACGTCAGCGTCCCCGGCTCGCCGACCTGCCCCGCGCCCATCAGTTCCTCACTCATCGCGTCCATCTTCCGCCTCCAACTCTCGGTCGCTGTCCTCACGATAGGGCGAGGTTACGGGGGTGTCGCGCACCGGCCTACCATGGCCAACGAAGGAGGTAACTGTGCTCATTGTCACGACGAACGACCTGCCGGGCTACCGGATCACCGAGGTGATCGGCGAGGTGAACGGACTGACGGTGCGGACGCGCAACGTCGGCGCTCAAATCGGCGCCGCCTTGAAGGCGATCGGCGGCGGCGAGTTGCGCGGGCTCACCCAACAGCTCCAGCAGTCCCGCGGTGAGGCCCTCGACCGCATGTCCGAAGCCGCCCAGGCCCTCGGTGCGAACGCGGTGCTCGCGATGCGCTACGACTCGAATGAGTTGGCCAACACCTACCAGGAGATCCTGGCCTACGGCACGGCGGTCGTCGCCGAACCCGTCGACTGAACCACCATGATCCCGATCCTCTCCACCACCGCGATGCGACGCGCCGACGCGCGCGCGGTGGCGCGCCGGGGGGTCGACGCCCTCGTCCGTGACGCTGGTCTGGCCATCGCGCTGGTCGCGAGCGAGCACCTGCACTCCACCTACGGCGCGCGCGTTGCGGTGGTGGCCGGCCCGGGGCTCAACGGAGCCGACGGACGCGTCGCCGCCGATCAGTTGCGCCGACGAGGCGCGCACGTGACCGTCATCGACGTCGCCGAACAGCCGTCGGCCCTGCGGGGTTTCGACCTTGTCATCGACGCGGCCTTCGGCCTCGGGTGCTCCCGGCCCTACCGCGCGCCCCACGTACCCCCGACGACCATCGTGGTCGCGGCCGACCTGCCCTCGGGCGTCGACGCCGACACCGGCGAAGTGCTCGGCCAGCCGATGAAGGCGCACGTCACCGTTGCGCTCGGTGCGCTCAAACCGGCCCACGTCACTGGGCACGCCGCCGCCTACGTCGGCGAACTACGGATCTTTTCCCTCGGCATCGAGGGTGACGACGGCGACGGGCTGCTCGAGGCGAGCGACCTCGCCGATTTCGTGCGCTGGAACCGCACCGACCACAAATGGCACCACGCCGTGGACGTGATCGCCGGCTCGACGATGATGCCGGGCGCGGCGGACCTGGTGACTCGGGGGGCGCTGGCGGGCGGCGCGTCGATGATCCGACTCTCGACCCGCGGCGAGCTGGGGGGCCACGTCGCCATCGCGAGCGAAGTGGTTCGCACTGACGGCCCACCCGACGCGCGCAGTCGCGCGGTCGTGGCCGGACCCGGCCTCGGCCGTGACGCGGTCGCGTGGCTCGCCTCGCGTCTCGCCGAGGTCCGCGTACCGGTCGTGCTCGACGCCGACGGACTGGACGAAACGGTGCTGGCGGTGCGACGAGGCGAGCCCTGGGTACTCACGCCCCACGACGGCGAGTACGAGCGACTCGTCGGTTCGAGTCCGTCGGCCGACCGTCTCGACGCAGCGCGCACGCTCGCACGCGCGAGCGGCTGCGTCGTGCTGCTGAAGGGGCCCACCACCGTCGTCGCGGGTCCCGACGGCCACGTACGGGTCATCCAGTCCGGCACCAGCGCGCTCGCGACCGCCGGCACCGGTGACGTGCTCGCCGGTCTCGTGGGTGCGAGCATCGCGCGCGGCCACGACCCCTTCGACGCCGCTGCCCTCGGCGCGTACGTGCACGGGGCGGCGGGATCTCGACTGTCGAGGTACGCCCGCTCGTCAGACCTGCCCGCCGCGATCGGCGAGGTGCTGCGCGCGCGCTAGCGCGGCGTCACTGAGTGGGGCCGATGTGGAAGTCGCGGCTGTGCTTGCGGATCTCGCGGCGCGCGATCGTCATCTTGTGAACCTCGTCGGGGCCGTCAGCGATGCGCAGCGTCCGGATTCCCGCGTACATGTGCGCGAGCGGCGTGAACTGGGTCACACCCGCGGCGCCGTGCACCTGGATCGCCCGATCGATGACCCTGAGCGCCATGTTCGGCACGGCTACCTTGATGCCGGCGATCTCGGCCGCTGCACCCTTGTTACCCACCGTGTCCATGAGGTGCGCCGTGTGCAGCACGTACTCGCGCGCCATGTCGATCTCGATGCGCGACTCGGCGATCCAGTCCTGGATGAGTCCCTTGTGAGCGAGGCTCGTCCCGAAGGTCTGACGCTCGAGCGATCGACTCACCATCAGCTCGAGTGCCCGCTCGGCGACGCCGATCGTGCGCATGCAGTGATGGATCCGTCCCGGCCCGAGGCGGGCCTGGGCGATCGCGAAGCCGCCGCCTTCCTCGCCGAGCAGGTAGTCCACGGGTACGTGGACGTTGCGATAGATGACCTCGGGGTGACCACCGCGCTCGTCGTATCCGAAGACGTGGGGCTCGACACCGATCTCGACACCGGGGGTGTCGCGGGGAACCACGATCATCGACTGCTGGCGGTGACGGGGAGCGGACGGATCGGTCTTACCCATCACGATGAGCACCTTGCAGCGCGGCGAGCGCGCCCCGCTCGAGAACCACTTGCGCCCGTTCAACACGTACTCGTCGCCGTCGCGTTCGATCGACAGGCCGATGTTCGTCGCGTCCGAGGACGCGACGTCGGGTTCGGTCATGGAGAAGGCGCTACGGATCTCGCCCGCGAGCAGGGGGGCTAGCCACTCGGCCTTCACGCGCTCAGAACCGTAGAGGTTCAAGATCTCCATGTTGCCCGTGTCCGGGGCGTTGCAGTTCATGGCCTCGGAGGCGAACGAGTAGCGACCCAGCTGTTCGGAGATCGGTGCGTAGTCGAGGTTCGACAGCGGCGTCCCGGGACTGTCGGCGTTGAGGTGGGGCAGGAACAGGTTCCACAGCCCGCGCTCGAGCGCCTGGGACTTGAAGCGGTCGAGGATCGGCGGGTAGCCGTCGATCCCGAGCTCCTCTAACTGGTCGTAGTACGTCTGCTCGTTCGGCTCGATGACGTGTTCGATGAATCGATGGACCGACTCTTGAACCTCGAGACCTCGATCGGAAAATGCGTACGGCACTGCCACCACCCTTCGTTGACGAAGCCCACCTCGAACGTAGGCTAGCCAAGCCGCCAAGGGGCGTTGGTCCTCGCTAGTAGCGGGCGCGACGCCCCGCGACCACACCACGACGCACGTCGTCGGGGGCCATCAGTGCGAGCGCGAGCTCCGCGACGTCGCCGTCGTCGGGACAGCACGCACTGAGCCGGTAGAGCAGCTCGGGGTTCTTCGACCGGGTCACCGCGTTGCGGATGGCCACGTCGATCTGGTGGCGCCACGAGGCGATCTCGGGGCTCTCCGAACTCACGAGCAGTGAACCGCGGTAGAGCTCGACGGCGGCGTTGAGGTCACCACTCGCGAGGGCCCGCAGCACCCGCACGTGATCGGCGTCGACGCGTCCGGTGAGCCGGTAGGGCCGCGACGCGATGACCTCGCCGATCAGTTGGCGAAGGTGTGACAACTCGGCCTTCACTGTCGTAAGACTGATCGGTTGGTCACCGTAGACCAACGCCGTCAGTTCATCCAGCGTGAGTCCCTCGTCGTGCATGGCGAGCACCGCGAGCAGCTCGAGCTGCCTCGGGCTGACCCGGACGGGCCGGCCGTTCACCAACACCGACGGCGAACCGAGCACGCGCAGCACGAGGTCCCCGCGCGACTCGGGCGAGTCCACGACGACCGCGGCCATCGGGTCGCGGGCCAACTCGTACTCGACGTTGCGCGCCAGGGCTCGCACCATCGTCAGCAACGAGGGGTTGAACTTGCTCCACAGCGACGAGACGTCGATGACCCCGAGCGAGTGACCGTCGAGTGGGTCAATGATCGGGGCCGAATAGCAGACCCAGTCGTGCACCATCGGGGCGTAGTGTTCGGCCGAGAAGACCGTCGCCGGTCGGCCCAGCTCGTGGGCGAGCGCGAGCGCGTTGGTCCCCACGGACTTCTCACTCCAGCATCCGCCGAGAGCGAAATTAACGGCGTCGGCGTTGCGGCGCATCCGTCGACCCCCCGCCAGCCAGGTGATGGTCACCGTCTCGTCGGTGAGCGCAGCGACCAGGTCACCGTCGGCGGTGACGTCACGCAGATCGTCCAGGATCACCCGACTCGCACGGCCAAGCCGCGACTCGGCGAACTGGGCGGTCGCCGTCGCCGGGTCGACCATCGGCGCGAGCGCGAGGTCCACCGGCACCGCCTGCGCCGATCGCTGCCAGGAGGCGAAGACCTCCGGGCGCGCCGCGCTCGTCGAGCCGTGCGCCCCCACGACGTAGCGCCAGAGCGCCTCGGCGTCGCCTCGACGCTCCTTCAATTCGCGATTCACGTCCCAGCCCCCATCGACGAACCCCGCCTGTTGCGAACGATACCGCGCGACTGGCGCTCGCGATAGGGCCCCCGGCGCCAACCTTTTCCCAACCCCATCGCCCCTACCATTCGCCCGTTGCGAGACGCGCAACCGATGTTCGGCGCACGCGCCAGGTAAGAAATTTGGGGGGATCATGCTCTACGACGTTCCCGGCTCCGCCGGCAGTCCAGTCACCGTACAGCCCACGTACGACAACTTCATCGGCGGTCGGTGGGTGCCACCGGTCGACGGGAGATACTTCGAAAACGTCACGCCGATTTCCGGCGAGGTCTTCACGAAGATCGCGCGCTCGAACGCCAAGGACATCGAGCTCGCCCTCGACGCCGCGCACGCAGCGAAAGAAGCGTGGGGCGCGACCAGCCCGGCCGAGCGCTCGCTCGTGCTGCTGCGCATCGCCGACCGGCTCGAAGCCAACCTCGAGGCGATCGCGATCGCCGAGTGCTACGAGAACGGCAAGCCAATCCGCGAGACCCTCGCGGCCGACATCCCACTCGCGATCGACCACTTCCGCTACTTCGCCGGTGCGATCCGCGCTCAAGAGGGGTCAATCGGTGTCATCGACGAAACCACCGTGGCGTATCACTTCCATGAGCCACTCGGCGTGGTCGGTCAAATCATCCCTTGGAACTTCCCAATCTTGATGGCCACGTGGAAGATCGCCCCGGCGCTCGCCGCGGGCAACTGCATCGTGCTCAAGCCGGCCGAGCAGACACCCTGGTCGATACTGAAGGTGGTGGAGCTCATCGCGGACCTGCTCCCACCCGGCGTGCTCAACGTCGTCAACGGCTTTGGCGTCGAGGCGGGCAAGCCGCTGGCGTCGTCGCCGCGCATCGGCAAGATCGCCTTCACTGGCGAGACGACGACCGGTCGGCTCATCATGCAGTACGCGTCTGAGAACGTCATCCCGGTCACGCTCGAACTCGGTGGCAAGAGCCCGAACATCTTCTTCCCCGACGTCATGGCGGCCGACGACGACTTCCTCGACAAGGCGATCGAGGGACTGGTGCTCTTCGCGCTCAACCAGGGCGAGGTCTGCACGTGTCCGTCGAGGGCGTTGATCCACGAGTCGATCTACGACGAGTTCATGGAGCGCTGCATCGCCCGGGTGAATGCGATCACCCTCGGCAACCCGTTGGACACCGAGACGATGGTCGGCGCCCAGGCGTCCAACGACCAACTCGAGAAGATCCTCTCCTACCTCGACATCGGACGCAGCGAGGGTGCCGAGGTGCTGGTCGGCGGCAATCAGCGCCAGGTCGCCGGTTGTGACGGCGGCTACTACGTCGAACCGACGATCTTCAAGGGTCACAACAAGATGCGCATCTTCCAAGAGGAGATCTTCGGCCCCGTGTTGTCGGCGACGACGTTCTCCTCGACCGAGGAGGCAATCGCGATCGCGAATGACACCCTCTACGGGCTGGGTGCCGGACTGTGGACCCGCGACGTCAACACGGCCTACACCGTGGGCCGCGCGATCCAGGCGGGACGCGTCTGGACGAACTGCTACCACCTCTACCCCGCCCACGCCGCCTTCGGTGGCTACAAAGGTTCGGGGATCGGTCGCGAAACGCACCTAATGATGCTCGACCACTACCAGCAGACCAAGAATCTGCTGGTCAGCTATTCACCGCACAAGTTAGGGTTCTTCTAACCATGAACGAACTTCGTCGCGTCGACATCACCGACGAGGCGGCGGCACTCGTCGCCCGACTGGTGGACCAGCACGGACCGCTGCTGTTCCACCAGTCGGG
>JAJYPU010000187.1 GCA_021795095.1 Actinomycetes bacterium | reverse complement strand
CGACTCCCACCGGCGAAGTAGTCGACCGGTCCGACCTCGGCCAACGCCCCGTTGGTGTCGTACTGGCGACGCAGACGTGCGCCCCGTTCACCGGCGGCGACCATCGCCGCCTCCCAGCGCGTGTGTTCGGCGCGACGTTCCGCGAGCGCCTCGACCATGGCAGACGGGAGTTCAGGGTCCAGGTGGAACGCGACGTCAGGGACACCGAGGATCGCCTTGACCTGGGTGATCGCCTCGGCGCTGAAGGGTGAGCCGTGGGCCTCTCGTCGGTCCATCATCACCGGGGACGGGAAGCCGATGTGTGAGCGGATGATCACGAGCGTCGGTCGTGCCGTCTCGGCGATAGCGGCAACGCCGGCCGCTTCGAGTGCGTCGAGGTCGTTGGCCCGCTCACCCAGCTCGATGACGTGCCAGCCGTAGGCTCGAAAGCGCGCAGCCGGGTCGTCGTGCATGGCTAGTTCCGTCGGGCCATCGATCGTGATGTGGTTGTCGTCATAGAAGACCGTCAGGCGGTCCAGGCCCAGCGAGCCGGCGAGCGAGGCCGCCTCGTGGCTGATCCCCTCCTCCAGACACCCGTCGCCGGCTACCACCCACGTGCGGTGATTGACCAGATCCTCGCCGAAGTCCGAGCGCAGGATCCGTTCCGCGATCGCCATGCCGACCCCGTTGGCGATGCCCTGTCCGAGCGGACCGGTGGTGACCTCAACGGTCGGCGTAACGCCGCGTTCGGGGTGACCGGGCGTGCGCGAGTGGGGCTGGCGGAATCCCCGCAGGTCTTGCTCGTCCAGGTCGTAGCCGAAGGCGCGGGCGAGACCGTACTGCAGGATCGAGGCGTGCCCACAACTCAAGATGAACCGGTCCCGATCGGCCCACTGGGCATCAGTGGGATCGTGGCGCAGTAGCCGAGCGAACAGCGTCACCCCGAGCGGGGACAACGCCATCGCCGTCCCGCTGTGGCCTGACTTGGCCTGGGCCGGCGCGTCCATGGCCAAGGCCATGATCTCGCGAATCGCGCGACCTTCGAGTTCAGTTGCGCCGGTGAATAAGTGGTCGACCATGGCTAGAACAGTACCTAACTTTCCACTGACTTCCCCGGGGGCCGGTACCCTGAGTCATGCTCCAGATTCCGCCCAACTGTGACCTCACGTTAGGGTTGACGCGGGTCACGACGCCCGACGGGGCCCCTAACGTTTGGCGCGCCCGCATCGATGAACGGTTCTTGAATCCGGCGGGCACCGTCCAGGGTGGCTTTCTCGCCGCGATTGCCGACTCAGCCATGGGAGCGGCGGCGGTCGCCGCCGTGGGGGAGCGCAAGGTACTCGTGGCCAATACGGACCTGCGGATCGCCTTCCTACGCCCCGTGTTGGCCGGCTCAGTCTTGACCTGCAACGCGACGGTGGTCAAGTCCGGATCGCTCGTGGTCTTCGTCGAAGCGCGCATCGACGACGACGACGATGTCGCCGTGGCCAGCGCGAGCTCAACGTACGTCATTCGCGACCGCACTGAGTAGGCTGATGACGTGAAGCTTCCGTCGTGGCGAAAGGTCCTGCGAGGCGCGTCACTGCGACGCGACTTTGACGAGATCAAGGGTCTCGTGATCCGCTACGTGAAGGAAGAGACGGTTCAGCCGCTGAAGGACGTCGCGCGCTACGCCGCCTTCGGTGCGCTCGGTAGCGTCTTCGTCGGGTTCGGGTCGTTGATGCTGCTCATCGGACTGTTGCGCTTCCTCCAGCAATTCCGCGTACTCGATGGCTCACTCTCGTGGTTGCCCTACCTCATCGTCGCGGTGGTCTCGATCGCGGTACTCGCCCTGACCGCGTGGCGGATCGTCGCGGACGCCTCCGTTCGACGTCGTCTGAAGAGTAAGTCGTGAGCGACTCCGCGACCAGGCGCGAGTTGGAGCACCGCGTGCGAGAGTTCGTACCGGCCAATCCGCTGTCGCTTCACACCGACGACCCCGCCGACACGGCGATCGCCGGCGTGGGCGGACTGCTGCTCGGCTACGTGTGGGGATTCTGGCGCGGTCGTCGGTCGCGGCCCAAGCGGGGTCGCCACTAGTGCCACGCTTGTTGAAACTCGCGATCGGATTGGTCGGGACGCGGGCACTCGCCCAACGCTCCAAGAAGTGGACCGGAGTGCTCGGCGGTCTCGTCGCCCTGCGACTCATGGACGGCGTCGCTCGTTCGCTCGGACGACGCGCGTCACGACGCTCATCGTGAAGGCCACGCTCGCGGTCGGCGAACGCGTGATGCTGATTGACGCGAAGGACCGGCGTTATCTCATCACGTTGCGCCCGGACGCTGCCTTTCACACCCACGCGGGCATCGTCCAGCACAACGACGTCATCGGAGCCGTCGAAGGGTCACTCATCTCGAGCAACACCGAGCGCAGCTTCCTCGTGCTTCGCCCCACCCTGACCGACGTGGTACTCAAGATGCCGCGCGGCGCACAGGTGATCTACCCCAAGGACCTCGGCGCGATCCTCCTGCAGGCCGATATCGCCCCCGGTCAGAAGGTGCTCGAGGCGGGCGTCGGTTCCGGCGCGCTGTCCATGACCCTGCTACGCGCTGGCGCGTACATCACCGCCTACGAGATCCGAGAGGACTTCGCCGAACACGCCAAGCAGAACGTGCGTGACCTGTTGGGTGAGGACGTCCACTACGACGTTCAGATCCGCGACGTCACTCAGGGCATCGACGGCGACGACTTCGACCGCATCCTGCTCGACATGCCCGAGCCGTGGGCTGTCGTCGAGCACGCCGCAACGGCGCTTCGACCCGGGGGCATCCTGCTCGCCTACCTGCCGACCATCAATCAGACCCAGCTATTACGAGAGACGCTGCACCGCTACTCATTCGGCCTGGCCGAGACGGTGGAAATCCTACGCCGTACGTGGCATATTGACGGTCGCTCGGTACGCCCCGACCACCGGATGGTGGCCCACACTGGGTTCCTCACGTCCGCGCGTCGCCTCGCCGGCGCTTCCGCGACGCTCTAGTCGTCAGTCCTGTTCGATGAAGATGCACTCGCCCGGGCACTCCTCGGAGGCCTCGACAACGGCGTCTTCGAACTCTGCGGGCACGACGGCAACTCCTGCCGCCCCACCGGGCGCGCTCTTTACGTCGGCGCCTTCTTTCACGTAGGCGAGGCCGTCGTCGAGCAGCGTGAACACGGTCGGACAAATCTCTTCACAGAGGCCGTCGCCCGTGCACAAATCCTGGTCGATCCACACCTTCATGCCAACGTCCTCCCGGGCTCGTCTCGTCTGGTCATGCTAGCGGGGCACCGGGGGTCTCGGCACCGCGATCACGCGCACGACCTTGGAAGTCTAGGGTGACGGTATGGACCGATTCCATGCCAACGAGCCCGACGAGCACGGTGATGACGTCGCGCGACGAGGCCGCCCGGTGAGCGAGCCACTGACCGAGTTGGAGATCTACAGTCGGCGCATCGAGATGCTCGAAGAGCAGCTGCTCGAGACACGTGGACACCTCGCCCAGGCGCGCTCGAACAACGAGAAGTTGAGCATCACGATCCAACAGACCCGCGACCAGATCAGCGCGCTACGCGACGAAGTCGACAAGTTGACCCAGCCACCAGCGGTGTACGGGACGTTCACCGACTTCAACGACGACGGAACCGTCGACATCTTCGCCGCCGGGCGCAAGATGCGCGTCGCGCTTCACCCCGCGATCGACCCCCACCAGGTGGCGCGTGGGGACGAGGTCGTGCTTAATGAGTCCTTCACCGTCATCGGGGTTCGTGATCCCGACGGACAGGGCGAGGTCGTGACCGTTAAGGATGTGCTCGACGAACGCCGCGTCTTGATCTACGGACGCGCCGACGAAGAGCGCGTCGTGGAGCTCTCTGACGCGCTTCGCGACGTACGACTGCGCAGTGGCGACGCGCTACTGCTCGACACCCGTTCGAATCTCCTC
>JAJYPU010000186.1 GCA_021795095.1 Actinomycetes bacterium | reverse complement strand
GCAGCCTCGTCGCCACGTGATCGAGGAGACCCTCGTCGAGCGGGACCGCCGCGGCCCTCGCGGCCGTGGGCCAGTGGCTCGGGGTTCTTTCGAGCGCACCCCAGGAGACGTCGGCGGGCAGGATGAGTGTGGCGACTCGCGACGGCGGGCCGTAGGCGTCAGCGATGGCGCGCGCTGTCTCGTCGGCCACGTCATCGGGTCGGCGCGGCTTATGGATGGATCCCTCGAGCGCGCCCGCGACAGCGGCGATGTCGCTCTGGAGCGGTGCGTCAAAGCGCGCGTGGTAGGTCGCGTGATCACCGATGACGTTGAGCACTGGCACGCGCGCCCGGCGGGCGTTGTGCAGATTGGCCCAGCCGTTGGCGAGTCCCGGTCCGAGGTGCAGCAACGTCGCCGCGACTCGTCCGGTGACGCGGGCGTACCCGTCGGCCGCGCCCGTCGCGACACCTTCGAAGAGGCATAGCACGGCACGCACGTCGGGAGCGTCGTCCAACGCCGCCACGAAATGCATCTCGGAGGTGCCGGGGTTCGCGAAGACCGTCGTGACGTCGTTGGTGCGCATCGTCGCGAGCAGCGCGTGTGCGCCGTTCACGGCCTGGTCCGATCGTCAAGAAGCCGGAACGGGTTCAACAGGCCCGACGGGTCAAAGGCGCCCTTGAGCCGTCGTTGCAGGGCGAGCACGTTGGGGTCGATCAGAGAGAGGAATGCCGCCTGTTTATCGCGACCGATGCCGTGTTCGCCCGAGATCTGCCCGCCGAGCGCCATGCCCGTGGCGAAGAGCTCGTGCAACATCGCCCCGCGGCGTTCGTCGTCGTTCTGATAGATCGACAGGTGGACGTTGCCGTCGCCGACGTGACCACACCCCGCGACGAAGGCGCCGTAGCGATCGCCGAGTAGTCGGGCGCGGTCGAGGAACTCGGGAACTTGCGAGCGAGGTACGACGACGTCGATGATCTCATTCGCGCCGGCGGCTTTGGCGACCCAGAAGACCCGCTCACGGGCTTCGATCAGTCGCGCGGCGGCACTCCCAGGCAAGACGTAAACGTCCAGTGCACCGGCCGACTCGACAAGGTTCGCGAGGTCGGCGAGGTCGTTGTCGAGCTGGGATGATGTGCGCGTTTCGAGCACGATGACCAGGTACGCGGATGTGCGTGCCGCGACCTCGGGCGCGACCCCGAGCTCGAGGTTGGAGGCTTGGGTGATCGCCGCCATCGTGAGCAGGTCGACGTACTCAAGAATCGATGGTTCGAGACCGGAGGCGACGATCTGGGGCACGATCTTCGTGACGTCAACCAGGTCGGCGAAGGGTACGAGAACCGTGGCGGTGTGTTCGAAACGCGGCGCGAGCCGGAGTGTCACCTCGGTCACCAGCGCGAGGGTCCCCTCACTGCCCACGATGAGCTGGGTCAGGTCGTAGCCCGTCGACGACTTCATGACGGGACCGCCCACGCGCATCACCGTGCCGTCGATGAGAACGAGCTCGAGTCCGAGCACGTGCTGGCGGGTCACGCCGTGGCGCACCGCACGCATCCCGCCGGCGTTGGTGTTGACGTTGCCGCCCAGTGACCCCGAGGTCTCGCCGGGATAGACCGGGTAGCGCAGGCCCAACGGCGCGAGCGCCTCGTCGAGTTCGCGCAGGGTCACCCCGGGTTGGACGACGACCACGTGATCGCGTTGGTCGATCGAGCGGATCTCGTTCATCCTCGCGAAACTGATGACGATGCCGTCCTTCACGGGGGTCGCGCCCCCCGAGAGGCCCGTACCCGATCCGCGCGGCGTGATCGGGATCTGGTGGTGGCTGGCCAGCGTTGCGATGGCGGCGACGTCGTCGGTCGTTCGCGGATAGGTGACCGCAAAGGGTTCGACGGGATCGGGGTGGAGCGTTTCGTCGTGCAAGTCGTCGGGATTGTGGTGGGGACTGAAGGTGACCCCACCGTCGCCCAACAGCGAGTTCAGCGCTTCACGGAGTACTGGAAGGTCCATCAGTTGGCCACGCTACCTCGTCACTCGCGGCCGCGAGGTCGCGTCGGATGGCCGCCAGACGGGCCCGTCGGGCTTCGCCGGTGAGTGGGGCGTCACGACGGTCGAACGCGGCGATGACGCGCTCGATTGGGGCCAGGTACCGCGATGGAGTCCGATCCGGGTATCGCGGGTCATCGCGTCCACGACTCCAGGTGAGCAAGAGGGAGCGCTCGGCTCGACTGATCGCCACGTAGGCCAGTCGTTGCTCCTCGCCGAGTTGGGCCTCGGTGGTCGCGTTGTAGTTCGGCAACTGTCCCTCGGCCCACCCGACGACCGCTACGTACTCGAACTCGAGCCCCTTCGCCCGGTGAATGGTCGAGAGCGCCACGGCGTCGGGCGCGTCGTGTTCGACGCGTCGGCCGTGCTCGAAGGGTACGAAGAGGTCCGAGGCCGGCGAGTGATCCGGTCCGCGCCGTTCCACGGGGATCGAGGCCGCCTCGAGCGCCGCGGCTATGACGTCGAGTTGCGCGTTGGTGCGGGCCAGCACGGCCATCGAACGCCACGACGAACCAGGTCGGTGGTTGACGCGTAGCCAGGTGGCGACGTGTCGGGCCTCTTCGTCGTCGGTGTTGTAGCCACGCACTATCGGCGTGGGGCCATCGTCGCGAGCCGGTACGATGCCGCGGGCACCCTCCTCGAGCAGGGTGTTCGCTACCGCGACGATTCGCGCGGTCGAACGATGGTTGCGGGTCAGGTCAAGCACCACGGTGTCGGGCCAGGTGTTCACGAGTTCGCCGAGCAACTGAGCACTCGCCCCATTGAACCCGTAGATGGACTGGTTCGGGTCGCCGACGCTGAACAGGTCGGGGTCGTCGCCGGCCATCTCGCGCAGCAGCATGAACTGCAGCGGGTTCATGTCTTGGGCCTCGTCCACGTACAGCGATGGCGTGCGGTGGCGGAACGCGGCGCGCACTGCGGGCTCGTTGCGTAGCAACGCGATGGCCTCGCTCAAGAGGAGGTCGAAGTCGAGCACACCGCGGCTGTGGCACAACCCGACGTAGCGGTCGAGCACGTCGGCGAAAATCGCGGCGGGCAACGGGGAGTCACGGTGGTGGCGTCGGGCCTGGCGGATGTAAGTACTCCCGCTGAGGCCCTGGCTCAACGCCCAACCGATCTCGAGCTCCAAGCGGGGAAGTTGCCAGTCATCGAGGCGGACCACGCCCGACTCGGACAATTGCGCGGCGAGTGCCGCCACCAGACGCCGACGGCTGGTTTCGAGCACGACTGGTGGTCGGCCGCTATCACGTCGGTGCTGGTTCACGATGGTCAAGGCGGCGCGATGGAACGTGCCAGCGCGCACGTCGCGGATACCGGAAGCGAAAAGCCGTCGCCGGAGCTCGTCGCCGGCCTTTCGCGTGAACGTCATGGCGAGGACCTGGTCGGGGCTGTAGTCACCCTGGGCGATCCGCCGTTGGATGCGCAGCGTGAGCACGTGGGTCTTGCCCGAGCCCGCCGTGGCGCGCACGAGCAGGCGGCGCGCGCTGGAAGTGACCGCTTCGCGCTGTTCGGGGGTGAGGCCCACCAACAGGTCAGAGGAGAACTCGGCGCCGTCGTTCACGTCCAGACGCTACCGGTCATCGTCGTCGCGGCGCCGCGCCTCGGTAACCTTGGGGGGTGCTGCGCAGCTTCGGTGATGGGACCATCTTTGGCGAAGTCGCCGGCGAAGGACCCGTCGAGGTGGTGTTGCTGCACGGGTGGGCCCGACGGGGACGGGACTTCGCCGCGGTCCAGGAGTTGCTGGTGCGTCGCGGTGTCTCGTCAGTGGCCCTCGATCTGCCGGGGTTCGGATCCTCACCTCCCCCAACGGTCGCGGGTGGTGCGCGTCTCTACGCGTCACTCGTTGCGCCGGTACTGGCGGCGCTCGATCGCCCGGTCACGCTCGTCGGACACTCCTTCGGTGGCCGCATCGCCACCGTGATCGCG
>JAJYPU010000185.1 GCA_021795095.1 Actinomycetes bacterium | reverse complement strand
TGGAGCAGGCCGTCGGGGGCACGACACGATGGGTCTTCTTTGCAGTCAAGTACGTGCCCCTCGTACGGGCCTACGTGACCGCCCTCGAGGACGCCAGTCACCAGTCGAACCAGCGCTGCCGAGCGCGCATCAGAACTTTCAACCATCGATAATTAACTTATCACTAGCATCTTAAACTGCCAATGATAACTTATTTCTCGAACTGTGGTACTTTCTGCTCGGCTCGGCTGGCAACGTCGAATCCGCCAACGGTGCATCGTTCCCGACGGATGGGGCGCGCTCGTAGCACAACCTTTCGAACGGATCTATTGACGGTCGTGGCTGCATGAAGCCGGACCAGCCTGACACGAGTGACCAGTTCTACCTTGTCTGCCCGCCGAGCCCCAGCAGTTCGACGGACTGCTTGCGCATCTCGACCTTGCGGACCTTGCCGGTGACGGTCATCGGGAACTCCTTCACCACGACGACGTACTTGGGGATCTTGTGGCGCGCGATCTTCTCGGCGCAGTAGGCGCGAAGTACCTCGGCGTCCATCATCGCCCCCTCGCGCACCACGACCCAGGCGGCCACCTCCTCGCCGTAGTGGTCGTCGGGAACACCGATGACTTGTACGTCGATGATGTCGGGGTGGGTGTAGAGGAACTCCTCGACCTCGCGGGGATAGACGTTCTCACCGCCGCGGATGATGAGGTCCTTGATGCGCCCGCTGATGTCGAGGTAGCCCTCCTCGTCCATCGTGGCGAGGTCACCGGTGTGCATCCAGCCGGCCTCGTCGACCGCCTCGGCGGTCTTCTCGGGGTTCTCCCAGTAGCCGAGCATCACCGAGTAACCGCGCGTGCAGAACTCGCCCTTCACACCTCGGGGCACCACCAGCCCGTTCGGGTCGACGATCTTGACCTCGACGTGGGGCATCACGCGTCCGACGGTGCTGACGCGCTTTTCCACGGGGTCGTCGAACGCCGTCTGGGTCGACACCGGCGAGGTCTCGGTCATGCCGTAACAGATCGTCACCTCGGACATGTGCATGTCGTTGATGCAGCGTCGCATCACCTCGGTCGGGCACGGCGAGCCGGCCATGATCCCAGTACGCAGCGACGAAAGGTCGTAGGTCGCGAAGTCCGCCAGCGCGAGTTCGGCGATGAACATCGTCGGCACGCCGAGCAGCGAGGTGCACCGCTCGTCGGCGACCGCGCGCAATGTGGCGGCCGGGTCGAAGGACGGCGCGGGGATCACCATGGTCGAACCGTGGGTGGTGCAGGCGAGGTTGCCCATCACCATGCCGAAGCAGTGGTAGAAGGGCACTGGAATGCAGACCCGGTCGTGGTCGGTCAGCCGGCAGCCCTCGCCGACGAAGAAGGCGTTGTTCAAGATGTTGTGGTGGGTCAGCGTCGCGCCCTTGGGAGAGCCCGTGGTGCCCGAGGTGTACTGGATGTTGATCGCGTCGTCGAAGCTGAGGGCCGCCTCGCTCGTCGCGAGCGCAGCGGTGTCACTGGCGACACCCATGAACTCGGTCCAGTCCTCGGTGTCGAAGTAGACGACCCGCTCGAGGCTCGTCAGCTCGTCGCGCACCGAATCGACCATGGCCCGGTAGTCGCTCGTCTTGAAGGTCGGGACCGCGAAGAGCATGCGCGAGCCCGACTGGTTGATCGCGTACTGCAGCTCGTGGGTGCGATAGGCGGGGTTCACGTTGACGAGGATCACCCCGATCCGGGCCGTCGCGTACTGCAACAGCACCCACTCCCAGCGGTTCGGCGCCCACACGGCGACGCGGTCGCCCTTGGCCATCCCGGCGGCGATGAGGGACCGCGCCACGTCGTCGACCGCCGCGTCGAGGGCTTCGTAGGTGTAGCGCACGCCCTGGCCGAGGTCGACGAGGGCCTCGTGGCCCGCCCAGCGCGCCGCGGAGCGTCGCAGGTTCTCCCCGATCGTCTCGCCAATCAGTGCGGTGAGCGACGTCCCCGAGGCGTAGGACGGCAGGGCGATACCCGGTGTCTCGTCCATGGCATCATCGTCCCTTGCCTGCTGCGTTGTCACACTGCCCTCCCCACGATTGATCGATGTGATCCGGGCGACGTACCCGCACGTCGTCGAACGGTCGACGGCACCGCACTGCGGCGAACGCTCGCGCGTGCGCGCCTCGTCCCCCCGATGGTCACGGACTCACCTCTCGTTTCTCCGGCACCACCGGCATTACTAGCACTTCACGCCGCGTGGCGCCGTCGTCGACGTCGGCGACCGAGAAGGACGAGTCGGCGAGCCGCACTCGGATAAGTTGGCCGCGTGAGCCACGACGACCCCACAAGTGCCCCGCGGGTACGCGCGACGCCGCCGAGACCGTGACCGACGAGGCGCGTGACGCGCGCGAGGCTGAGACTCGCCGTGGACGGCTCTTTGCGAGCGCGCGCAGTGCGAGCGTGCCGCTCGCGACGATCCTCGCCACCGTCGGGGTCATCGTCGGTGTCTACGCACTCGGCCAGATCCTCTTCCACCTGAAGGCAATCCTGCTCACGCTGGTCGTCGGCAGCTTCATCGCCATGCTGTTGAACCCGGTCGTGCGGTGGCTGATGCGCCACGGCGTGCGCCGCCGAGGCTACGCAGTCACCGTCGTGATGGTCGTCGCACTCGTCGCCTTCTCGGGGCTCGCGGTCGCCTTCGGGTACCCGCTCGTCAACGGCCTCACCAACCTCGCCAACGCGCTGCCCGGCTACATCCGTCAGGCCGAGGCCGGGCACGGCTGGCTCGGTCACCTGTTCCGCCAGTACCACGTCCAGCACTGGATCACCCACAACACCGACAAGATCACGAACTTCGCCAAGGGCCTATCGCGCCCGGTGCTCGCCCTCGGCCGCGGTGCGATCACGACCACCTTCATGCTCGTCACGATGTTCTTCTACATCGTGCTGCTGCTCGTCGAAGCGCCCAAGCTGCACACCGGCTTCATGGCCCTGCTCTCGGATCGCAACCGGCCACGCGCCGAACGCCTCGGCGCGGTCATCGCCCGCGCCTCACTCGGCTACCTCCTCGGGGGGTTCTTGACCTCGTTCCTCGGGGCCGTCGTCGTCTTCATCACGCTCGTCTCGCTCGGTGTGCCCTACCCCATGCTCTTCGCACTGTGGGTGCTGCTCGTGGACTTCCTGCCCCAGATCGGCGGCGCGCTCGCGGGGTTCCCGACGGTGCTCTTCGCCGCGATCTACTCGCCGACGGCCGGCGTCATCACCCTGATCGTCTTCCTCGCCTACACCCTGATCCAGAACCACGTGCTGAACCCCGTCGTCATGGCCAAGACCGTGAACGTGAATCCGCTGATGATCTTCCTCTCGATCATCATGGGCGCCGAGATCGGGGCGTGGATCGGCGGACTCTTCGGGGGCTTCGTCGGGGTCGTGCTTGCAGTGCCGTTCGCCGCGGCGATCCATGCGACCGTGAAGGAGTTCTGGGAATCCACGCACCCAGGTTCGTGACCGTGCCCGAGGAACCCAACGCCGAGCCGGGCCCGACGTCGACGCCGTCGTGACCGACACCACCAAGATCTACGTGGCCCAGGGGCTGCGCGCGGCGGCCTACGGCTTCGCCACGGTCCTGCTCGCGACCTCGCTCGCCGATCGTGGCCTGTCACGCTGGCAGGTCGGCCTCGTGCTCGGCGCGATGCTCGCGGGCATCGCGATCACCTCGCTCGCCATCGGACGCTTCGCCGACCGGATCGGACGGCGACGTTCGTACGCGATGCTCTTCCTCCTGCTCGGCGCCACCGGGATCGTCTTCGCCGTAACGACGAACGTCTGGCTGCTCGTGCTCGCCGGGCTCACGGGTTCGCTCTCGGTCGAGGTCATCGAATCGGGTCCCTTCACCTCGATCGAGCAGGCGATGCTCGCCGCCGAACGCGTCTCCACGATGCGCACGCGCAATTTCGGCCGCTACAACGCCGTCGCCGCGGCGAGCGGTTCACTGGGTGCCCTCGGGGCTGGA
>JAJYPU010000184.1 GCA_021795095.1 Actinomycetes bacterium | reverse complement strand
CGGCGACCGGTCCGGGCGCCGGTCCGGTAGGCTGGTCGGGCGAGTTGCCGTGGTGTAATTGGATAACATGCCACCCTCCGAAGGTGGAGACTTGCGAGTTCGAATCTCGCCGGCAACACCAAACCAGTACCGAGGGCGCAGTCCGACGCGGCGCATCGGTGCATCCGCGCACCAGCCCTGAGCGTGACGCCGGGCCATCGTCCGAGTCGGCCACAACGAGGCCACTAGATTGCATGCGTGGGAATCCTCGTTCTGGGTATGCACCGGTCCGGCACGTCCGCGCTCGCGAGCGTCCTTGACGCCCTCGGGCTCGACGTCGGCTCACGGGAAGGACTGATGCGCGGCGACGTCGGGAACCCCGACGGCTACTTCGAGGTCCAGTCCGTCGCGGCACTCGACGAGCGGATCCTCGACGCCTACGGCGGCCGATGGGACATCCCTCCCCTGCTCGCCCCGGGCTGGGCGAACGAGGTCGACGCCCGCCGCTTCGTCGCCGAGGCGCGCACGACCTTCGACGCCTCCTTCTCCGGGTCCCACTTCGTGTTAAAGGACCCGCGCATGTCGCTGCTGATGCCGCTGTGGCGTCAGACCCTGCTCGATCGGGTGGCCGTCGTGGTGATCGTGCGTGACCCCGCGGAGGTCGCGTGGTCACTCGCCTTGCGCGACGGGATGGCCCCACTCACCGGACTCGCCCTGTGGGCCGCCTACAACCGGACCCTGCTCAGCGACCTCGACGGGCTCCCGGTGCACCTGTGCCACTACCGCGACCTCGTCGAGCGCCCCCTCGAGGTCGTGTCCGACATCGTGAGCAGCCTCAACGCCTGGGGTGAGCTCGACGAGCGCGACGCCGAAACGGGCGCCCAGCGGATCAATCCCGACCTTCGCCGCGACACCCACCCCACCGGCGACCCGATCCTCACCGATCCCCCGACCTCGATCCGTGAGCTCGCCGAGTTCCTCGGATCGCTCAACGGGCGCCACGACGAGTTCCACGCCACCGTGCCAACGGCCGGTTGGTGGGAAGAGCCCCTGATGAACGAGCGACGGGTCTTCGTCCAGCACTACGAGGCCGCCCTCGACGAGCGCGACGCCCAGATCGCGGCACTGCTCGCCGACAACGCGGCGCTTCGCGCCCAGGGTGAAGAGTTACGCGGTGAGGTGAGCGCCGCCATCGACGCCGTGCGCGAGCTCGAGGCCACCCGGGCGATCCGAGTGGCGCGGGCCTTCGGCCGCAGTCCGGCCAAGTCCTAACCGGCGTACTACAGTCGCTCTACCGACGCCCTATGAACGCAGACGACCCACGCCCCAAAACCCAGACCCCCTTCGTGATCTGGTTCACGGGACTCTCCGGCTCGGGCAAGTCGACCCTGGCGAGCATCGTCGAGGACCTGTTGCGCGAGCGCCAGGTGCCGGTGCACAACCTCGACGGGGACGCATTGCGACGCGGACTCAACCAGGACCTCGGCTACGACGATGAAGCACGCGACGAGAGCATCCGGCGCATCGGTGAGGTGACCAGGATCCTGGTCGACGCTGGTCACGTGGTGCTCGTGGCGGCGATCTCGCCGTTCGAGTCGGGCCGAAAGCGCGCGCGCAGCCTCATCGAGCCGGGCCGCTTCATTGAGGTGTTCGTCGATGTGCCCCTCGACGTGGCCGAGGCCCGGGACCCCAAGGGGCTCTACCGCCTCGCGCGCGAGGGCCACCTGACCAACTTCACAGGCCTCGACTCACCTTACGAGCCGCCGTCACACCCCGAGGTCCACGTCGACGCCGTGGCGCTCAACCCGCACGATGCGGGCGAGCTCGTGATCGCCTCGCTCGAGGCCGCTGGCCTGCTCGCGAGTCGCTAGACCTTCGTTACGAGACCATCACCATTCGAACGGTGTCGGTGATGGCGGTCCCGCCCGAGGCCGAGCCAGCCATGACGACGACCGCGTCACCGGGCTTGGCTGTCCCCGAGAGCTTCATCTGGGTCACCGCGAAGTCACAGAGGTCATCGATGTCCGTCGCGGGCGACAGGTAGATCTCCTGGACACCCCACGACCCGTGGAGTTGTCGCGCGGTGGCCTCGCTCGGTGTGATCGCCACAATGGGCATCGGGGGGCGGAAGCGCGAGATCGCCCGCGCGGTTAGGCCCGACCGGGTGCACGCGACGATGGCGACGGCCTTCTCCTCCATCGCGGCGCGCCAGGCGGCTCCCGTGATGGCGGCGGTGATCCTCGTGGACTCGGTGCCGGCCCCGATCTGCTGCACCCCGAGTGACCCGCCCCAGGTCGCGTAGTCAAAGGACTCCTCGGCGCGGCGCACGATCCGGTCCATCGTGGTCACCGTGCCCACTGGGTCGTCCCCGATCGCGGTCTCCCCACTCAGCATCACCGCGCTCGCACCGTCGAGCACCGCGTTGGCGACGTCGGTCACCTCGGCGCGGGTCGGCACTTGGGCGTGGGTCATCGACTCGAGCATCTGGGTCGCCACCACGACGGGGCGCGCGTAGCGGATGCCGTGACGCACGATGTCCTTCTGCAGGTGGGGGACCTCCTCGATCGGCATGCGCACGCCGAGGTCGCCGCGCGCGACCATGATCGCGTCAGAGACCGCGATGATCTCGTCGAGGTTGGTAACCCCCTCGGCGGTCTCAATCTTCGCCATGATCTGGACGTCGTCGCGCGAGAGGACGGTGCGCGTCGAGACGATGTCAAAGGCCGAGCGGACGAAAGAGACCGCGAGGATCTCGAAGGCCTCGCCGCGCAGCGCTTCGAGGCGGGCGCGGTCCTCGACCGTGGGCAGCCGGTCGTGCAGGATCGAGGTCGGCAGCGAGAGTCCCGGCTTTCCGGTTACGTTGCCGCCGGCGCTGACCACCGCGCGAGCCGTGGGTCCCGGTTGCAGGACCTCCAGCGAGACGCCGCCGTCGCCGATGTGGATCTTGTCGCCGGCGTGCAACAGGGTGAGCACGTCCTGGCGCTCGACGACGATTCGCTGGGCGCTCGAGGTCTCACCGAACGCCTCGACCAACTCGACCGAGTCACCGGTCTCGAGGGTGACCGGCGCAGTGCCGAATGACCCGGCCCGGATCTTCGGGCCCGGAATGTCGACCATGATCGCGAGGTCCGGCGCGAGCGCGCGCACCCGTCGCAGTCGCTCGATTCCCGAGGGGATGTCGCCGTGAGCCATGGAGAGCCGAAAGACGTCGACACCCGCCGCGGCGAGATCAAGGATGACCGCGTCCGAATCAGACGCTGGTCCTAATGTGGCCACGATTCGCGTGCGTCGCACGTGCTTCCCTTCAACGCTTTTCGCAAGTCTACGAGAACCGCCATCGGCCTCGACCCGGACACGACGCGACGAGAGTGACTCCCCTTCGGCAAACTCGGGATACCGTGGGGCGCGGCAATTACTCCCCAGATCGAGTTCGTTCGAAGTATCTCCTACGCGCCAACCAAAGTCGGCGTTTCGGTTCATAGAGACGCTTCGTCGGGGTAAGCCTGGCCTGCGATGTTCTGCCGGCCCGGTCTTACCTCCCCTCCACGTCCAGTGACGGAACTTGTCCCCGCCAGGCCTTGTCGGGCCAGGTTGATAGCCGCGTTCACGTCGCGGTCGATTGCAAGACCGCAGGCCTCGCAGTGAAACACCCGCTCATCAAGGGACAGCGTGGCTTTGACTTTCCCGCATTGACTACAGGTCTTTGATGATGCGTAGAAACGTCCGGCCTTCACGAGCGTCGATCCGTACCATGTGGTCTTGTACTCCAGCTGGCGCACGAACTCGCCCCAGGCGGCATCAGAGATGTGCTTGGCGAGGGAGTGGTTCTGCAGCATGCCCTTGACGTTGAGGTCCTCGACCACAATGACGTCGTATCTCTTCGTCAACATCGTCGTCGTCTCGTGGATGAGATTCCTGCGTGCGTTGGCCACGCCTGCGTGGGTCCTCTGGACTCGCCCATTGGCTCGCGTCCACCGCTTGGACGGTG
>JAJYPU010000183.1 GCA_021795095.1 Actinomycetes bacterium | reverse complement strand
CCCACCAAGGATCGGTCGCGAGGCCGGTATTGAGGCCGCGGATTCTTCCGGTCTTGGACGTTCGCCCTAACCGCCGGAATCCCCACCGCGAACCTTGGGCGTGGGTCGGGCCACGTCGTCCGGTATGGGGTGCGCTCTGCATTGTGACGCCCGTCATCTGCACTATGGCACATTCGTGATACCGCGCGAGGCGGGTGAATTGTACGTAGTGTGGCGACGTGGCGACACTTCTGCGCGAGTTCGTGCCAACGAAGGCACCGGCGTCCGGATGGGGCGACGACCGGTGACCAGCGCCCCCGACGAGTTAGGGCTGCAGCGGCCGAGTGTCCTCGCGCGCGGCCCGCACTCGAGCGAACCGCACTGGGTACTCAACCCGCACGAACTGCGCGACGAGTGGCGCCGGCTGTTCTCGGAGTTCTTCGGGACCTTCTTGCTCGTCATCGCCGCCGCCGGAGCGCCAGTGGTGGACGCCGTCTCCCACGGCCAGGTCCCGATCGACGCTCAAGTCGTCGCACCCGCACTGATGGTCATGGGCATCATCTACTTCATGGGCATGGTGAGCGGTGCCCATCTCAATCCCGCCGTCACGCTCTCCTTCGCGGCAAGGGGGAACTTCCCCTGGAGCCGAGTCCCGGGCTACATCGGTGCCCAGATTGTCGGCTCCGTCGCCGCCTCCCTGCTGCTCCGAGGGCTCTTTGGGAACGTCGGTCACCTCGGAGCGACGCTGCCCGGCCCGGGGATCTCGTCGGGCAAGGTGGTGATCGTCGAGGCACTGCTCACGCTCGGCTTGGTGAGTGTCATACTCGGCACCGCCTCGGGCGCCCGCAACGTCGGAGCCAACGCAGCACTCGCCGTCGGGGGCTACATCGCCCTCGCCGGCCTCTGGGCCGCCCCGATCACCGGGACGTCGATGAACCCGGCTCGCTCGTTTGGACCCCAACTCGTCGGTGGTGACTGGACGTCGTGGTGGGCCTACGTCGTCGGACCACTGATCGGTGGCATGCTCGCCGTCGGAGTCGCGTGGATCCTGCGTGGACCGCCGTCGCTCGCCGCGAACGAAGCCGCCCAAGGTGAACTCGACCCCCTTTTCAAGACGAGCGAACACAAGCCCCGAACTCCCCACGCGCACTAATCCGATGGCGCCTCACGGGTGTTCGAGGTCGACTCCCGACGAGTGCGGCCACGAGCCGTGATCGCCCGAACGCTTGCGCGTCGCAACGGTCATCGACCTCGATTCTAGAAATCGATGAACCACATCGCTCGATCGGTCTGATCGACTCGGCTGGTTGGTGCCACTCCCGGTTGCCACTCGTCGAAGTTCCGCCTCTTCGCAAGCCGCTGTTCGATCGATCTCAACGCCGTGACCAGCCGGCGCGATGAGTGATGCGGGTAAAATCACCGAGTCGCCACCGAACAACCACCACCTGGTCCCGCCGAGGATATCCCCGCGGCGACCTCGCTGCTCGCTGGCAAGGTGATGCGACGTGCGCGACCCCACTGGTCAAACCGCGACGTTGAAATCGTCGTCGTAGCCCGTGTCTTCATGAGCATCGGCAGGGCACTCGCCGGCGTCGTCACCCCGATCTACCTCGCCTTAGTGGGTTTCGGCGCCGTTGAACTGTCGGTCTACGTCATGGTCGTCGCCGGTGCGTCGGCATTGCTATCCACGGGTATCGGCACTGTCTCTGATCGCATAGGTCGGCGAACGTTCCTCGTCATCGTCCCCCTCTTCACCGCCGCTGCGGGCGTGTTGTTCGCAGTGACGACGTCACACGCGATCTTGTTCCTCGCCGGTGCGATCGGTAGTTTCGGGCGCGGGGCGGGGGCGGGCGCGGGAACGATTGGCCCGTACCAGCCGGCCGAGTCGGCCTACGTGACCGAGCGGGTCGAGCCTCGTCATCGCAATGCTGTCTTCGGTCGACTGGCCTTCTCCTCCTCCGTGGGCGCGACGATCGGCGGACTGCTCGCCCTCCTCGTACCCACGAGCCGGATTCACGCGAGCGCTGCCATCGACGTCTTCCGGGTGGCATTCCTCGTGATCACCGCCGTGTCGGTGGCTGCGGGCCTCATCGCCCTGGCCTTGCACGAAGAGCGACGGCCCCAGCTCGCCGGCCACCATCTACGGCCGCAGTTCCCCCAGCGTTCTCGGTGGCTCCTCTATCGGCTCTGGGTGACGAACACCTTGAACGGCGCCGCCATCGGGATGTTCGGGCCGTTCATCACCTACTGGTTCTACCGACGCTTCGACGTCGGCCCCGCAGAAGTCGGCGTCCTGTTCGCCGTCATCAACGTGGCCACGATGGCCTCGAGTCTCTCGGCGGCTGCGTGGGCACGCCGCTGGGGTCTGGTTCGTACCGTCAGCGTCGTACGCGTCCTGCAGTCACTGCTCATCATCCCCATGGTCCTGTCGCCGAACTTCGCGCTGGCGGGCTCGTGGTTCCTCGTACGGATGCTGGTCCAACGGATCGGCCTGCCCCTGCGCCAGTCCTACGTCGTCGGGTTGGCCGACGAGAACGAACGCGCCTCTGTCACCGCGCTGTCCAACCTGCCGAGCCAAGTCGCGATGTCCATCAGTCCGCTGCTCACGGGCTACCTCTTCGCCGAAGCCGACCTGCTCATACCCTTCGAGCTAGCAGCGGTACTGCAGATGGCGAACGCGTTGACATTCTGGGGCTTCTTCCGACACCATCCCCCGGAGGAAGAATCGGTGTCACGCGCCGTGCCACCGATCGAACCCGAGCCAGCCGACTGACGAGTTCGACGAACGCGCCTTCGATGCACCGAGCGAGCGGCGTCACCCTCGTAGCGACCGAACGCACCACACACCCGTCCGGCGACGTTCTCGTCGCTTCGCGGAACCACCGGAGGCTTCGTCCACCTGGTGGTCACCTCGAACTCGACCGTCGTCGCGATACGGTACATACGAGACCGGTCGGGGCGTTGGTGCGACGAGTCGTCATGACCACGGGGCCTGTCAGACATGCGCCACGACGAGGGACGGGAGGTCAATGCGGTTATGCCGGAGACCGAACCCCGATCCCTCGGTCACCTGGGCCGCGCTGGTCGGCGACGAGTTGACCACCGTGCTCTGCCGCCACGGGGCTGAGGCGGGCCACTTCGCCGTCCTCGGACCAGACCCCTGGCAGGTGATCTGGAACGACGACCGATCGGGGTTCGTCTCCTTCCTCGAAGCCCGACACTGCCTCGTCTCGTGGCGATCGCCCGTGGCAACGCAATCGCAACAGGCCGACTTGTTCGCCCGCCTGCAGCGCCACGCGCGCGCGTTGAACAAGCAGCTGTTCGCGGTGCCCGTCAATCAGACGACGGCCGACGCGGCGGTGGCCCTGGGCATGCACGCCACCTGGATCGGCACCGAGTGCCTCATCGATCTGCGCCGCTGGACGCTCCAGGGTGGCCGTCGTCAGAAGGTCCGCTGGGCCCGGAGCCACGCGATCAAGCTCGGTTACGCCTGGCGTGAGGCGCACCCCCTCGTCTCGCGCACGGACTTCGACGGACTGCAGCGGATCGAGGAGCGATGGAAGCAGGAACGTCGCGAACGTCGGACCGACTCGTTCCTTCGTAATGAGTTCACCGAGCTCGCCCACCTTCGTCGCTACTTCGTCTGCGAGGGTCCGAACGGGGTCGTCGCGTCGATCACGTGCACGCCGGTCAACCGTTCGACGTGGTATCTCCAGGACCCCGTGCGAGACCCGAACGCACCCCGGGGGGCACTCGAAGGTGCGATGGCCTTCGCCCTCGACTTCTTCCGCGACGAGGGGTTCTCCTGGGCGTCGAACGGACCACTCCCGTTCTGGCGTCCCGACGGTGTCGAGAACCGACCACACCCGTTGCAACCGAGTGAGTTCTAGTGAGTCCACTCATGCTGCACTCCTCACGGAGTTGTTCGCCCCGACGAGCGCCGGAGTTCCCTTTCGCGTGTCATCGCCAGCCGCTGAGTGAGACTCAGATGCT
>JAJYPU010000182.1 GCA_021795095.1 Actinomycetes bacterium | reverse complement strand
GACGATTCTAGCCAATACCTGCCGCACCATGCACAACAAAACAGTCAGAATCATGACCGTTAGGTGAGTACAACCACCTAAACGTTATGATTATGACTGTTACCCGTGCCCGCCGTGGCGCGGGCGTCGCGTGGCCGAGAGGGCCGCGCGTTCGACGCGGGACCGCCGACACCGGGTTCAGAGGGTCCAGTCCCCATCGGGGCGTGGCTCGAAGGTCGGTCGCAACGGCATGTGGCTCTCGCCGCGGTCGGGCCGGACCATCAGGATCTGGTGCACCTCGAGGTGGTGTCGCTCGAAGGCGACCGCGGAGGCCGCCATGTAGAGCCGCCACACCCGGGCCCTCGACTCGCCGACCTCGGCGACGGCGTCACCCCAGTGCCGCTCCAGGTTGGCCACCCAGTGGCGAAGCGTGATGGCGTAGTGCTCGCGCAGGCTCTCGAGGTGGCGGACCTCGAGGCCGTGGTCCTGGAAACGACCGATCAGGTCGCCGACCTGGTGCAGCTCGCCGTCGGGGAAGACGTAGCGGTCGATGAAGGCGCTGCCGGTCTTCGCGCCGCGCCGCGAGCCGATCGCGAGGTCGAGGTGGTGGCGCAGGTCGTCGAGGCGCGTGGGCCGGGGGTCGTCCTCGTGGGTCGCCGGACGGCCGATGGCGTGGTTGAGAAACCGGCCGCCGGGCACGAGCAGGTGGGTCAGGGTGTCGGTGTAGGCCGGCAGACCGCGGCGTCCCACGTGTTCGACCATGCCGATCGAGCTGATGGCGTCGTAGGGGCCGTCGGTGACGTCGCGGTAGTCCTGGACCCGGAACTCGACGAGGTGGCCGAGCCCGAGCTTGTCGGCGCGCTCGGTCGCGTAGGTCGCCTGGGGCTTGGAGAGGGTGACGCCGACGACCCGCGCGCCGTAGGCGCGTGCGGCGTGAATCGCCATCGTGCCCCACCCGCAGCCGACGTCGAGGAGCCGGTCGCCGGGCTTGAGGTCGAGCTTTCGCGCGACGAGGTCGACTTTGCGGATCTGGGCGTCTTCGAGGGAGTCCTCAGAAGTGGCGAAGACGGCGCACGAGTACGTCATCGACGGGCCGAGCACGTGCTCGTAGAAGCGGTTGGAGACGTCGTAGTGATGGGTCACCGATCGCGCGTCGCGACGTCGCGAGTGCATCGCGCCGCGGCTGCGCGCCTCGATCGGGGGCGGGGCGAGCGGGGCAAAGATCGAGGTGCCGAAGGTGCGCGCGAGCTCACGGATCGCCGGCACGTGGCGCTTCAAGTCAAAGGACGGGACCTCGAGGGAGACGAGCGCGTCGAGGTCGCCCTCGACGTCGAGGTCGCCCGCGACGTAGGCGCGCGCGAGGCCGAGCTCGCCGGGGTGGGTGAGCACCCGGCGCAGCGCGTCGCGGTTGCGCACGACGATCGTGACGGGGGCCCGGGTCTCGCCGGCGGCGCTGCCGTCGAAGGCCTCGATGCGCACGGGCAGGTTCCCGTCGAAGATGGTGGTTACGAAGGTGGCGACGTCCAATGGTCCTCCTGATCTCGTATATTGGCACCGTAGCGGGCAGCGGACGATACTGCAACCATGACCTACGACGAGGCTCGCGCCCAACTCATCGCGTGGCGCGATGAGTACCCCGACAATCCCTTCGAGTCCGACACGTTCCTTCGTCGTCTGCTCGCGCGCTACCTCGACGGCGCGCGCCTCGGCGCACTCGAGCGGCGCGCGTCGTCCTTCGCCGCGGCGATGACCGCGGTGGTCGCCCCGGCGGCCGCGCGCTACGAGCAGCGCGCGCACCTCGCGGAGTTCGCCCCCTATGACGGCATCGGGCGGCGCGTCGACCGCGTCGACTTCGACCCCTCCTACCACGTCGCCGGCGAGGCAGTGTGGGCGAGCGGGGTCGTGTCGCTCTCGGGTGAGCCGGGTCGCGCCTTCGAACAGGCGACCCTGCTCTACTTGCTCTCACTCGAGGGCGAGGCCGGCCACGCCTGTCCCGCAACCTGCACGATTGGTCTCGCCCGGGCGCTGCGGCGCCGCGCCGACGAGGCGGTCACCGACCGGTTCCTCGCGCCGCTGCTCGAGGTGGACTACGCGCGCGCCGACCGCGGGGCCCAGTTCCTCACCGAGGTCCAAGGCGGTAGCGACGTCGGGGCGAACGCGTGCGTGGCCGAGCCGAGCGGCGACGGTTTGACCTACCGCATCACCGGGGAGAAGTGGTTCTGCTCGGTCGCCGACGCCGACCAGTTCTTCGTGACCGCGCGGGTCCCCGGCGCGCCGGCGGGTACCGCGGGACTCGGGAGTTTCGTCGTGCCGCGCGAACTCGACGGCCGGCCGAACGGCTTTGCGCTGCGGCGTCTGAAGGACAAGCTCGGCACGCGAGGCCTCGCCTCGGGCGAGATCGACTTTCTCGGCGCGCGGGCTTGGCCGATCGGACCCCTCGAGGAGGGCTTTCGAACTGCGGTCTCGATCGTCCTCAACACGAGCCGGTGGATGACCGCGATCGGCGCGGCGGGGATCATGCGTCGCGCCGTGCTCGAGGCGCGCGCCTTCGCCCACCACCGCGAGGCCTTCGGTCAGCCGATCGAGCGCTTCGCCTCGGTGCGCACCACGCTCGCTGACATGACGGCCACGGCCGACGGCGCGCTCGCGCTCGTGATGGCCCTCACTGACGTAGAGGACCGGATCGACGCGGGCCGCGCCAGCGAGGACGACGTCCACTGGCACCGGCTGCTCGTCAACCTGGTCAAGTACCTCACCTCGCGCCAGGCCACGAGCGTGGCGCGCGACGGCATCGAGGTCCTCGGGGGCAACGGCACGATCGAGGAGTTCAGCGTGCTGCCGCGGCTCTATCGCGACGCGATCGTCTACGAGTCCTGGGAGGGCACCCACAACGTGCTCGCGGCCCAAGTGCTCAACGACCTCGCGCGCCTGCCCCTGCTCGAGGTCGCCGCGTCACGGCTGCGCGCGCTCGTCTCGGGCGACGTGGCCGGTCTCAACGACGGGCTCACCCTCGCCCTCGAGGTGCTCGCGCGGTGTCGCGACGACCGCGAGTTCGCCGCCTGGCACCTGCGCGACGCCCTCGACCGGCTGGGCTACGTCGCCGAGGCGATCTACCTCGCCGACGCCGGCAAGCCAGTCGCGGCCTACCACCTGCTCGCGCGCAACTCGCCCGGGTACGACGCCGTGGCCGACGCCGGCCTCGCCGAACGGGTGGACAAACTACTCAGCACCTGATTAGGCGGGGTCGCTCAGCGTGGCGAGTCCCGTCAGGTGGGCCCCAGTGTTGATTGCGTTCACGAGTTCATCGAGGTGGCTCGCAATCGTCGGGGCGACGCCGTTCGCGTCGAGGAGGCGCTTCGCGTCGCCGTAGCGACGTCGCAGGTCGCTCGGGGGTCCCGGCGTTTGGTTGTCGAGTTGGGCACGCAGGCGCGCGAGTGCCACGTGGTACTCGTGGGCGAGGGCGAGCATCACCTCGTCGGGTCCGACGCGCGCCCCGCGCTCGGCCTCAATGCGCAACGCGTGGGTCGCGCGCAGGATCCGCAACGCCACCGCGAGCAACCCTCGGCCCTGCGTGGGGTCGATGCGCGTGGCGTTGGGCTCTTCAATGGAGCGCCCGACGGCGGCCTCGGCGCGGGCCCAGGCGACGCGCGCGAGTCGCGAGGACTCGGTCAGTGCCGCGGGGTCGACCGGTTGGGACGAGACGACGGCCATGGTGAGCGCGAGGTAGTCGTCGAGGGCGCCGAAGAGGTGCCGCTGGGCCTCGGCGACACCCGCGCGCGACGGCGTCGGCCAGGCGAGGTAGGAAATGACCGCGATCAGTCCACCCAAGGCCACGTCGAGCAGTCGGTCGAGCGCGGTACTTAGGGGATCGCGCAGCGAGGTCGAGAGCAGGGTGAGTACGAGCGCGGTGATGAACCCGATCGAGATCGAGAAGTTAGCCGACCACGTCGAGTACGCGGCCCACGCGAAGGCGGCGACGATCACGGCGGTCCCGGTGAGGTC
>JAJYPU010000181.1 GCA_021795095.1 Actinomycetes bacterium | reverse complement strand
ACCATCGGCGTGGCGACCCCGGGCCAGGTCGTCGCGCTGCTCGACGAGCTCGCTCGCCGGGGCATCGGACCCGACCGACTCGCCGTCCACTTCCACGACACCTACGGCCAGGCGCTCGCCAACACGCTCTGCGCGTTGCAGCACGGTGTAACGACCGTCGACGCCTCGGCCGGCGGGCTCGGCGGGTGTCCCTACGCGGGCTCGGCGACGGGGAACCTCGCGACCGAGGACCTAGTGTGGCACCTGCAGGGACTCGGCATCGAGACCGGCGTCGACCTCGAATCGTTGTGCCGCACGAGCCTGTGGATGGCCGAGCGGCTCGGGCGACCGAGCCCGTCGCGTACCGTCACCGCGCTCGCGGCGAGTCTCGAGGACCATCGCTGACGTGTTGAACCCGCGGAATGGAGAGGCGAAATGGCTGACTACGGACTGAGTACGGAACTGGAACACCTGCGCCAGACGGTGCGGGACTTCGCGACCAACGTGGTCGCCCCCGTGGCGCGCCACCACGACGCGACCGGGACCTTCCCCTACGACGTAGTGCGCAAGATGGGTGAGATGGGCCTCTTCGGCCTGCCCTTCCCCGAGGAGTACGGCGGAATGGGTGGCGACTACTTCGCGCTGTGCATCGCCATCGAGGAGCTCGCCCGCATCGACCAGAGCGTCGCGATCACCCTCGAGGCCGGGTGTTCGCTCGGCGCGATGCCGGTGTACCGCTTCGGCAACGAGGCCCAGAAGCAGTACTGGCTGCCGCGCTTAAGTTCAGGCGAGGCCCTCGGCGCCTTCGGGCTGACCGAGCCCGGCGCCGGCAGTGACGCCGGGGGCACGCGCACGACCGCGCGCCTCGAAGACGGCCAGTGGGTGATCAACGGATCCAAGGCCTTCATCACCAACTCGGGCACCGAGCTGACCAAGCTGGTGACCATCACCGCGGTGACCGACGTCGCCGCCGACGGTCGAAAGGCCATCAGCTCGATCCTCGTCGAGGTTCCCACGCCGGGATTCACCGTCGAGCCCGCCTACGACAAGGTCGGCTGGCGCGCCTCGGACACCCACCCGCTGTCCTTTGACGACCTGCGGGTCCCCGAGGAGAACCTGCTCGGGGAGCGAGGCCGCGGCTACAGCAACTTCCTGCAGATCCTTGACGAGGGCCGCGTCGCCATCGCCGCGTTAGCCGTGGGCGCGGCCCAGGGGTGCGTCGATGAGAGCGTCGCCTACGCCAACGAGCGCGAGGCCTTCGGACACGCAATCGGGCGAAACCAGTCGATCGCCTTCAAGATCGCCGAGATGGAGGCTCGCGCCCACAGCGCGCGCTGCACCTACTACGACGCCGCGGCGCGGATGCTCGCGGGACGCCCCTTCAAGAAGGAGGCCGCCATCGCGAAGCTCGTCGCGAGCAACGCCGCGATGGACAACGCGCGCGACGCCACCCAGATCCACGGCGGCTACGGGTTCATGAACGAGTGCCCGGTCGCGCGTCACTACCGGGACTCGAAGATCCTCGAGATCGGCGAGGGCACCAGCGAGGTGCAGAAGATGCTCATCGCCCGGATGCTCGGGGTGTAGCGAGACGAACTCATCGTGTCGCGCGGCTCATCGTTAGCGACGCCCGATTCCATGTGATGATGCCTGTGTCATTGGGCAGCGTCCACCTTCATGTGAGATTGGCTGCGCGACGAGCTGGAACGAATCGACGTTGGAAACTAAGAACATTCCCGCCTACGCCGATTCAGCGATCCGTCACGGCGACGTCCAGTCCGCGCGGCCAACCACCTCGATCACGCGATTTGCCCCGAATCGCCCTTTCGCGTGTAGTACACACCGGCGCCCAATTCGCCGTGCCGCTCAAGTAGGCCACTGCCGACGGCGTGAGCGAGAACTTGGGACGCTCGAACGGGTTTTATCCCACAGACGTCGATGAGATCTCGTGCTCGTATTTCGCCGCTCGCTCCTAGAAGATCGCCGATGACTCTTGCGTAGTCCGCTTCCGTTCTACGCAGGTAGGGTAATTTTTTGGCGAGCACGTGTCGTGGGCCATTGGCCAGTCGGTAGTAGCCGACCTGACTCGATGAGGCCACGAGTCCGGCGTCCACGGCCCGTTCGATTGCCGCCGCCGCTTGCGCACGCGACTTTTGGATGACTGGGGCGAGTTGGGTCGCGTTGACGGTGGCAACGCGCAAGAGCCGGTGAAGCAATAAGAGGATGTCGACATCCTGACCCGCTGGCTGGGACAAGGCACCAACCACGGCGACGACCGCCCCATCGGGCGGGCCACCCACGAGCACGCAGCGCACGCCCCTGCCATCGGGGAATTCGTCGATGTCCGGGGTGGGCAGACCTTGACGAACCGTCTCTCGGTACATCCGGTCGACACCAATGCCTTCGGATTCTGCCAAACGCAACCCCCGCAAGGCCCTGGCTAACCGTGGATTACGAGCACGCGGTGGAGCCGTGATGACCGTCTCGGTAGTTATTCCAGGAAGGAAGCCACCCGGATTCGTGACCGTCAGCATCGTCCCCTCCAGCTGTACGCGGATTGGACCCGGCGCGGCCCAGTCGCGGTGGGCTACCGCGTTCACCAACGCCTCTCGGAGGGCCAATGTAGGAAGCGCACGAAACTGGCCAACGGTAAGCCCGGTCGAGTAGAGGGAAACGGGATTACGATCATTGATCGCCGACTCGACCTCAGCGAGCACGACCGCGAGTGGCACTTCGCTCGGGTCAATACGCACCACCGCGTCAGCACCGGGGGCCGGCCTGAACGTGAAATCCACGAGGGGGCCACGTCCACGAAGCCTGACACCGAGGAGTTCGCCCGCCCGGTTGAGTTGACCTTCGGATGTGCTTAATCCGAGTTGGTCGAGCAGTGCACCATCGTCACGGTTGGCTAGTTCCACCCGCGAAGCCTCGCCCGACTGGTGAAGCCACGCACGTAGTTGCACCATCGCCGTCGGGTCGATTTCGGCGACGGTCGAAGACGACGGGACTGACGACCAATCGGCTCCGGACCGGTTCACCGAGAACTGACCGAGCTCGCCACCGGTCATGACGTGACAGTCGCGGCCCTGGCGGCTCCGAAACTTGCCCGAGCTATCAGCGACTGGTATCGACGATGGTTCGACGGTGACAGTGACGATACGGCTGTCCTCAACGTTCACTTCTGTGACCAGAACCTCGACATTGATCAGTTGGCGAATGCGGTTCCGTAGCCACGACGTGTCACAGGGAGTCCCGACGAAAGCCGATCGACCCGTCGCTTTGTCATCTACGCCGACGACGACAATGCCACCGTCGGCATTCGCGAAACACGCCGACGCATCGGCAACGGTCTTCGCCAGAGCGTCGGACTGTTGGCGACCTGGCTGGAGCAGGCCGTCGGGGGCACGACACGATGGGTCTTCTTTGCAGTCAAGTACGTGCCCCTCGTACGGGCCCACGTGACCGCCCTCGAGGACGCCAGTCACCAGTCGAACCAGCGCTGCCGAGCGCGCATCAGAACTTTCAACCATCGATAATTAACTTATCACTAGCATTTTAAACTATCAATGATAAATTATTTCTCGAACTGTGGTACTTCCGGCTCGGCTGGGCTGGCAACGTCGAATCGGCCAACGGTCCATCGTTCCCGACCGATGGGACGTGCTCGTAGCACACCTTTCAAGCGGATCTACTGACGGTCGTGGCTGCATGAAGCCGGACCAGCCTGACTCGAGTGACCAGTTCTACCTTGTCTGCCCGCCGAGCCCGAGCAGTTCGACGGACTGCTTCCGCATCTCGACCTTGCGGACCTTGCCGGTGACGGTCATCGGGAACTCCTTCACGACGACGACGTACTTGGGGATCTTGTGGCGCGCGATCTTCTCGGCGCAGTAGGCCCGAAGCACCTCGGCGTCCATCACCGCCCCCTCGCGCACCACCACCCAGGCCGCGACCTCCTCGCCGTAGCGGTCGTCGGGGACCCCGATGACCTGCACGTCGATGATGTCGGGGTGGGTGTAGAGGAACT
>JAJYPU010000180.1 GCA_021795095.1 Actinomycetes bacterium | reverse complement strand
TCGACCGGCACGCCGACGGGGTCGCCGCGTGGCTCCTGTCCCTCGGCGTGGTCGAACAGGACCGCTTCGCCCAACTCTTGTTCAACGCGCCCGCGTACCTCGAGTCGGTCTTTGCGGCCTACAAGGTCGGTCTCGTGCCGGTGAATACCAACTACCGCTACGGCGTTGAGGAGCTCGCGTACCTCTGGGGAAACGCCGAACCGGCGGCGGTCGTCTTTCACGGCGCGCTGGTTCCGGTCGTCGACGTCGTGCGCCACCGGGTGCCGTCGGTTCGTGGCTGGCTCTTCGTCGCCGACGGAACCGAGGACTGCCCGTCGTGGGCGACCCCCTACGACGTCGTGGCCGATGTGTCGGTGCCGCGTCAGCGGGCACCGTGGGGTCGCGACGGCGACCAGCTCTGCCTGCTCTACACAGGGGGAACAACGGGACTGCCCAAGGGCGTGATGTGGCGCCAGGACGACCTCGTCGTCCTCATGCCTAAGACGGGGCCCTTCACGTTCGGCCCCGAGCCCGACTACGAGGCAGTGGCGGCGTCGTTGCTCCCCACCGGGCAGGCGACGCTCGCCGCCTGCCCGTTGATGCACGGCACCGCGCTGTTGACCTCCCAGTCGGTGCTCGCCCAAGGCGGGTCGGTGGCGACGCTGTCGTCGCGGCGCTTCGACGCCGTCGAGTTGCTCGAGGACATCTCGCGCCACCACGTGGCCGGTGTCATCCTCGTCGGGGACGCCTTCGCCCGTCCGGTGCTCGAGGCCCTCGACGCCGCGCCGGGCCGCTGGGACCTGTCGAGTCTGGTGGTGATCGGTTCGTCGGGCGCGATGTGGTCCGAGCCCGTGAAGCGGGGCCTGCTCGCTCATCACCCGACGATGCTGCTCGTGGACGCCTACGGCTCGTCCGAGGCCCTGCCGCTGGGCACGTCGATCTCGGGTGGTTCGGCCGCCGTCGCGACGGCGACCTTCTCGCTCGGAGACCGGGCACTGGTGGTGAGCGAGGACGGGCGCATCGTGCGGCCGGGCTCCACCGAAGTCGGCCTCGTGGCGATGGGCGGGCGGATCCCGCTCGGGTACTTCCGAGACGAGGCGAAGTCGGCCGAGACCTTCCGGGTGATCGAGGGCCAGCGCGTCGCGGTGCCCGGCGACCTCGCCAGGGTCGCCGCCGACGGGACGATCACGCTGCTCGGCCGCGGCTCGAGTTGCATCAACACCGGGGGCGAGAAGGTCTTCGCCGAGGAGGTCGAAGAGGTGCTCAAGACCCACGCGGACGTCGTCGACGCCGTCGTAGTGGGTCTCGCCGATGAGCGCTGGGGCGAGGTGGTCACGGCGATCGTTGAGGTACGCCCCGGGACGGCACCGGGTCCGGACCAACTCGCCGAGCACGTGCGGGGCCGTCTCGCCGGTTACAAGACGCCCAAACACGTCCTCGTCGTCGAGTCGATCGGGCGCTCACCCAACGGCAAGGTCGACTACCGGTGGGCTCGCTCTGTCGCCCGTGCCCGTCTCGTGCCCGCCGGCGACTCCTCGGTCGATCCTGGTGAAAGCCTGAATCGATAATTGTCCCGGACCTGCGTGAACACTAACGATATATCGGTATACTCTGATACATATCGATAGTGATGCGAAGGAGAATGCAATGTTCAAGGAATTCGATAACGACCAGCGGGGACTCGGTGAGTCGCCGATGGGCCGTCGGCGCCGCGGTGGACCAGGACACGGCCACGGCGGACCGGGCGGACACTTCCGCGGTGGACCGATGCGCCGTGAGGGACGACGGGCGCGCGGTGACGTTCGCGCCGCGGTCCTCGTGCTCCTCGACGAGCAGCCGCGAAACGGCTATCAGCTCATCCAGGAACTCACCGAGCGGTCCAACGACGCGTGGCGCCCGAGTCCCGGCTCCATCTACCCCGTACTCCAACAACTCGAGGACGAAGGTCTGATTGTCGCGGCCGCCGCGGGCACTGGACGGACCTACGAGCTCACCGAGGCCGGCCGTACGCTCGTCGCCGAGCAGCGCGACGAGCTCGGCAAGCCCTGGGAGAACACCGACACCGGGGGACGTGTCGCGCGCGAGCTGATGGGCACCGCGCGTGACGTCGTGCTCGCCGCACGTCAGGTGATGGTCGCGGGGTCCGCCTCGCAGGTGGCCAAGGCGACGGCCGTCCTCGTCGAGACCCGTCGGTCGCTCTACGGCATCCTCGCCGAGGGCGACCAGGACTCGTAGGCGTCACGCGGCGCGAACCGCGCGCGATCACGGGGCCGGCGGTTCTGACTCCTTCGGGTGGGCGACGAACGCGACCGAGCTGCGCTCGGGGTGTTCGAAGTCCAGGTGGACCGTGAACGGCTCGTCCCCGTGCGAGGGACCCTCGCCGTCGGCGACGATGACCAGGTCCTCGTCGGAGCGACCGTAGATCGCTCGCGCCATGCCGAGCATCGCCTGACCGAGCACCACGCCGAAAGCGGAGTTCGCCGCACGTTCGCTCAGTGTGGGTGGTCCGTCCTCGACCGCAACCGCGTCCTCGTCAGTCGCGCGCAGCCACTCCAGCCACTGCGCGTCGGTCCAGGACTCGGGGTCCTCGGGCGGACCCGCGTCGGTGGGCAGGTCACTCGGCTCCACGGGGCCACCGTATCGGTACCGCGTCCTCGGTCGCACGTCAGCGCCCAGCGACGTCGAATCAGTGGGTTCAGTGGGTGCGCACGTCGTCGGCGGACCGGTGCGTCCTCGCGCGATGGGACCCGTCGTGGCGGTGCACGTTTTTCGATCGATGCGCGTGACTGGTGAGCTCGCGCGCCCCAAAGAGCGCCACCGCGAGTCGGCCGACCTCACGGTCCTGGCGCGGGCTGAACTGGACACTCACAATGTCGCCCCCATCGCCGGCCGGTTGGCGACTGCGCTCCTCGCAGTCGAGTCGCACGACCTGGTCCCCGTCGAAGGTCAACGTCAGGACGTGGCGTGCACTCGACGTCGATGTCCCGGTGCGCACCAGTGCGCCCCCGATGGAGATATCGAGCAGGTGGGCGTGGCGGCCGTCCACGAGCGCGTCACCCTCGAGACGTTGACGCACACCGGTTCGTCGATCGGTCGCAAACCGGTCCGAACGGATCCGGTGAATCGCGGCGCCGAGCAGGGCCGCATTCACCAACGCCCAGAACGCCGCGCCGTAGACCGTCCAGCGCACGCGATAGGTCACCGGCGTGAGACCCGCCAACGAGAGGGCGAACCAGACACCCGCGGCAACGCTCAGCCCGAGAAGGAACCAGAGGAGCCACGGCGCCTGGGCCCTACGGCGCCGGTCGGCCCCCTCCTTGGCGGTCACCGTAAAGGGCCGTTCACCGGTGCGCAGATAGGAGAGCGTCGCCGCCATGGTCGTCTGAAGACGGACGAACTCGAACAGCGTGGCGAGTCCGGCGGGGGCGTAGCCTCGCGACAACATCGCGATGGCGAACCGCTGGGTCACGAGAGTGACGCCGAAGGCGACGACGAACACTGTCGCGCTGGCGTGAATCGGGCTCACCCCGCTGAACAGCACGGCGAGGGGAACGAGGATGTAGCCGAGCGTGCGCCACGCGTCAAACCAGCCGAGGATCGTCGCCGCGTAGGCGACCCGTTGGGCCAAGGTGAGTCCGGGGCCAGTGATCGGGTGTTCGGCGTGGAGCAGTTGCATCGCCCCGGTGCCCCAGCGCAATCGCTGGGACTGGTACTGCTCGGCGTCGCGCGCGGCCAGCCCGTGGGCGAGCACCTCGTTGTGATACACGGTGTGCCACCCACGTCGGTGTAGGCGGATGGAGGTGTGGATGTCCTCGGTGACCGTCTCGGTCGCCACGCCGCCGACCTCGCGTAGCGCGGCCGCGCGCACGACGGCGTTCGTGCCGCACCAGAAGGCCGCCTTCCATCGGTTCTTGCCCGGTTGGATGGCGCGGTAGAAGAGGCGCTGCTCGTTGAACGAAGTGCCGCGTCGGTGCCGCCAGAACCAGGACCGGTTCGGACCGTGCTCAAAGGAACCCACGTTATAGAAGTCT
>JAJYPU010000179.1 GCA_021795095.1 Actinomycetes bacterium | reverse complement strand
CCAACCGTAGGTTGGAAACGTCATGGACAAGAAGAGTCCTTCCGTCCTTCGTCATCTCGCCGACGTGCAACCGGAGCTCTGGTGGCTCGACTCGGATCCGCTCGAGCCCGCATCGCACTCGGCACTCATCGGTGAGGTTGGCGCGGACCTGTGCGTCGTGGGTGGTGGCTACACCGGTCTGTGGACCGCGCTGCTCGCGAAGGAACGTGACCCCGAGCGAAACGTGGTGGTCGTCGAGCAGTACGAGACCGGCGCCGGTGCATCGGGGCGCAACGGCGGCTTCTGTTCTGCCTCGCTGACCCATGGCTTCAACAACGGGATGCGCCGATTCGCCGATGAGATGCCCGTCATCGAGCGGCTCGGGAGGGAGAACCTCGACGCGATCGAGGCGACCATCGAGCGCTACGGCATCGAGTGTGACTTCGAGCGCACGGGCGAGCTGCGCGTCGCACTCGCCCAGTGGCAGATGGCCGACATGGTCGAAGAGGCGCGTCTACGAAACGAGATGGGTGACCACGTGCTCGTCCTCTCACGTGACGAGGTGCGCGCACGCGTGAACTCGCCGATCTATGAGGGCGCGATCTTCGACCCCGACGGCACCGCCCTCGTGGACCCGGCTCGCCTCGTCTGGGGACTCGAGCGTGCATGCGAGTCGCTCGGGGTGACGATCTATGAGAACTCACGTGTCGAGTGGCTCGAGGACGTGGACGACGCCGTTCGCGTCCATACCCCCTACGGTGCCGTGACCGCGGCACGAGTCGCCCTCGCGACGAACGTCTTCCCGTCGCTACTTCGCAGCGTGCGCAAGTACGTCGTGCCCGTCTATGACTACCAGCTGGTCACCGAACCCCTGAGCGATGCCCAAATGGCCTCGATCGGGTGGGCTGGCCGCGAAGGCGTGGCCGACGCCGGCAACCGGTTCCACTACTACCGTCTGACTAACGACCGCTCGATCGTGTGGGGCGGGTACGACGCCATCTACAACTTTCGCGGCCGAGTCCGACGCGAGTACGAGTTCAACGCCGAGACCTACGCGACACTCGCTAGCCACTTTCTCGAGACGTTCCCCCAACTCTCCGACGTCAAGTTCACCCACGCCTGGGGTGGCGCTATCGACACCTGCACGCGGTTCTCCCCATTCTGGGGTACCGCGATGGACGAGAAGGTCGCCTACGTGCTCGGCTTCACCGGTCTGGGCGTCGGGTCGACGCGTTTCGGTGCTGAGACGATGCTCGACTTGCTTGACGGGCTCGACACGGAGCGCACCCGGCTCACCATGGTGCGCAAGAAACCGCTCCCCTTCCCGCCCGAACCATTCAAGTGGCTGTTCATTCGGCTCACCCAGGCTTCGCTCAAGCACGCCGATGAACACGAGGGTAAGCGAAACATCTGGCTGAAGATGATGGACCTCTTCGGCATCGGCTTCGACTCATAACGACGATGCCCCGGGGACATCCCCCGGGGCATCGTCGCGTGAAAGCCGCTTAGTCCTCGCTCGTGCCCTCGTTTTGCATCAAGCCCGAGATCATGTTGACCACGGTCGGGTCCATGAGCGTCGTGACATCGCCCAATGAGCGGTTCTCGGCAACGTCACGCAGCAGGCGACGCATGATCTTGCCGGACCGGGTCTTGGGCAGGTCGGGCGTCAAGATGATCTGACGGGGCTTAGCGATCGGGCTGATGACCCGAGCCACGTGCTGACGCAACTCCTCGACGAGGTGGGACTGGTCCTTCGCGGCGTCCTCGGCGGAGAGCTTCAGCGTTACGAAGGCCACGATGGCCTGACCAGTCGTGTCGTCAGTGGCGCCGACGACCGCCGCCTCGGCGACCGCCGGGTGACCGACAAGGGCGTGCTCGACCTCGGTGGTCGAGAGCCGGTGACCGGAGATGTTCATCACGTCGTCGATGCGTCCGAGTAGCCACAGGTCGCCGTCCTCGTCGCGCTTGGCGCCGTCACCGGCGAAGTACATGCCGGGGAACCGGTCCCAGTAGGTCGACTTGAACCGAGCGGGGTCCCCGTAGATGCCGCGGGTCATCGACGGCCACGGTGCGGTGATGACGAGGTATCCGCCCTCACCGTTGCCCACCGAATTGCCTTCGTTGTCCACGACGTCGGCGCTGATGCCGGGGAACGGCGTCATCGCCGCACCGGGCTTGGTCGCGGTGATGCCCGGCAAGGGCGTGATCATGATCGCACCCGTCTCGGTCTGCCACCAAGTGTCCACGATCGGGCACTTGTTGCCACCCACGTTCTCGCGGTACCACATCCACGCTTCGGGGTTGATCGGCTCACCGACCGTGCCGAGGAGCCGCAGGCTGCTTAGGTCGTGACCCTTGGGCAGTTCGTCGCCCCACTTCATGAGGGTGCGGATGGTCGTCGGTGCGGTGTAGAGCACCGTCGCCTTGAACTGCTCCACAATGCGCCACCAACGGTCGCGTCCGCCCGAGTCGGGTAGTCCCTCGTACATGATCTGGGTCGCGCCGAGTACCAGTGGGCCGTAGACGATGTAGCTGTGACCGGTGATCCAGCCGATGTCCGCCGCGGTCCAGAGCACGTCGGTCTCGGGCTTCACGTCGAAGATGTAGTGGTAGGTCGCCGCACACTGCGTGAGGTAGCCCGCCGTCGTGTGGAAGATCCCCTTTGGCTTAGCGGTCGTGCCGGACGTGTACATCAAGAACAGCGTGTGCTCGGCCGGGAAGAACTCGGGCGTGTGCTCGTCGCTCTGACGGTCCACGACCTCGTGCCACCAGTAGTCGCGCCCCTCCACCCAGTGGACGTCGCCGCCGGTGCGGCGAACAACGAGCACGGTCTTCACGTCGGGACAGCTCTGCAGGGCTTCATCAACTGCACTCTTCAGCGGGCTCGGCGCGCCGCGACGGAAGGCACCGTCGGCGGTGATCACGAACCGGCAGTCCGAGTCCAGGATTCGGCTCGAGAGCGCGTCGGCGGAGAAGCCGCCGAAGACCACCGAGTGCGCGGCGCCCAGACGGACCACGGCGAGCATGGCGATCACCGCCTCGGGAATCATGGGCATGTAGATCGCGACTCGGTCGCCCTTCTTCACGCCGAGTTCGATGAGCGCGTTGGCGGTCTTGGCCACCAACTTCTGCAACTCGCCGTACGTGATGGTGCGCGACTCGCCGTCCGCGTCGGCCACCCAGTAGTAGGCAACCTTGTCGCCGCGGCCTTCGGCGACGTGCCGATCGACGCAGTTCACGCTGGCGTTGAGTGTGCCGTCGCTGAACCACTTTGCGTTTGGCAGGTCCCATTCGAGTGTCGACGTGGGCTTCTTGTCCCACACCAGACGTTCGGCTTGCTTACGCCACCACGCCTCGGGATCGGCTTTGGCTTCGTCGTAAATCGAAGGCTTGGCGTTGGCGTTGGCGACAAAGGACTCGCTAGGCGGGAAGACGCGCTTCTCGTCGAGCCAAGCTTCCAACTTTGCTTCAGTCATAGTTCCCCCAGGGAGTAGTTGATACGGAGATACCGCAAATCGATTGTTCGTGTACTGCAATGCAACGTTGAGGCGAGAGTATCCCTACTGCGCCCCAAAATGCCAACAGCGCCCGAACCAAAGTGGTCGGGCGCTGTTGGCGGTTGGGTCCGGTGGCAGGCCACCAGTGACTCGTACCTTAGCCGCGCGGGCCGACCGGAAGAACCACCTTCTTGAACGTGTCGTTGATGACGCCGGCCGCCGAGGCGTACCAGGCGAGCAGCGCGGTGATGAGGCCAAGCCACCCACCGATACGAACCATGCCCGTGTGGCCAGCGCCCCAGTTCCCGATTGTCAGGAACACGAACGTCGCCGTCAGCACGAGGAAGACCAAGAACAGAATCGTGTTGGTCTTCATCGACGCGATCAGCATGTACGCGGTGAAGATGGTCCACCCGAGGAGGAAGACTCCCACGGACGGCCCCGGGAAGGCCTTTTGGAAATTGACAAGGGCATACAGCGAAATCCAGAACGCACCGTATGACGTGAAGGCAAGCGCACCGAAGGTGTTCTTCCGCAT